>NZ_ABOX02000003.1 GCF_000172555.1 Pedosphaera parvula Ellin514
GGAGTTAACGGGAGCTATCGTGAGTTAACGGGAACATTTTTTATTTTTTAGCCATGGAGAACCGCCAAGCAAAATCAATCAAAAAGGGATTGTCGGGTAACGGGTTTCAAGGCAATCTCGCCGTCCTTATGCAGCAGGTGAATATCGGCATCATTGGCGGCGGAACGGTCGGCGGCGGCGTATACAAAGGGCTCCAGGTGAATGGGGCTTTGATGGCGTCGCGGCTGGGCGTGCAGTTGCGCGTAGCCAAGGTGGCGGTGCGGGATTTGAAGAAGGGTCGCGCAGTGAACATCCCCCCCGCCCTGCTGACGACGGATTGGCAGAGTGTGATTGATGATCCGAGCATTCATTTGATCGGGGAATTCATCGGCGGCACCACGACGGCGCGGACGGTGGTGTTGAATGCCTTCAAGAAGGGCAAGTCGGTCATCACGGCGAACAAGGCGTTACTCTCGGCGCATGGCGAGGAATTGTTTGCGGCGGCGGCGAAATATGGGACGAATCTTTATTATGAGGCGAGCGTGGCGGGCGGGATTCCGATCATCAAGGTGTTGCGCGAGGGGTTGATTGGGAATCGGATTACGCGGATTTATGGAATCGTGAACGGCACGTGCAATTACATCCTGAGCCGGATGAAGTTGGAAGGTGCGGATTTTGGAGAAGTATTGGCGGATGCGCAACGTTTGGGTTATGCGGAAGCGGAGCCTTCGTTGGACATCGATGGCCATGATGCGGCGCATAAGACGGGGATTTTGGCATCGTTGGCGCACGGATTTTGGGTGAAGCCGAAGGATATTTATGTGGCAGGAATCACGGCGATTTCGAAGCTGGATATTCAGTTTGCCGGACAGCTTGGGTATACGATCAAGCTGCTGGGGATCGTGAAGAAATTTGAAAGCGGCAAAGGCAAATCTGCAAAGATCCAGGTGAGCGTGTATCCGGCGTTGCTGCCGAATTCGCATGTGTTGGCGAGTGTGAATGGGGTTTTCAACGCGATCCTGGTGCGCGGTGATGTGGTGGGTGACACGCTTTATTACGGTCGCGGCGCGGGTCAGGATGCGACGGCGAGCGCGGCGTTGAGTGATTTTGCGGATGCGGCGCTGGATTTGAAATGCGGGACAAAGAGCCGGATTTTGCCGTTCACGCCGCATGAGCAGGATGGCGCGGTGTTGCCAATCAGCGAAGTGGTTTCGCGCTACTACGTGCGGTTAAGCGTGATTGACAAGCCAGGGACTTTGGCAAGAATCACGGCCATTTTGGGCGAAGCGAACATTGGGATTTCGTCGGTTATCCAACCGGAAGGTCACGAGGGCAGCAGCGTGCCGTTGATTCTGATGATTCATGATGCGACCAACTCCAATGTGACAAAGGCTTTGGGCAAGATTGCAAAGTTAAGCGCGGTAAAGGCACCTCCGGTGATGATTCGCGTGGAGAGTTTTGAGTAAATGCCGAGGCAGCGTTAAAATTTAAAATGAATTCGCAAGCAGCATTGAAAAGCGGTCCGATGGCATGGCACGGAGTGATCCACCGTTATGCCAAACACCTCCCTGTCTCCGCTACGACGCCGATTATTTCGCTCAACGAGGGCAACACGCCGTTGATTCGCGTGGATAATTTCGTGAAGGCAATCGGCGGCGAGTTTGAATTGTATTTGAAGTACGAGGGATTGAACCCGACCTGTTCGTTCAAGGATCGCGGGATGACGATGGCGGTTTCGAAGGCGGCGGAGCGGAAGGGCGCAAGTGGTGATTTGCGCGAGCACGGGAAATACTTCCGCCCCGGCGGCGGCTTATGCGGCGCGCGCTAAAATGAAGTGCGTGCTGTTGTTGCCACACGGGAACATTGCCTTGGGCAAGCTGGCACAGGCGTTGATGTATGGCGCAATTACGGTTTCAAGTGCAGGGGAATTTCGATGAAGCGTTGAGGATAGTGCGCGAGCTGGGCGAAACTGGAAAAGTGGAAGTGGTGAACAGCATCAATCCGGTTCGCATTGAAGGTCAAAAGACGGCGGCCTTTGAAATCTGTGATCAGTTGGGGCGCGCGCCAGATTTTCATTTTCTGCCAGTGGGCAATGCCGGGAACATCACAGCGTATTGGAAAGGCTACAAGGAGTATCATGCTGCAGGCACAAGTGACCGGCTGCCGAAGCTGTGTGGTTACCAGGCTGCCGGGGCCGCGCCGATAGTGGATGGCGCCCCAGTGGAAAAGCCGAACACCGTGGCGACGGCGATTCGCATTGGCAACCCTGCCAGTTGGCAAGGCGCGACGAATGCGATGAAGGAATCGGGCGGCCACATTGGCAAGGTGACTGACGAGGAAATTTTAAGCGCTTATAAATTAATTGCGCGCACCGATGGAGTTTTTGTTGAACCGGCATCAGCCGCTTCGCTCGCTGGCTTGATCAAGCAGGTGAAGGCCGGGCAGATTCCATCAGGTAGTGTCGTCACCGCGACGATGACCGGGCATGGCTTGAAAGATCCTGACTGCGCAATCAAGACGGCGGGCTTTGAACCGTTCGTGGTGGAAGCGAAAAAAGAAGCAGTGATGAAAGTCATCGGCCTCTAACAATTTCGAAGATTTAACATGGCTCTAATTGTCCAAAAATACGGTGGCACTTCGGTGGGAAATCCGGAGCGCATCAAGAACGTTGCGAGGCGTGTTGCCGGTTATCGCGCCAAAGGTGACCAGGTGGTCGTGGTGGTTTCTGCGATGAGCGGAGTCACTGACAATTTGATCAAGCTGGCCAACGAAATCATGCCACTCCCCACCGAACGGGAGATGGACATGCTGCTGGCGACTGGTGAACAAACCACCATCGCGCTGACAGCAATGGCCTTGCATGCGCTGGGCTTGCCAGCGGTTTCGCTCACAGGTGCACAGGCCGGGATTGTGACGGATGGAGTTCACACCAAGGCGAAGATTCAGAACATTACACCGAAGCAGGTCCATACACTTTTGGATGAAGGCAAGGTCGTGATTGTGGCGGGCTTTCAAGGGCAAACTCAGGAAGGCCACATCACAACGCTTGGACGTGGCGGATCAGATTTGACTGCCATTGCTCTTGCAGCCGCGCTCAAAGCGGATTTGTGTCAGATTTATACGGATGTGGATGGCGTTTATACTGCTGATCCGCGCATCGTGCCGAACGCCAAAAAACTGGAGGAGATTTCCTATGACGAAATGCTCGAACTGGCCAGCCTCGGGGCGAAGGTGATGCAGTCGCGTTCGGTTGAATTTGCAAAGAAATTTGGCGTCGTGTTTGAAGTTCGTTCCAGCCTGAACGAGAATCCAGGAACCATTGTGAAAGAAGAAACGAAGAATATGGAAGACGTCGTCATTCGCGGCGTCGCACTTGATAAAAACCAGGCCAAGGTGACCTTGGTTGCGGTGCCGGACAAACCGGGAGTTGCCGCACACATTTTCAAAGCCATTGGCGAAGCAGCGATCAATGTGGATATGATCGTGCAGAACATCAGCCATGGCTCGGGCACTCCGGCGACGGACCTCTCCTTCACGATTGATAAGCCCGACCTGCTCAAGGCACGCAAAGTGATCGATGGATTGAAAATGTCAGTCGGTTTTCGGGAAGCAATTGCTGATGAAAAGATCGGCAAGCTTTCCATTGTTGGAGTGGGCATGCGTAGTCATTCGGGGGTGGCGGCGAAGATGTTTGAGACCCTCGCGAAGGAGGGAGTGAACATCGACATGATCTCCACCAGCGAAATCAAAATTTCCGTGGTCATTGATCTGGCCAAGGGTGAACAGGCCACCCGGGCGCTGCATACTGCGTTTATTGGTTGACCCCAACCGGCGGAAGAGCTAATAGTAACCTTGTGAATTGCAATTTGAACAACCAACTGCTGCTAACAAATGCGCTGCTGCTGAGCAGCGTGGCGGTTGGGTTTTAGTCTGTTCACGAGAATTTCGAGACCCCACTGCCAAAACGGCGGTGGGGTTTTTTGTTTCCATATTTGCAACCCCATCTGCTGAAACTTTGCAAATCTGGAAAAACTGAAAAAGCATATGAAAGATAAACGGATTATCATCTTCGACACGACGCTCCGCGATGGCGAGCAATGCCCCGGCGCCTCAATGAATTTACGCGAAAAATTGGAAGTGGCCCGCCAACTCGCTCGTCTGAAGGTGGACGTGATCGAGGCTGGTTTTCCAGTTATCAGCGACGGCGACTTCGAAGCCGTTCATACCATCGCGAAGGAAATCAAAGGGCCCGTCATTTGCGGTTTGGCTCGTTGCGTTACGAAGGATATTGATGCCGCAGGTGCCGCATTGAAGCCCGCCGGCAAGAAGGGACGTATCCATGTCTTTTTGGCGACTTCCAAGATTCATCGCGAATTCAAGCTCGGCAAAGCGCAGGATGAAATCATTCGTCTCGCAGTGGAGGGCGTGAAGCGTGCCAAGTCTTACGTACAGGATGTGGAGTTTTCGCCCGAAGACGGTTCGCGCACGGAACCTGAATTTCTCGTCCAGGTTTGCAAGGCAGTAGTCGCTGCCGGTGCAACCACAGTTAATATTCCTGATACCGTTGGCTGGGCTGTGCCGGAACAATACGGCGCCTTGATCCAGCGTTTGCATGATGAAGTGCCGGAGTTCCGGAGTGGCAAGGCTATAATCAGCGTTCATTGCCACAATGATTTGGGCTTGGCGGTTGCCAACTCACTCGCTGCGGTGCGTGCCGGTGCGCGTCAGGTCGAATGCACGCTCAATGGCATCGGGGAGCGTGCCGGCAACGCTGCGCTCGAGGAAATTTCCATGGCCATCAAAACACGCAGCGATTTCTTCGGCGGAGTCACCTGTGGCGTGAATACGCGTGAAATCTTGAAGAGTTCCCGCCTGGTTTCACGCATGAGCGGTTTGGTCGTGCAACGCAGCAAGGCCATCGTTGGAGAAAATGCCTTCGCTCACTCGAGCGGCATTCATCAGGACGGCATTTTGAAGAAACGCGAGACTTACGAAATCATGGATCCCAAGGAGGTCGGTTGGGGCGGAACCGAATTGCCATTGACCAAACACAGTGGACGCGCAGCCGTTGCCTCCCGCTTGAAGCATCTTGGTTTCAAAATGAATGAAGCGGATGTGCAGGCGATTTTCGCCCGGTTTAAGGAAATTGGAGATAAGAAAAAGTTTGTTTACGACGACGATTTGGCCGCCCTCGTCGAAGGTCAGATTACAGAAGTGCCTGAAACCTGGTCCTTGGAATATCTCAACGTAACCAGCGGAAGCCAAACTGTTCCCACCGCCACCGTGCGGTTGAAAAGGGTCAGCAAAAAAGATAAAGGTGAACCAGAGGTTCTTCAGGACGCGGGCATTGGTGATGGTCCGGTGGACGCAACCTTAAAGGCCATCGATCGACTCGCCAAAACTCGCGGACGCTTGATGGACTATTCACTTCGGGCAGTGTCGCAAGGCAAGGATGCGCTCGGGGAAGTAACTGTCAAAGTGAACTTCGATGGTGGAGAACTTGTTACCGGCAAAGGTGCCAGCACAGACGTTATCGAAGCCAGCGCGCGAGCTTATCTGAACGCGGTGAATCGCTTTCTGAGTGAAGGATCCAAAGGCCAAAGGTCTTCGCAGCCTTGAAGGCAAGTCGTCAGCGGGATCGCTCTTCGATCCCGCTGGAATTTAGAGCTTTCCCCTGCCCTTACAAGAGGTCTTTAGTTTCACTCGAAAAGTGTTCGTTCCTGGAAAGCGCATCACAACATTGCTGCTGAGGAAGTCTGTGACCGGAACAAATATATAACCCGAGTTCCCGATACTTATGGCAATACCTGAACGCGGTAAAATTTATTCGTCGCGTTATCTCCCGCACTGTCATAATAAAAACTCGACATGTCGCTGGCCTGGATGAAGGGGCTGATGATTGTTAAAGGCGACTGTGGGGTAAATATATGCATAACTACGAAAGTAATGAAATGGGTTGCCAAGGAAGTCAGCCCGTTGTTAGTATTCTGCAACTCAATTCACGATAGGTATTAACCATGAATCAATTGACCAGGACGGGGCTCGTTTGCGCTGTGGCCATGATCACCACACGGGGTGCCTCTGGGCAGACCTCCACGACGGTTACCAACACCTTCACCGTCAACAAGAGCATTCCCGATGGTTCAGCCAGCGGGCTGAGTGACACCCGGCACCTGGATTTGACCGGGCAAAACCTCTTTAAACTCACCGACCTGCAGGTTTCCCTGAATGTCTCCGGCGGTTACAATGGCGACTACTACGCCTACCTGGTCCACAACGGGGGCTTTGCCGTGCTGCTCAACCGGGCGGGCAAAACCAGCGTCAACAGCTTTGGTTACGCCGACCGCGGCTTGAACATCACCCTGAGTGATGGGGCGGCCCATGACCTTCACAACTACCAGGATTTTCAGAACCCCGCCGGGGGCGTCCTGACCGGCACGTGGGCGCCGGACGGGCGCAATTTTGATCCCAGCCTGGTATTGGACACCGATCCGCGCAGCGCTTTCCTGAGTTCCTTTGTGGATGGCGATCCCAGCGGGGACTGGACGTTGTTCCTGGCCGATGTGGATTTTGGGGACCAAGGCACCCTGGTCAGCTGGAGCCTGACCATGACGGCCGTGCCCGAACCCTCCACCTATGCGCTGCTGGGCCTGGGATTGGGGGGACTGGCGCTGGGGCGCAGGTGGCGGCGGAAGAGTTAAACCCTCAAAGGCGTTTGCATTTTCCACCGGCAACAATGCAATTTCATCTTAACTTGTCGCAGTGTCGAACCTTCGCAGTCCTTCCAAACACGCTTGTCAGGCCCCACAAAATATGTTTTTCTTTCGATGACCGCATTTAAGAACACGTAGAATATAAAGGGGTGAACCCAGTTCAAAATGGAAGAAACACGATATCAGAAGTGCGCCTGTGAAAACTGTGGCCAGACGATTCAGTACACACCTAATGAGGCCGGACAAATCATTAGGTGCCCTCGTTGCAATCAAGAAAGCCGACTTCCCGGGACGCCGAAAGAGTTGAAGGTTCTTGAACCTCGCCCGCTACCTCCGAAGGCTCTTAAAAAATGCCGCATATGCTACGCGGAAATTGATCCCGAAACCAATAAGTGCCCTGAATGCAGTGAGCGTCGTAAGCAACGGCGCATTAAGAATGTAATATTCCTGATAATCGTGGTTTTTGGACTTTGCATCCTTGGCGCTGTCGCCCGGACAGTTTGGCAAAAGCGCAACACTCCCCCGCCCCCACCTGCCGGACCTTTACTGCAACCGGAGGTCCGACTGCCTAAATCCATCAACGACCTTAAGATTGGTAACTTCTATATCGAGCAAAAAAGAGGCAGCGATTTCAGGACAGCTGTCGGGACTGTTGAGAACGCATCTCTGAATGTACATTTTGGAATCAGAGTTGATTTAGACCTCCTCGATGCCCAAGGCACGAAAGTGGGGAGTCTTAACGACGTGGTCAAGGAACTGGGTTCCCATGAGAGTTGGCGATTCGTAGCACAGGTAAATGATACTAACGCAGTTACAGTAAAAGTGGTCAGTATTAAGGAAAATCAATAACGGAGCGGCCAGCCTTGGATACTTAAGTTTTTCTTCTACTTACCTGACCGAGTGTAACCTTTGTAACCTTGGCGGTAATAGCCTTGTCTCTCAATATAGATATGGCATGGTTCATGATAGCAATCCATTGAATGATGCCACGGCTATGACAGTCTAAAACGCTATACCGTTATGATCGAACAAACTTGCCAGGATCACGAACATCGGCCTCAAGACTCAATTTTCACCCGGCGCCAGTTTTTGAATCGACTTGGAATGGGCTTTGGAGCTCTCAGCCTAACCAGCCTTGTAGGAATGGGTATACTGTCTCCACCTGACGCGATTGCAGATTCCTTTTCACCTTACTCGCCAAAAAGCCCGCCATTTCCTCCCAAAGCGAAGCGTGTCATTCACATCTTCGCCTCAGGTGCGCCGTCTCATCTTGATACCTGGGATCCCAAACCCGCTTTGCAGAAGCTGGATGAAAAGCCAATGCCTGATGACAAGAACGGCACGGTGTTTGCCTCCCCTTTCAAATTCAAGAAGATGGGCCAAAGTGGAACCGAGGTAAGTGAGGTCTTTCCCTTGCTTGGCCAACATGTCGATGACATGTGCATCGTCCGCTCGATGTATACGGACATTCCCGATCACATTGCCGCCAGCCTGATGATGAATACAGGTTCAGTGCGGTTGCCTAAACCGAGTGTCGGTTCGTGGGTAACCTATGGGCTGGGAAGCGAGAATCAGAATCTACCCGCCTTTATCGCACTTTCTCCCGGCGGAGTTTCTGCTCAAAATCTACGCTCTGCCTTCCTTCCAGGTGCTTATCAGGGCACGTCGGTGAACACTCAATACACATCCATCGACAAGCTGATTGAGAATATCAAGAATAAGTACACCTCCCTGCCCGAACAGCGAAAGCAACTCGACCTGCTGCATCAACTCAACGAGGTGCACAGCCAGAATTTGAAAAAGGATGCGCAGCTGGAAGCTCGCTTGCAGGCATATGAACTGGCTTACCAGATGCAAATGGAAGCATCCGACGCCTTCGATATCAGCAAAGAACCCGCTGATGTACGCGCCATGTACGGCGATAATACGCAGACCGGCAGACAGATGCTGATAGCACGCCGGTTATTGGAAAAAGGGGTGCGTTTCGTGCAGGTCTGGCATGGCGGCTGGGATCATCACACCAACTTGGAAACCAACCTAGCGAAGAAGGCCGAAGAATGTGACAAGCCGCTGGCTGCACTACTTACAGATTTGAAGCAACGCGGAATGCTGAAAGATACCCTGGTTGTCTGGGGTGGAGAATTCGGACGTTCACCTACCGCCGATGGCAACATTGCCGGAGGCACTCCAGGCCGCACCCATAACAACAAAGCCTTCAGCATCTGGATGGCGGGGGGAGGTGTTAAAGGAGGAATGACTTATGGTGCTACTGATGAATTTGGCGCGCGAGCAGTCGAGAACAAGGTCCATATTCATGACTTGCACGCCACCATGCTTAAGTTACTTGGCTTCGATCACGAGAAGCTCACTTATCGCTACAATGGACGCGACTTCCGCCTGACGGACGTTTTCGGAAATGTCGTAAAAGAAATAATAGCCTAGTTGTGTTTGGCAATCTGTTCAACCGGCCTATCTCCTTGAAAAATACCCAGTTCTCCTGGCTGGGCTCAGCGCTACTTGCCTTGAGTCTCTCTACCTTGTCGCACCTGCAGGCTGCCGAGCAAAAACTCACTGCTGAGCAAACTGAGTTTTTCGAAAAAAAAATCCGCCCAATTCTGACCGACAACTGTTATAAATGTCACAGCCACGACAGTGAAAAGGTAAAGGGGGGACTGCTATTAGATACGCGTGATGGCTTGCTCAAGGGCGGCGATACCGGTCCTGCCATTGTAGCCGGAGACCTTGAGAAAAGTCTGCTTATTAAGGCAGTTCGCTATAAAGATAAAGACTTGCAGATGCCGCCCAGCGACCAGCAATTGGCAGCCAATCAAATTCAAGATCTGGAAACCTGGGTGAAAATGGGCGCTCCGGACCCACGCACGACGGTCGAGACGAGTCAACACAGTTACAAGGTTGACTTTGATAAGGCCAAACAACATTGGTCCTTTCAACCTGTCAGGAAACCTTCGATTCCTGACGCGCAGGACTCCCAGAACTGGGCTCAAACCCCTATCGACAAGTTCGTGCTGGCAACTCTCTCAACCAAAAATCTTAGTCCATCACAGAAAGCGGATAAAGTTACGCTGCTGCGCCGGGCTACGTTTGATCTCATAGGGCTTCCCCCCACTCCGAAGGAAGTAGATGAATTTCTTGCGGACGATTCTTCGGATGCTTTCGCCAAGGTTGTCGACCGCCTGCTCGCCTCGCCCCACTATGGTGAACGTTGGGGGCGTTATTGGCTTGATCTGGCTCATTTCTCCGACACCCGTGGAACTCAAGGCAATAACCGTGATGAACGCTATCCTTACGCTTACACCTATCGTGACTACGTGATCCGGGCATTCAACGAAGACCTTCCTTATGATCAATTCCTGATTCAACAAATCGCCGCTGACAAGTTGGATCTTGGCGAGGACAAACATGCCCTCGCAGCCATGGGTTTTCTTACCTCTGGCAATCGCTTTAATAACCAGATTAATGATATCATCGACGATCGCATCGACATCATTGGCAAAAGCACGATGGCTCTAACAGTCACCTGCGCCCGCTGTCACGATCATAAATTCGACCCAATTCCGACAAAGGATTATTACGCGCTGCATGGTGTGTTTAACAGTTCAACCGAGCCGAAGGAGGAACCACTAATTGAAAAGCCCAGGAACAGTGCTGCCTATCAGGCATTTCAAACCGAATACACCGCGCGCAAAGCTGCAGCTCAGGAATTCCGTGATGAAATGGGCAAAAAGCTTAAAGCCGAAATGATTGGAAAATCAGGGTCGTATCTGCTGGCTCTCAACGAATATAAACGCAAGACCAATGATATTTCGCGCGCTGCCTTTCTCGAAAAACGTGGGCTAAACGCCCAACTCGGGGCGGCCTGGGAAAATAGTCTCAAGAACTGGGAAAAGAGGCACAACCCAATCTTCGCTCCGTGGATTGCCTTCGCGCAGTTGCAACCGGACGAATTCGCATCCAAAGCGAAGGACCTTTCAGCAATGTTTTATACGAATAAGGAAAAGGGCAAACCGATCAATCCTTTGATTTCCCGCATGTTCTCAAGCGCTCCGACCTCACTCGGACAGGTTGCGGCCCGTTACAATTCCGTCTTCAACGATATTGAAGAACGCTGGCAGGAAGTGATGAGCGGCTATGAGGCCAGGAAAAAAAATTCTACCACACCTGCACCCGAACCCAAGGGGTTATCCGACACAGATCAGGAACAAGTGCGCCAGCTCATGTATGCCAACGGCTCCCCCATGCTGCTCGATGATCAACGTTTGAATGCATTCATCAACCGGGAAAACAAACTTCGAAACAAACGGGATGAACTGGAAAAAGCCGTAACCGAACTGCTCGTTTCTCATCCAGGCTCCCCTGCCCGTGCTTCCGTCCTGGAGGATACAGAAAAACCAAAGGACTCCGTCGTTTTTATCAAAGGAAATCCGGGCAATCGTGGTCCACAAGTTCAAAGGCATTTCCTTACGATTCTTTCCGGTGATGATTGTCCTCCCTTCCGCGATGGCAGCGGACGATTGGAACTGGCGAAAGACATAGCTAGTAGGAACAACCCCTTGACGGCTCGGGTAATGGTGAATCGCATTTGGCTGCATCACTTTGGCGAGGGATTGGTGCGCACTCCGGATGATTTCGGCACCCGCGGTGATACGCCATCCCATCCAGAACTCCTCGATTATTTGGCTTCGTATTTCGTGGAAGAGGGATGGTCCATCAAAAAAATGCACCGTTTAATCATGCTTTCGAGTGTGTATCAACAAAGCAGCGATAACAGCCCGCGTTATGATGTGATTGATCCGGACAACCGATGGCTCTGGCGCCAAAACCGTCGCCGACTGGATTTCGAGTCCTTGCGCGATACCATCCTCGCCATTGGTGGCGATCTTGATCTGACCATTGGCGGAAAATCCGTGAAGTTGGATGCGGAGCCATACTCACTTCGGCGCACGATCTATGGTTTTGTAGATCGAAAAAACGTGCCCAACATGTTTCAAGCCTTCGATTTCGCCAGTCCCGACCTCACCACTGGCAAGCGCGAAACCACAGTTGTTCCCCAACAAGCGTTGTTCATGATGAACAGTCCTCTGGTGATTGAACAGGCGCGCAACGTAATTCGACGCGTGGATGTAAAATCACAACCCGGCGCCGAAGCACGAGTCAAAACTCTTTATGAACTGATTTATCAGCGCGAACCAACAGAAATCGAAACGAGACTCGCCATGGAATACCTGCGTTCCGACGCCACGACCGAATGGCAAACAAACGCCGCTGCCGCGTGGGCCTATGGATACGGTGAATATGATGCAAGTATGCACCGGACGAAGCTCTTTATTCCGATGACAACTTACGCTGGAAGATCGTGGCAACCTGACAGCAAAAATGCCGACGCCAGATTGAAGGGAATGAACCTCACACCAGATGGTGGCATGCCCGGCAAACTTTTTGCCGTTATCCGCCGCTGGACCTGCCCCAGAGATGGATTCATTTCCATTGATGGCATTCTCAATCACCCCGCCAAGGATGGCGATGGCGTACAGGGCCGAATTGTTTCCAGTCGCCTGGGCGAGATTGGAACCTTCGTTGCTTTCAAGAGCCAGGTGCCTGTCAGACTTCCCCGCTTAAACGTGAAGCGGGGAGATGTAATTGACTTTATAGTGGAATGCCGCGAGAACCCCAGGAATGATGCTTTTAAATGGGCGCCAATCATCAAAATGGAACCCACAACGACCATGGCCAAGGACTGTGTCATGGAGTGGAATGCGGCAAAAAATTTTAGCGGTGACATGCAGGCGAAACATCTAGGCACCTGGGATAAATTTGCCCAGGTTCTGCTGGAAACCAATGAACTCACTTTCATAAATTGATTGGCCATCGAAATTGGGGCGACTGCATGCCACCCTCTTGCATTTGCTCGGGATTGATCGCGAGCGTTTGAGCTATTGTTTTCCAGGCCGGGATTTTCATCCAACCTCTCTTGCTGGAGAGAAGGTCACCGATCCCAATCTAATTATTCCCAGCGCATGTAAAAGCCGGGCGTCCGCCAATTTCATCCAGCCGCTTTAAAGTTTCCATTTTTGTTGTATAATGGAGAATGCAGTTGGAGGAATAAACCACTGTTGAGGAATCAAATATGGAAACCTATTTCAAGAACCTTACCCCTGAGGAAGGTACACCGGCAAAGCTTCTGCAAGACTTGCGAGTTTTAAGGGAAGATACTGAGGAATTGTTTCGCGCTGCAGGGGGAAAAATGGCAGCCAAATCCAAGGAAAAATTCATTGCTGCCGTCGACCGATTAAGGGAGAACTGCGCTCGCATCCAAGGGAAGGCTGTTGCTGGTGCCAAAACGACCAACCGCGCCATTCAGGACTACCCCTACTCCGCAGTCGGGCTGGCACTTGGCCTCGGTTTGTTAGTGGGGGTACTTGCAACCCGAAAATAAGTGACATGTTTAAAACGCACATCAAACTGGAAATCAACTACTTACATTCATATTTATCTGGCTATACCATAGTTTTTCAGGATGTAACCTGCGTCCGGTTCCCTGCGTCTCATCAGTTGCAGTCTGAACAAATTAAACTAAATCATATGAAGAAATTCGTTTTATTAGCCCTCGGGCTTTTCTGTGCAGCCTCCGTCGCAGTTCATGCTGAAGACGCGAAGCCAAAGCATCACATGACGGATGAGCAGAAAGCGCTCATGAAGGAAATGGTCGCCAAGTACGACACCAACAAGGATGGCAAGCTCGACAAGGAAGAGCGCGCGAAGATGAGCCAGGAAGACAAGGACAAGCTCGATAAGGCTGGCATCGGCAAACACAAGAAGGACAAGGACGGCGAAGAGAAGAAGACCGACTCTGCTGCCAAGTAAAAGTTCTGCCTTTTCTCAAATCATAAAAGCTCCGTTGGAATCCAACGGAGCTTTCCTTTTTCAACTGCTCGATCCAAAAAGTTGTTGTTGCAAATGCAGCTACTGAACCATCTGCGGGAAAGCAAAGCCGATTTCAGTTGATGAACATCGCTTCGTTAGCTTGCAATAAAGCATGAGCATATTTGGCCCATGAGCCAACAGGGCGCAGTTGGGAAGGTGGTATATTCGCCAGACTCATTGCGGGCCCGGTCTTCTTCTTCCCTCCCCCGCCTTTCTGCTTGCGCTGTTCCTTCACATCTTCACGCAAGGCAGCAACATCCGGTGTTTCCGCGGGAGGAGAATCATCGAGGAACCGCAAGCCCAATTTGATCTCGATGGCGCTCGGGTCGCGTTGATAAACAATATTGTAAAGCAGTTTGATGCGCTTCTCATCGTCCCGCAAATTCAGGAAATCTGGAAGGTTCACCACGTTCCGCGCCTGTTCCACCACGAGCGGACTGTTCATCATGAAGAGCGCCTGCTGTGGAACAATGGTCTCGTAACGTTTGCCCGTTTCAATGTCGGGGTTGGCAAAGTCAAACTGATTGTAAACTTCAGGCAAATTTCTCCGATCAACATAGCCATAAACCGTTCGCCGCACAGAGTAAGGTGCCGCACCCAGATTTACTGGACGCCCTCCCATGGTCAAATCAAGCTTGCCTCCGATGTACAGCAGGGAGTCGCGAACAGCCTCGAACTCGAGTCGGCGAATGTTCGCCCGCCATAGAAGGTGATTATTGGGATCCTTGATGGCATAACGTGGATTGTTATCGCTACTTTGCTGATAAACACTTGAGAGCATGATCAATCGATGAAGTTTCTTGATCGACCAGCCATCCTCCATGAACCGGACTGCCAGGTAATCCAGCAACTCAGGGTTGCTGGGCGGAGCGGATTGATTTCCGAAATCATCCGGAGTTGTCACAAAACCTTCGCCGAAATGATGTAGCCAAACGCGGTTCACCAGCACCCGGGCCGTCAATGGATTGTTGGTGGTGATGATTGAAAAAGCGAGTTCCAGACGACCGCTGCCATTCTTGAAAACGGGTCGATTCGGGCCGCCAATAATTTCCAGGAACCTTCTCGGAACCAAATCTCCCTGATTTTCGGCCTCACCACGAATGAATACGTGCGAATCGCTGGGACGAGCCTTGTCCACCAGGGTCATGGCTCGCACGGGCGCGCCCGGATGCGTCATTTCCAACTGGGAGATTTCCCGCCTCAGTTGAATCTCCTCCTTTTTGACATCCTTGTTATTCTTCTTACCCTTCCCTTTTTTGCTGGCCTCAAGCCCCGCCAACTCCTGATTCAGTGTATTGTATTGTTTGGCGAAATCATTGTAGTCGGGCGTGAAATTTATTTTGCTTAACAATGGTTGCTGATCCTCAGAAGGTTCAACCGAACTCGCAAAAATTCCGTGCAATGAATAATAATCCTTCTGTGGAATGGGGTCGAACTTATGGTCATGACAACGGGCACAAGTTACAGTCAAGCCCAACGTACCCTTTGTGACTACATCGATTCGGTCGTTGATAATATCGTTGATATTACCGTTAAAACGTTCTCCTAACGTCAGGAATCCCAAGGCTGCGAGTGAACTCCGATTGGTTCCAAGATCCATTTTGTCAGCAGCAATTTGCTCCAGAACAAATCGGTTGTAGGGCTTGTCCTCGTTAAAAGAACGGATTACGTAATCCCGGTACGTCCACGCATAAGGATAACGAAAATCCTCCTTGTTTACTTTTACATCGCCCTTCGTGTCCGAGTAACGCGCCACGTCCAGCCAGTAACGCCCCCAACGCTCACCGTATTGCGGCGAGGCGAGCAGTCTGTCAACGACCTTGGCAAATGCATCAGGTGAATTATCAGCCAGGAAAGTATCCACTTCCTTCAACGTGGGCGGTAACCCAATCAGGTCAAATGTCGCCCGCCGAATCAGCGTGCGCTTGTCCGCCACCGGCGATGGCTTCATCCCATTCTCCTCCAATTTCGCGGCAATAAATGCATCAACCGGCGTCTTCACCCAATCCTTCCCGGTCACTTCCGGAACAGTGGATTTCTTCACTGCTTTGAATGACCAATGATTGCGATCAGATTCACCATAGGTCTTCGCCGCAACCGCCGTCAGCACGCGTGGGTCAGGTGCGCCCATTTTTACCCAGTTCACCAAATCGGCAATCTGCTCGTCCGAAAGTTTCTCGCCTTTTGGTGGCATCTGCAGATCAGGATCAGTATAGCGCACTGCTTTTATTAAAAGGCTCTTCTCGGGATCACCTGATACAATGGCCGGACCTGTGTCACCACCCTTTAATAAGGTGTCGCGATATTCAACAGACAGCCCACCCTTTAACTTGGTGCTCTCGTGGCTGTGACATTTGTAACAGTTGTTTGCAAAAATCGGGCGAATCTTGTTCTCGAAAAATTCGAGATCGGCCTTCGAAGATTCCGCTGCCGGCAGGAAAGTGCCAGTCAGACTGCAGCCCAACACAACCACTGCAAACAAACTTTTCTTCATCGACTTTAAGATGGTCATGATAACCTGCAGTTCAAGCAATAACTCCCTTCACCGCATTCCCGGCGACATCCGTGAGTCGGAAATCCCGCCCGTTATATCGGTAGGTAAGCTTGGTATGATCGAACCCAAGCAAGGCGAGTATGGTTGCATGCAAATCGTGGATGTGCACTTTATTCTCAACTGCGCGCGCGCCAAACTCATCCGTGGCACCGTAGATCGTTCCGCCCTTCACGCCGCCGCCAGCCATCCAGACGCTGAATGCCTTGCTGTTGTGATCGCGCCCCGGATTATCATTACCATTGCGATCACGCGTCGCTGTGCGTCCAAACTCACCACCCCAAATCACCAGCGTGCTGTCGAGCAATCCCCGTTGTTTCAAGTCAGCCATAAACGCTCCGAGCGGCTGATCGATCTGGTTTGCCTGCTCAGGCAACCGTTCCTCAATATTATTGTGATGATCCCAACCTCCAGCCCACACCTGCACGAACCTCACTCCTCGTTCCAACAACCGCCTCGCAATAAGCATCTGCCTGCCTTGCGTCGTATTGCCGTACGCTGCCTTGACCGACTCCGGCTCCTTGTGCCAGTCGAATGCGTCGCTCGCCGCCGACTGCATTTTGAACGCGATCTCGTAAGCCTGGATCCTCGCCTCCAACTGCGCATCTTTCTGCAAATTCTGACTGTGCAAATCATTCAACTGATGAATCAAATCCAATTGTCTCCTTTGTTCTTTAAGCGAGATGTATGGATTCTTAATGTTTTGAATCATCTCCTCCACCGTCGATGCCTGCGTATTCACACTCGTGCCTTGATAGACGCCCGGCAAAAACGCTGCCTGCCAATTCTGCGTTCCACCCGGCGGCAATCCACCGCCTGGACGCAATGAAATGAACCCCGGCATATTCTGATTCTCCGTCCCCAATCCATAAACCGTCCATGACCCCAGGCATGGCTTCGCCAATCGCAACGACCCGGTGTTCATCATCACGGTCGCCACTTCATGCGCCGGAATATCCGTATACATCGATCGAATGATCGCCATGTCATCCACATGCTCGCCGATCTTCGGAAACACCTCGCTTACCTCAATCCCCGACCTCCCCTTTTTCTCGAACTTAAATGGCGAAGGCATCGCCACTCCTCCCATGCCCGGCAATGATTTGCCCGAATACTGTGCCAGCGCGGGCTTCGGATCCCACGTGTCCACTTGCGACGGCGCACCCTGTGCAAAAATGTGCACCACGCGCTTGGCTTTCGCGGGCAATGGCGGATTTCTCGGTTCCAACGGCGACCCCAGCACGTTCTCCGCCCGGGCATCCCTGAACATCTCCTGCCCCAGCAATCCCGCCAACCCCAGCGCGCCAAACCCCATTCCAAATCGATTCAAAACTGCCGACGCGTAATCGCAAAATCCTCGGGCTTCGCTGTATGCTCGTTAATGTTCATAATCTCATTTCGCTCTAAATAGTTAAAATCGAAATCGCGCTTTATTCCTCAGACGTAATCCGGGCTCCCCGGGTTTCACCAAATCCAATTTCTTTTTCCGATCACACGTCATCTCACCACACCCAAGCGCAGGTTTCGAGCCAATTCTCAATCCTGGCGCACTCCGCATCCTCCGGAAGCGGCCAAACCCCAGATTTCCAACCAGCTTTTTCATATTTCTGAACCCGATACCAAATCCAAGCTCTTTAAAAAAATAATTATCCCGTTAACTGCCGTTAGCTCCAGTTAACTCGTGTTAACTCAGGCTACCACGCATGCGTATTAAAATCTTTTCCTCCCCACCGTTCCTTAACGCCCGCCAATTTGCCGTCATATGTCGCCCGCCAACCGAGTCTATCCAGCAGGCAACCAGGTTCACAGCCGACTTCCTTAAATTCGAAGATTTCATCTCCCCCTTTCCTCTTTATATTCATAGTAACCACCATACACATGAATCATGGACATACGCTGTCCAACCGTACAACTACGGACAAAAAAGTTTATTCCTCACAATCCCTTTCATGCGAGCCACTTACCTTTTCCACCCGTCGCCACCCTGAAAAAAGTTTAGGCTACACCCTCAGAACGACGCATTAACTTCCAATCGCGCAGATGAACCGCGATTCCCTTCCCGCACCTGGGAAGCAGGTGATCCTCCGTCATGGGCTTGCCACACCCAAGTCCTCCGTCGCTTCTTCTGCCGGGTTCACCCATCAACATGTATGCCATTGGTCCGGAATTCATTTGCACCAAATCGGCACTGGACAATCTCGCCCTTCTTCCAGAGAATTCGAAACAGAATCTGGGAACCCACTTCAAGGTGAAGTGACGTCCTCACGGAGAGGTGAAACCACAGAAGCGCAAAATCATGCATGGGGCGGAGGGAGGCAACTTTTGCCAATCCCCTGCTCCTTCAATCCCATGAAATCCTTTCAATCCATGAATCGACCTATCGCCACTTTCCTGCTCGCCAGCCTATTGCTGCTATGCGCCACTCCGGGAGCTTGGGCCGAGACCAAGTACGTGAACGTCAACAACCCCACCCCATCCCCTCCCTACACGAGCTGGGCCACCGCCGCCACCACCATTCAAGATGCAGTGGATGCGTCCGTGTCATATGACGATATCCTTGTGACTAACGGCGTGTACACCACCGGGGGGCGCGCCGGCAGCCGGGTTGCCGTGACAGTGCCTTTGAACATCCGTAGCGTCAACGGCGCAGCCGTAACCATAATTAGGGGCTATCAAGCGCCCGCCACCAACGCTAGTGCCTCCTTGCGGTGCGTCTATTTGGCATACGGCTCCTATCTGACTGGTTTCACATTGACCAATGGCGTCACCACGGGCTCAGGCGGGGCCATCTTTTGTGAATCTTTTGCCATAACAGTATTCTCTTGCGTAATAGCTGGAAACTCGGCGGTGCAGTCTGGCGGAGGAGTTCAGAACGGCAACCTGAGGAATTGCACGCTGATCGGCAACTCGACGGGTGGTGATGGCGGCGCGGCTGGGAGTGCCACAATGTACAACTGCACATTGATTGGCAACTCTGCTGACTATGGCGGCGCGGCTTCGTCCTGCACGCTGAACAATTGCACCCTGAGTGGCAACTCCGCGAATTACGGCGGCGGCGCTGTCTATTCCTCCCTCTACAACTGCACAGTGACTGGTAACTCAGCTTCCCATACGGGCGGCGGAATTGCCACTTTCGGTTACGCTAACAGCGCAAACAAGAACTGCATCATCTATTACAATAGCGCTCCGAATGGCCCGAATTTCGACTCGTCCTCCATTTTGAATAATTGTTGCACGACGCCTCTCCCTTTTAAAGGTTCCCACAATATCACAATGGAGCCGCAGCTCGCCAGCTTCTCACATATCAGCGCCAACTCCCCCTGCCGCGGCGCGGGCGATTCCCCGCAAGGTGTCGATATCGATGGCCAGTCATGGCTTAGTCCCAATTCCATCGGCTGCGATGAATACATCAGCGGTTCGGTGACCGGTCTCCTGAGCGTGGCGATCAGCGTTTCCCAAACCAATGTGCCCGTCGGCCTTGGGATAAATCTAGGCTCGCTCATTTCCGGGCAGACCGCCGGCTCCAGTTGGGACTTTGGTGATGGCACGGTCGTAAACAACCAGCCTTATGCCGTTCATAGTTGGACCACACCCGGGGATTATTCCGTGATCCTGCGCGCCTGGAATGAATCCTATCCCGCCGGCATCACGGCAACAGCCGCCGTGCATGTCGTGACGCAACCAATCCACTATGTGGCCTTGGGCAACAATTCTCCCAGCGCTCCTTATGATTCCTGGGCCACTGCAGCAACCAACATTCAGGACGCCGTGGATGCCGCTATACCAGGGGCGCTGATCTTGGTGAGCAACGGTGTCTACCAGACCGGCGGACGCGTCGTTTATGGCGCGATGACCAACCGCGTGGCGGTAACAAAGCCGTTGACTCTCCAGAGCGTCAATGGCCCGGGCGTAACCACCATCATGGGCTATCAAGTCCCGGGAACTACCAATGGCAACGCAGCGGTGCGGTGCGCGTATTTGGCCAGCGGTGCGCTGCTGTCCGGATTTACTCTTTCCAACGGCGCCACGCGGAGTTTGGGTGATACTTTTTACGAGCAATCTGGTGGCGGTGTTTGGTGCCAATCAAGCAGCGCGGTGGTGTCCAACTGTGTCATTGCTGCGAACTCAGCCAGGGCGTCCGGTGGTGGGACCGAGTCTGGCACGTTCAACAATTGCGTGTTGAACGGCAATTCGGCAGTCACCAATAGTGGCGGAGCTGACTTCGCCACTTTGAACAACTGCACGATGAGCAGCAACCGGGCTGGTAACGGCGGCGCAGCTGGCTTCAGTCTGCTGAACAACTGCACCCTAAACGGCAACTCGGCCACGAACGGCGGCGGGGCTTTCAATGCCTTGCTGAACAATTGTGCCGTTATTGGCAACTCAGCCACTTACTCTGGCGGTGGTGCTTTCGGTGCTATGCTAAACAATTGCACCTTGACCGGCAACTCAGCCGATAATGCGGGTGGGGCATTTGCTGCCACGCTAAACAACAGCATCGTTTATTATAACAATGCAACGATGAGTCCGAATTTTGACCCAACCACCACCCTTAACTACTCGTGCACAACGCCGATGCCGATGGCAGGCACAGGCAATCTCACCAGCGAACCGCAACTCATCAATTCTTCGCACATCAGCGCAGGCTCCCCCTGTCGAGGTGCGGGCAGCGCCGTCTACAACCAAGGTCTCGATATCGATGGTGAACCCTGGCTCAATCCTCCCTCCATTGGCTGTGACGAATATCAAGGTGGTTTGGCTACCGGACTCTTGAGTGCGGACCTGACTCTTTCTTTCACCAACGTCTCGGTTGGTTTTGCAGTGAACCTCACAGCACTCGTTGGCGGCCATCCAACCGCTACAGTCTGGGACTTTGGCGATGGCGTCCTTGCAACCAACCAGCTCTATGCCGTCCATGCCTGGGCTGCCCCCGGAGATTACTCCGTGGTGCTGCGGGTCTGGAACGATTCCTATCCGGATGGCGTGACTGCCACAGCCATCGTGCACGTGGTGGCACAGCCCATTCATTATGTGGCCTTGACCAGCGGCGCTCCCACAATGCCCTATGACTCCTGGAACACGGCGGCAACCAACATCCAGGATGCGGTGGATGCCGCCTCAGTGCCGGGTGCACTGATCCTGGTGAGCAACGGTGTCTACCAGGCTGGAGGACGCGTGATCTATGGAGGAATGACGAACCGCATCTCCGTAACTAAACCATTGGCCCTTCTGAGCCTCAACGGCCCGGGCACGACCACCATCATGGGTTATCAAGTCCCCGGAACCACCAACGGCAATGCAGCAGTGCGGTGTGTCTATCTCTCCGGCGGGGCGGGACTATCAGGTTTTACCCTCACCAATGGTGCCACTCTAAGTGCGGGTGATGCACTTTATGAACGATCGGCTGGTGGCGTATGGTGCGAGTCAGGCAGCACGGTGTCCAACTGCATAATTGTCGGCAACTCAGCCAACTTTTCCGGCGGTGGGAATTTCTCAGGCACGTTGAACAATTGCACGGTCGGAAACAATTGGGTCGCAACTAATGGAGGCGGGGCATATTTAAGCATCCTCAATAATTGCACTGTCAGCGGCAACTACTCAGGCACCAATGGTGGCGCAGCTTGTTTTAGCTGGATGAACAATTGCATCGTGACCAACAACTCCGCTCGATACAACGGCGGCGGGACTTATTCCAGCTCACTGATCGGCTGCCTGGTGAGCAGCAACTCCGCCTTGGGCGGTGGCGGGGCCTACCGGGGCATGTTAAGCAATTGCACGATGAACGGTAACGTGGCTAACGGTGGCGGTGGGGCTTATCAAGCCACGTTGAACAATTGTACCATTAGCGCCAACTCGGCCGGTGATGGCGCTGGGACTTACGGTTGCACGGTCTTCAACTCCACGCTCACCAGCAACTCAGGCTATGATGGCGGCGGGGCTGAACAGGGCACCCTGTACAACTGCACATTGACAGGCAACTCAGCCACTTACGGCGGCGGAGCTTACCAGGCCACATTGAACAACTGTACCATAAACGCCAACTCGGCCTCCACTTCCGGCGGTGGGGCTTATTACGGCACACTGAACAACTGCATGGTAGCCGGCAACTCCTCCGCTTCTACCGCGGGTGGAGTCACCCTTTGCACGCTGAACAACTGCACTGTCACCGGAAACTCAGCACTCTTTTCTGGAGCCGGAGCTGAACAAAGTACGCTCAATAATTGCATCGTCTATTATAATAATGCGCCAACAAATTCCAATTTTGAGGGAAGCGCACTAAATTATTCCTGCACGACCCCTCTGCCGAACAGCGGTGCCGGCAATATCTCGGCCGATCCTCAACTTGCCAGCGCCTCGCACATCAGCGTCAATTCCCCCTGCCGTGCTGCAGGCAGTTCTGCCCACACCCAGGGCGTCGATATCGATGGCCAGCCATGGCTTAATCCTCCATCCATTGGCTGTGATGAATACCAAAGTGGTTCGGTGACCGGACTCTTGAGCGCGGCCATTACTCTTCCTTACACAAATTGCTCGACAGGTTTTATCCTGAATTTGGGCGCGATTATTACCGGACAGGTCAGTGGCTCCAGTTGGGATTTTGGAGACGGCGTGATAGTGAGCAATCAGCCCTTTGTCTCCCATGCTTGGACGGCAGCGGGAGATTACTCGGTGGTGCTGCGGGCCTGGAATGAAACCTACCCTTCAGGCGTAACAGCAACGACTGTCGTTCACGTGATCGCGCATCCAACCTGCTATGTGGCCATTAACAGCATTACGCCCAGTGCGCCTTACAACTCTTGGTCCACGGCTGCTAACAACATCCAGGATGCCGTGGATGCAGCCGCTCCAGGGGCCCTGATCCTGGTCAGTAACGGTATGTACCAAACAGGGGGACGTGTGGTCTATGGTGCCATGAGCAATCGGGTGGCGGTCACCAAACCATTGACCCTGCTTAGCGTCAATGGCCCAGGCGTGACTACCATCTCAGGATATAACACCTACGGTGATGCTGCCGTGCGATGCGTCTATCTGGCCAGCGGTGCAGTGTTGTCCGGTTTCACGTTGAGAAATGGCGGCACACGCGCCGCAGGTGATATTAACCAGGAGCAATCAGGCGCTGGGGTGTGGTGTCAATCGCTTGGCACAGTCGTGTCGAACTGCGTGATAACTGGTAACTCGGCTGCCAATTATGGCGGGGGAGCTTACCTTGGTGTGTTAAACAACTGCAGCCTCAGTGGCAACAACGCCAATTATGGCGGCGGCGCTTCCTCTGCCACATTGAACAACTGTATTGCCATGAACAACTCTGCGAGTTACGGCGGTGGAATATCCTACGGAACCGTAAACAATTCCCTACTGGCTACGAACGGCGCCGTTGCGGGCGCTGGAGCTTATGGAGGTCTGTTGAACAATTGCCTAGTGAAGGGTAATAGAGCCTCAAACTCTGGCGGCGGCACATCGGGTGGCATCCTTGAATAACTGCACGGTAAGCAGCAATTCCGCCACTTACTACGACGGCGGAAGCAGTGGTGGTACACTCAACAATTGCATCGTCTATTTTAATAACGCTCCGAGCGGTGCGAATTTTGGCTCCACTCCCACCTTCAATTACTGCTGCACAACACCTCAGCCTGCAAATGGCACAGGCAATTTCACCAGCGCTCCAGCGTTTGTGAACCCGGCCGTCGGTAACTTTCACCTCCAGTTTAATTCCCCCTGCATCAATTCCGGCGTCAATACCTTTGCTCCCGGCACGGTGGACTTCGACGGCAACCCTCGCATCCGCGGTGGCACCGTGGACATCGGGGCTTACGAATTTCAATCCCCTACCTCCACCATCTCCTATGCCTGGCTTCAGAATTACGGCTTGCCAGCAGATGGTTCGGCGGATTTTGCGGATGCAGACCTCGACGGCATGAACAACTGGCAGGAATGGCGCGCAGGCACCAACCCATACGATGCCGCTTCCCTGCTTAAACTGTCCACTCCCTCGCGCTCTGCAGGACAAGTTACTCTCACATGGACCAGCGTTGCCAACCGCAGCTACTTTGTGCAGCGAGCCACCGACCTAAACACGCCCACCTCTTTTTCAGTCATCCAAGCCAATATCCCGGGATTGCCCGGCACCACCTCTTACACCGATGCCACCGCCCCTGCGTCCGGCCCTGTCTATTACCGCGTGGGTGTGCAGTAACCGGCAGAAACAGTCAATGACCGGAAATGTCTCGCACGGCTTTTCAGAACTGGTTCGGTCAGGCCTTTCCTCCACCGGCTATCGATCATTCTGCCGCTTCGGCTTGATATATGTGCCCGGTTTCAATTGTAAAATCTTGCCTCAGGCTAGGCCAGATTCGTCGGCACAAATGGCCCGTACAGCCGATGCATTTGCTCCGTCGGAAAATACCGGCCAGGACATGCCGTTCGCCCCGGATCAATCTCCCTGTGCACCGCAAAACGTATCTTCTTTCCCACAACTTCGGACCGCAAATAATCCATCAACTCTCGAAAAGCCATCAACTGGTTCCGTGTCGGCTTCGTCTCCTCAAAATTCCCAACCAGACAAATTCCGATACCCACCTCATTGATTTCCTCCCGATGCACATGTCCGCCCTGCAACTGTTTCAACCACCTCGGCCCCATCTCAATCTCCCCATCTCCAGAATCAATTCCGTTGCCGATCACGAAATGATACGCCAGGCCGTTCTCCATGCCACGCTCCCGATGTGCCCGATCGTAAATGGCCGCATTCCCATTCTTGATCGCACTATGATGCCCGACAATCCACTGCCAACGCCCTTGTTCCACCGAAAGCTTCCTAGTCCGCTCACGAACATGTTTGGTAAAACGAACCGAATTGCCAGGCTTCCCTTTTGCGTAAAGGTCTCCTCTCGACGCGAACGCGAGGCCGGCCACGCCGAAAAATTTGAGAAAGCCACGCCTGGAAGTCAGGAGAGAAAAATGGTCGGCTAAAATGCCAGTTTGCACCCTGTCATTTTTCATATGGCGCACTCTGGCCGCGACAACTCACCTTGTCCAGAACATTTGCCATACACGGTCAGGCCGAATGGCTGTTTATTCATATGGACTCAGATGTTTGGTGCGCCCGACGTCACGCCCTCCAACTTTCTCCCGCTCACTTCCGGGCCACCGCCGTCCGTTCCAGCCATCCGCCTCCCAGCGCCTTATAGAGCGTAATGAAGTTGGAAAACCGGGCCAATCGTGACTGCAATAAACTCTGCTGCGCCGAGTATAAATCCTGTTGCGCGGTCAAAACGGTGAGATAACTATCCACGCCCTGCCGATACCGCCGATCCGCCAGCAAATAACGCTGCTGTTCCGCCTTTACCTGGGTTTCCTGCGCTTGAATTTGATCCTCCAACATCGCCCGCGCCGTCAAAGCATCCGCCACTTCACGAAACCCATTCTGAATCGACCTCTGGTACTGCGCCACCTCGATTCGCTTGGTGATTTTTGCCACGTCGAGTTCGGCCTTGTTTCTGCCGCCGGTGAAAATAGGCACCGTGATCTGCGGCGAAAAGCTCCAGGCGGCCGCCGGACCTTTAAAGAGATCAGTCAGTTGCAAACTCGCCCCACCCGCCGCGCCGGTCAGTGTCACCCTCGGGAAAAATGCCGCCCTGGCTGCGCCAATATTCGCATTCGCTGCCCTGAGCTGATACTCCGCCTGCACAATATCCGGTCTGCGTTGCAGTAAATCAGATGGCAATCCCTCGGGCAAATCGTTCGCGAAATTTTGCGCGTCCAATGCCCTGCCCTCCGGCAGGTCTGCCGGAATAGGCTGTCCCACCAGCACTTCCAGCGTATTCACTGCCTGCGCCCTCAATCGCATATAGGCTGCCACATTCGCCTTCGCCGAGCCCACCTGTGCCTCCGCCGACCTCAAATCCAGTTCAGACGCCACACCCGCCTCAAAGCTGCGCCGGTTTAATTCGTAGGATGATTGCACCGCGTCCAGTGTCTGGCGGCTCACCACCAGTTGCTCGTCCAGTTCGCGCTCGGTAAGATATTGAATCGCCACCTGCGCCACCAACGAGATTTGGACGCTCTGTCTCGCTTCCTCCGTGGCAAAATACTGTTCCAACGCTTGCCGGCTCAAACTCCGCACCCGTCCGAACAAATCCAGCTCGTATGCCGTTGTGCTCAGATTCGCAGTATACTGGCTCGCCGTAATCGCCCTGCCATTAAATGAAAACGCAGCCGGTGTACGGGCTCGCGTAAATCCGGCGCCAGCGTCGATGGTCGGAAATAATTCGGACCGTTGTATCCGGTACTGCGCCTGTGTCTGCTCCACATTCAACGCTGCAATCCTTAAATCCAGGTTGTTCGTCAATGACAACTGTATCAGCTGTTGCAAACGCGGATCGCTGAAAAAATCCCGCCACCCAATGTCTGCCGTTGCCACTCCCTTTCCGGCCTTCGCGTCCAACCCGCTGGTGCTGGCCCCCTTGACATAGGCCGGACCGCTCGGCCAATTCGTCGAAACCGGCGCAGTTGGACGTTCGTACTTCGGAATCATGGTACAACCCACTAATCCCATTGAAGCGGCTAAAACATACAAAACAGATTTACGCATGAGAATTGCCCCCTTTACCACTGGATGAGTCTGTCGTCGTGATCGCAATCGGTGCGACCACCGCCTTGCCAACATGCACCTTGCCCTTGAATATCCGTCGCACAACTACGAAGAACACCGGCACCATGAAAATCGCCAGCACCGTCGCGGAAATCATACCGCCAGCCACCCCCGTCCCGATGGCGTGTTGGCTCGCTGATCCTGCCCCATGGCTCAAAGCCAGCGGCATCACCCCCAGCACGAACGCCAGGGAGGTCATCAAGATCGGACGCAATCGCAAATGAACCGCTTCCAATGTCGCCTGGATCAAGCCCATGCCCGCCGCCTGCAAATCCTTGGCATACTCAATAATCAGAATCGCGTTTTTCGTCGATAACCCGATGGTGGCCAGCAAGCCAACCTTGAAATAAACGTCATTCGGCAATCCACGCATCGTTGCCGCCACCAACGCCCCCACAATTCCCAACGGCACGACGAGCAACACCGAGAATGGAATCGACCAACTCTCATACAATGCCGCGAGACATAGGAATACAATCAGCAGCGACAAGGCATACAACGCCGGCGCTTGCGAACCGGATAGTCGTTCTTCGTACGACTGTCCCGTCCATTCATAGCCAATCCCCACCGGCAGTTGCTTCGCCATCTCCTCCATCGCCTTCATCGCTTCCCCGGAACTCTTCCCCGGTGCCGCCGTGCCGACGATTTCCATCGATGCCAATCCGTTATACCGCTCCAGTCGCGGTGACCCGTAAGTCCACTTCAAAGTCGCCAGCGCGGAAAGCGGCACCATCGTCCCGCTCCTGTTCCGCACGTACACCTTGTTGATATCCTCTGGTTGCATGCGATACGGCGCGTCCAACTGCACAATCACTTGCTGCACGCGATTCCCGTTCACGAAGTTGTTCACATAGAAGGAACCAAAATTGGCCTGTAACGTCGTATTGATGTCCGCCAATGAAACTCCCAACGCTCCGGCCTTGGCTTCGTCAATATCGATCTTCATCTGCGGCGTATCCTCCAAGCCCTGCGGACGCACTCCTGCGAGCAATGGATTCTTGGCCGCCATCTGCAACATCTGGTTGCGAGCCGCCATCAACGCTTCATGTCCCAACCCTGCCTTATCCTGCAACTGGAAATCGAACCCGCTCGCATTTCCCAGTTCAGAAATCGGCGGTGGATTCAGCGGAAAGATGATCGCATCCTTCACCGCCATCAGCGATCCAAACGCCCGCCGCACCACGCCCGATGCCGAATGTTCCACTCCCACGCGCTGCCGCCAGTCTTTCAATCGCACAAACGCCAGGCCGTTGTTCTGGCCACGTCCGCTGAAACCAAACCCGGCCAGTGTGATGAGGCTGTCTGTCTCCGGCTGCTTGAGATAATAATCCTCAGTCTTCTTGAGCACCTCGAGTGTTCGTTCCTGCGTTGCTCCCACCGGCAACTGGATGCTCGTGAGGATATAACCCTGATCCTCTTCCGGCAGGAAGGACGAAGGCAGCTTCACATACAACATCGCCACCGCCACCAGGATCACTCCGTAAAGCAGCAGGTAAGCTGCCGCATGCCCCAGCATGCGCGCCACGATGCTCTGATATTTCCTACTGCTCGCCGCAAAGCCTCGGTTGAACCAGCCGAAAAATCCTTTCTTTTCATGATGATGCCCCTTCTCCACCGGCTTCAACAATGTGGCGCACAATGCCGGCGTCAACGACATTGCCAAAATCACCGAGAACACCATCGATGCCACCAGCGAAAGTGAGAACTGACGATAAATCGCTCCCACCGAGCCACCAAAGAATGCCATCGGAATGAACACCGCCGTCAGCACCAACGTGATGCCAATCAACGCCCCGGTAATCTGACTCATCGCTTTCTTCGTGGCCTCCTGTGGCGAAAGTCCCTCTTCGCTCATGATGCGCTCCACGTTTTCCACCACGACAATCGCATCATCGACCAGCAAACCAATCGCCAGTACCATGCCGAACATCGTCAACACATTGATGGAGAATCCAAAAGCCGACATCGTGGCAAAGGTTCCCAACAACGCCACTGGCACTACAATCGTAGGAATCAACGTCGCCCGGATGTTTTGCAAAAACAGATACATCACCAAAAACACCAGCACGATGGCCTCCACGAGAGTCTTGATCACTTCTTCCACCGAGATGCGCACGAACGCCGAACTATCGTAGGGAAAATCGACCTGCACGCCTTGTGGAAAGAACTTCGCCAACTCCTTCACCTTTTCCCGCACTGCATCTGCTGTCGAAAGCGCGTTCGCCGTCGGCGTCAGTTTGATCGCCACCGCCGCCGATGGACGCCCATTCACGCGCGCCTGCGTCCCATAGTCTTGGCCTCCCAATGAAACTTTCGCCACATCCCGCAACAACACGCGCGATCCATCCGCATTCACGCGCAACTGAATCCTTCCAAATTCCTCCGCCGTCCTCAATGTGCTGCGTCCCTGCAACGTCACGTTGAGTTGCTGTCCCTCAATCGCCGGTCTGGATCCCAATTGACCAACCGGCACCTGTATGTTCTGCGCCTGGATGGCATTGATGACATCGCTCGCTCCCAGGTTGAAACTGTTCATCTTGTCCGGGTTCATCCAGATGCGCATGGCATACTGGCTGCCGAACAAATTCGCTTCGCCCACTCCGGTCACACGTCGGATCGGATCAAGCACATTCGCCGCGATGTAATTGCCCAACGCAATTTCATCCATGCTCCCATCGCCGGTGGATAGCGTGAAAAACAGCAGGAAGTTGCGGGTCGCCTTCGCCACCGTGACACCTTGCTGCTGCACCGAAGCCGGCAGACTCGGTGTCGCCAATTGCAATTTGTTCTGCACCTGCACCTGCGCGATGTCCGGGTTCGTGCCGGGCTGAAAATAGAGTGTGATGGTCGACTGCCCTGCCGCTTCACTGGTCGACGACATATACAACAACCCATCAATGCCGTTCATCTGCTGCTCAATGACAGATGTAACCGTGTCCTGCAAAGTTTCAGCCGAAG
This sequence comes from Pedosphaera parvula Ellin514, assembly GCF_000172555.1. Lineage (NCBI taxonomy): Bacteria > Pseudomonadati > Verrucomicrobiota > Pedosphaerae > Pedosphaerales > Pedosphaeraceae > Pedosphaera > Pedosphaera parvula. The sequence continues at coordinate 29,795 of NZ_ABOX02000003.1, forward strand.
CCCCCGCATAAATCGCCGTCACCGACACTGAAGGCGGGGCGATGTTCGGATATTGTGCGACCGGCAATTTGGTAATCGCCAACCCGCCCATCAACATGATCAGGAGCGAAACGACCCAGGCAAAAACCGGACGATCAATGAAAAATTTAGCCATGATGAAAAGCTTCCTTAGTTGGCTTTGGGAGTCGTCTGCGCGCTCGCTTCCTGCTTTTCAGATTCAACAAAAGGAACGGTCTTAACCGTCGCGCCCGGACGCACCTTTTGCACTCCTTCGACAATCACGCGATCTCCCGCTTTCACTCCGCTGCTAACCACCCACTTATCACCCACTGCCGTCTCGGCTTGCACCAACCGGCTTTGCACTTTGTTATCCGCATCCACAACCAATACTGTCGCCGTTCCGTTCGGGCCACGTGCCACCCCTCGTTGTGGCACCGTCAGCGCTTCATTATTCACGGCCTGTTCCAATCGCGCCCGCGCAAACATCCCGGGCAGCAGCATCCGCTCAGCATTGGGAAATTCCGCGCGCAAGGTAATCATCCCCGTGGTCGGATCGACCGAAATATCAGAGAACATCAGCTTTCCCTCGTTTGCGTAGGTGGTGCCATCTTCCAACAACAAGCTGATCTTCACTGCCTCTGGAGATACACTCTGCAAATTGCCTTTCTTCAGCGCCTGCCTCAACCGCAGCACGTCGGTGCTCGACTGCGTAAAATCAAAATAAACCGGGTCCATCTGTTGAATCACGGCGAGTTCCGTCGCTTCGTTCTGCCCTACTAGCGCCCCTTCCGTTACCTTCGCCTTGCCGATCTTTCCGGAAATCGGCGCCGTAACTTTCGCGTAACCCAGGTTCAACGAGGCCGTCTCCAACGCCGCCTTCGCCGCCAGCACCTCCGCTCCGGCCTGCTCCGCCGTCGCGACAGCATCCACGTAATCTTGTTTGCTCACCGCATTGAACTCCACCAGGTTTTTGTAACGATCCGCCTTCGCCTGCGCCTGGGTCAGGTTGGCTTCCGCCTTCGCCACATTTGCCTTGGCACTGTCATAAATGGCATGCAGCGGTGCCGGATCGATCTCGAACAGCACGTCTCCCTCGTTCACATCGGCGCCTTCTTTGAAAAGTTGCTTGAGCAAAATACCGGCCACCCGCGCCCGCACCTGCGCCATCCGAACCGCATCAATTCGTCCCGGCAACTCCGTCGTCACCGGCACCGCTTCGGACTTCACCGTCACCACCCCCACCTCCACCGGCGGCCCCTCGCCTTGCTTTTGACTTGCCGCCTCGTTGTGACTGCAACCGGTCATCGAGATCACGGCCAACAGGCAGAGACCAAGCGAACGAAATACTACTTTGGATGAATGCATATTTTAGGATTTTGAAGATGAAGATGGAAGATGCGCCCGAACACCCGCAGCCGCGAAAGTGATAAGACGTTGAATCTGCTCCTCGATATCAACGCAATTTTTGACCCAATTCGGGGCAAGCTGATCCATGGTCAGAAGACAGTGATGCAACGCCCCCACGGTAAAATGCAGTCGCCAGAAAACATCATCTCCAGCCAGCGAGGGAACCGCGCGCTTCATGGCGGCATCAAAACGTTCCATCAATGGCTGAAATTGTTTCAGCATAAATTTTTCCAGATTTACATTCGGCTCAGCGAGACAGCGTCCCATCAATTTGCAAAAATTAAGCCCGCCTTGCTCAGGATTCTGCGCCTGTTCGAAAGCCGGCCTGATGAAACTGTCCAGCACCTCCTCAACCTTCAAAGGCTTCCTGCCTGTCGCTTTCTCCAAAACGTCCAGTTGCGCCAGTCGCGCCCGGTTCAAAGGCGTCAACCGTCGCTCAAACACCTCCGCAATCAAGGCTTCCTTGGTGCCAAAGTGATAATTGATCGCACCCAGGTTGACTTCCGCCGCCTGCGTAATGTCGCGAACCGACACCGCTTCCAAGCCCTTCTCTGCGAAGAGCCGCTCGGCAGTGTCGAGCACCCGCTTACGGGTTTCTGAATGGGATTCGCTCCCACCACCGACGCTGGCATGCTTTAGCTGAATTCTGACATTCATACGAACGTATGAAACATACGTATGAAATATTTTGGGTCAATCTTTTTAATTCACCTGGTTATTTGCCCGCTCTGGGTGATTCTCCTCCTGAACAATTCTGCCTGCGCACGCGTCTTCTCAATCGTGATGTCGAATATTTTATCCTTGTCCTCCTGCGCCTCTCCCCTTATGGGGTTTCAGCGATTTATAACCATGAGTGACGCGAAGTATTTAAAAGGCTCCTGCCAACACTGCGATAACCACATCGAATTCCCCGCTGAAGCCGCTGGTTCAGTCGTCGATTGTCCCCATTGCGGCAACCACGTCCGCCTGGTCGCGCCCGCCACTCCCATAACAAAATCCGACACGCCCGTTTCGCCCGACCTCGCCCCCCGTAAAAGTTCCCGGCTAATCGCTCTTTCTGGCATCCTCGGTGCACTAATCTTTTTGGTTGTCCTCGTGATTGGCTGGTTTATGTGGAAGCACCGGCAAACCACCACCACCCCCGTCGCGCCTGCGGTCGTTGCCACCGGTTCAAACGAAGCCAGTTCAACTGCCACTGTCCCTGGCCCGGAAACCAATGCGATTTCAAATCCCACGGTCATCAATAAAAAAGCCAAATCCATTTCGGATCTCACCGTCGGCGAAATCAAACTCGAAAAAACCAAGGGCAGCAGCCTCGTCTATGCCACCGGCACCCTCAAAAATGATTCCGACTACCAACGCTTCGGCGTTCGTCTTGAACTGGATATCCTCAATGCCAACGGTAAAAACCTTGGCACCGCACAGGATTACATCACCGTCATAGAACCCCGCCACGACTGGCAATTCCGCGCCCTCGTAGTCGATTCCAAAGCCACCTCTGCAAAGGTCCACTCGATCAAGGAAGAGGAATAATCGCGCCTCTCAGTTTAAAATGCACGCGCCGCCTTCAGTATGGAAGGCGGCGTTTACGCAGATTCACTTATGACAGGATTGCGAAGCTCTCAGTCCTCTTCTTCTTCATCATCTTCGTCCTCATGTTCATCTTCCTCTGCACCAATTGCGAGATGATCACCGCGCGCTCTTCAACTCGGCAACAGCTTTGGACACATGGGCGGGAGCATAGCCTTTTGTCTTCGCAATAATGCTGCCGAACCAGACCCAAAAGGCGCAGCACAGCAACAGAATCGGCCAGCGGGTTAGTCGCGAAGCAATCATGAAGCACCAAAGCGTCACGAAGGTAATGAACACTTCAACGATCAGGAGATAAAAAATTTCTGGGATTGGATGATGAAGCAACTGCCACAGTTGCGTTTTATCGTAACCATGCCGGTTCAGAACCCATACCGACTGTATGCAGGCGGCAAGCAAGGAAACAAAGAGCGACATCGCTCCGACAGAAACAAGTTCCCTCCAGCATAAAGCTCTACGTCGACTCGATTGGCTGCCATCCATTTGCCATAAGACTGAGCTTTTGGCCCGGCGTTGTCAATCTGGCCATGACTCAGAATGATTAGGAAATCTTCACCACTATCTTCCCGAAATGCGCTCCGGTTTCCATGTATTTCAGCGCTTGTGGTAATTCCTCAAAACGAAACACCTTGTCCACCACGGGACGCAACTGGCTCTGTTCAATCGCCCGGTTCATCGCTTCAAACATCTCGCGTGACCCAACATAAATGCCCTGCACCCGCACACTCTTCATCAAAATCGGAATGGGGTTTACCTCACCTCCGCCGGTCAACACGCCAATCAACGCAATATGTCCGCCCGCGCAAACTGCTCGCAACGATTTCGCCAATGTCCCCGCGCCGCCCACTTCCACTATATGGTCCACGCCCGTCTTGTGTGTAAGTCCCCGCGCTTTCTCCTCCCAATCCGGTGTCGTTTTATAGTTGATCAACTCGTCCGCACCCAACTTCTTCGCCCGTTCTAATTTGTCATCACTGCTCGAAGTAATAATCACCCGTGCGTTGTGCAACTTCGCAAATTGTAACGCAAACAATGAGACCCCGCCTGTCCCCTGCAACAGCACGGTATCTCCTGCCTTCACCCGGCCCGAAACCATCACCGCATTCCACGCCGTCACTGCTGCACACGGCAATGTCGCCGCTTCCTCATCGGTCAAATGCTTTGGCACCTGCACCAACCCATCCTCGTCAAACAGGACATACTCCGCAGCTACCCCATTAATTGCACCGCCTAAAGCCGAGTCCGCCACTTCGTCACTCACACCTCCGGCGAGCCAGCGCTGCATAAAAATTCCACACACCCGATCTCCCACCTTCACGCGCTTCGCTCCCGGCCCAACCTCCACCACCTCGCCAACCCCATCTGACAAGGGAACAAGTGGCATCTTCAGCTTGGGATTATAATGCCCCTTCACCATCATCAAATCGCGAAAGTTCAGCGAGACTGCCCGCATCTTCACCAATGCCTGTCCTGCCGCAGGTTTTGGCATGGGCCGTTCCGCCATTGCCAACGATTCCAATCCAAATTTTTGAATCTCAAAAGCCTTCATGGTTCCCTTTCTTCCAATGTGGTTGACTACTGCCGCCGGTAACTTTCAGCAGGAACAGACAAACAGCAAATGAAAAGGAGTTCTCATGCAGACGGGATTCAACCGCGCCTGATTAATCGCTTCTCCAATATTTGTTCTCCTGCTATCTCTCTCACTGGCATGTCACAGTACAAAAACCATCTCGATCAGCCAATCAGCTTTCCCCTGCCGAACTGGCAGGCGCCGCCATATCCTTTGCGCGAACCCATGCAAGGCCGCTTTTGCCGTTTGGAGCCACTTAATCCCGATCTTCACGGCCCTTCCCTCTTCGCGGCTTGCTCGCTTGACCTGGAAAACAGGATGTGGACCTATCTCCCTTACGGTCCCTTCGAAACATTTGAGGCCTACCACAACTGGATGGTCGCCACTTACACGGGCAACGACCCGCTCTGTTTTACTATCATTGATCAAAAACTCCACCGCCCGGTCGGCATGGCCGCTTATCTCCGCATTACACCCGCCGCTGGTTCCATCGAAGTCGGTCACGTACAATTCTCTCCTCTTCTGCAACGCACTCCCGCCGCTACCGAGGCCATGTATCTCATGATGGAGCGTGCCTTCTCTCTCGGTTACCGTCGGTACGAATGGAAATGCGACACTCTCAATGCTCCGTCCCGCGCAGCCGCACAGCGTCTCGGTTTTCAATTCGAAGGCATCTTTCGCCAGGCCGTGGTCGTTAAGGGGCGCAACCGCGATACCGCCTGGTTCTCCATCATTGATTCCGAATGGCCCATCCTTCAGCAAGCCTTCACGCGTTGGCTTAATCCCGACAACTTCGACCAGCAGGGAAATCAAAAAAGCCGGTTGTCAGACTTTCAACAGGCTACAGGTTAACTTGCTGTCCTGCCAATGACGCTCTGCATTGGAGAGGGACCCACCCCAGACCAGCGGCCCGGGCATTGCTTGCCTTACCGCTGCACTTTGGTCCCAAGCTCACAAAATCTTCATCGGCACAACTGTATAAAGTTCTTCTCGAGACCTTTTTCCCGTCTTGCCTTGTGAGTAAAAATGAAAAGTCTCGTCTATGCTTGAATCAATTTTCCAAGTTTGGCGTGTTCCGCTCCCATGATAAATTATCGTGCCGTCACCTTTGGTGATGACGGTCTCCACAAAATCACTTTGTAAAAAATTTTCCCATGAAAACGCGACCGACTTCCCATCCGCCGACTTCACAGCCTTGATCTCCAAAGGTGGTGCCAGTTCCAACTCGGAGATCTGCTCCGGATTCTCAGCCGCGCGGCCATAGCCTGAATCCTCTGTCCAACCCTGCTTGTAATGACTCGCGCCTGTCTTAAATGCTGTCGTGCATCCCAAATATTATAATTCGTATTCACCTCCAGGATTTGTGCCAGTTTAATTGCGACCGCGATTGCACCCGCGTTTTGAGATGTATCGGCAGGCCGGTTTCCATGCGCTGGCAAAAAATCGAAAAACTCCAACCCCGGGCCATGCGTGCATTCGTTTTTGCCTTCTCCACCGCCAACCACGATCGCGGAAAATAAACGCGGAGGCGTATCTTTATACGCACTTTTCTCTCCTGCCGACAATGCACTGGAATTGTGTGCGAGGACCACCGCGATGCCATTCACCACCGCTCTGTCCCATTCCTCCTTGAAGTCATACAAGCCGTTCGTTTCCGCGCGAGGCGCGAGCACTGTCATTAAGTTGTATCTCCTTTCAATCGCCTCCGAGACAATCGATTTGTAATCCGGCACTCCTTTCACCACCTCGACAGGAGGAGCATTTGTGATGGGCTTAATGCTCGGAATGCGCGACCTGAACTCCAGGTCGCATTTCCATCTCGGCATGGCTTCCCGAAAGGCTTTGTAACCTTGCCGCAGGAACAAATCATCGCGTGTCAGCGTTCCCACGATGAGACAGCTCAGGTCTGTGTGATTCGCCAGTCCCGTAACCCGCCGACTGTTGAAAGTTTCCATTCTGGAAGTCTCTCCCGATTTATTTTTGGACCAGAACTTGAATTCTTCATCCCCTCCTTATCGCTGACCCAGGTAAAGTTAGTGCCGTGCTTCGTAGATAATTTGACCATTCTTGCGCGCGATTACCGTGGCCGCAAAATCGCTCTGCAAAAAATTCCTCCAGGTAAACTTCACCTTGCGATTATCAGGCGATTTCGCCCCCCAAAATCCAACCGGCGCTCCCGGAAAAAGGTTCGTGACGACCGTGCTTTCATTCACCCGGCCAAAGCCTTCTGCCTCCGACCAACCCTGCGCAAAACGGCTGCCTGCCTGTCGCAAATGCTCACGGGCATCCCAAATGTTGTACTCCGAATGCGCATCCAAAATCCTGGCAAATTTCGCTGCCACGGCCTGGTTGGCCCAGCTTTCAGCCGCATCCTCAAACTGCCCGCCGGAAAATGACTTCGGCAAAGCATCGTAAAGTTCAAGGCTCTCCCCATGGCTGTAATAATTCACGGTGGTGCCCCCACCCACGGCCACAGCGGCTTTCAATCCTACAGGATCATTATACCTTACATGGGTGTTGTTATAATGCGGCGCAAACGGCATCATGCCGTTGTCCACTGCCGCCCCCCAAAAAGCCATTGATTGCCCCGCCGCCATGTTTTGCATCACAATCCTATAACCAAGCCGATGTGTTCCGATATACCTGAACAATTCTTCAAACGACGTGGTTTCCGGGTTCATCCCCAGTTTCTTCATCAAGTCCCACGATAGATCACACGTCCACCCTTTCCTGGGATCATTCTTCAGGTTTCCCATCAGTTTAAGAAAATTATCCTTTGCTCCCTCCGGATGAGTCGGACCTCCATTAGGATCCTTCAAGGGCAGACCTCTTCCCAGAACGAGTGCTTTCCTTGAACTATGAACTGCGTTTGTTGAGATGCCTTTTACAGAAGCAGCGACAATCCCGTTCACTGCAAACAACGATGCAATGACCAGCCACAGTAGCTTGCCAAAGACCGCCCGGCAGCGGGTACTCGTTCGTTCTGCTCTGTTATTTTGCATTAACTTGAAGTTCTAGATGGGCCAGACCTTCCCTTTTGGCCATTCAATTGGCATACCGTCATTACCCAGCATTTTCTGAAAATCACTCAAATGTTCATCGCTATTGCGAACTTCTCTCGGCATCCGGTGTTGCTTCAAACAAAATGCCACCAACATCCCTGCTGATTCCCCAATGTTCCATTCCACCGGGTGCGATCGATAGCAACCGTTTGTAATATGCGTTACTCCCAGGTTTTTGCAGGCTGGAAGAAGGTTCTCCATCCGTTGTGGAATGAGTGCACCCAATGGAATTTGGAAAGGCACCGTACTCAGGTAAACGCCGGCATCCCCGGAACTCGTAGCATGCACATCGATGCGGTAGCTTCCAATGCCCACCGAATCCTTGAAGGGTGCTGCGGTCACTTGCTCTCTATTCAACCCGGTTTCCAGCATTCGCGCAAGTGTTGCCACGTGTTGCTCCAGAATCGTAAATTCCGCCCGTATGCGACGGCTTTCGCGAATGTAGGGATACTTTGCCAATCCATCCTCTGTTCCCACAATCTTCGACCTCAGCCGTAATCCCTTCCAGCCAGGCCGAACGGTTTGTACATAAAGTCCAAAAAATTCCCAATAGAAAGCCTCTTTCGAGAATGGAACACGTGACTTTGGAGATGCCTTGCTCGGTCCCTTGCGTCAGAGCCAAAGGAAAAGCCGGACCAATTGAGTAAAGGAGGAATGGGAAGTCGAGATCGACCCGTGTGGTGACAGGCAGGGTTAAGTCCACCCCATGCGTTAGCGACGGCTCCTGTGCATGATACATCCGCGCTGGAAGGGAGTTTTGATCAAATGGAAGTTGCCCGGAGAGGACCATGGCCAGAATTGCAAACGCTCTGAGTGCCTCCAATGCATAGGTACGACCTTGGGAGGTGCGCTTCGGAGTGGTAATCTCGTTTGCAACAACCGGTCGCGGTACTGATGGAACTAAGTCAGGCATTTTACAACCCGACTAGTTAGCCTTAATCACACGCGATGAATCAATCAGGAACCCGTGATTGCAACTACACTTCACTTTTCTTAGAACGGGGGCGGCAATCCGCGATCATCCTTGTCAACCAAGGTCTTGCCTTCCTTCCTCACCCCTTCTCCTCCCGACCTCATGATCCGGATGTAAAAAACCCAGATACCTATTATAACAGCCAGCAATACTGGAACGAACCAAAATACATCCATAACATTTCCTTTCTTTTCGACTTAGATTTTAAATTGCTCGGCATCTCTTTTCTTAAAATCCAATCCTAATCCTGGTTTCGCAAGATTGGGGTGCAAATCCCCCTTTACTGGTTCCGCTGCTCCTTCAAAGAGCAAATGTTCAATGCGTGCGTGATCATGAAAATATTCCACGTTTCGTGCCGGCACCAACGCACAGCAGGGATGGACATGCACGGACGACGCCGTGTGTGCTGAAAGTGGTCTGCCAAACGCCTCGCAGAGGGTACCAGCATGCATAAAACCTGTAATGCCTCCGCAACGCGTGGCGTCAGCCTGCTGCACGTCCACTGCCTCCGCACTCAACATTCTTAGAAAATACGTTTGATCATACCCATATTCTCCCGCTGCAATGTCCATTCCGAAAGGTGCATGCTCCCGCACAAAACACAGGCCCTCCAAATCGTCCGAAGAAACCGGCTCTTCGAACCAGCTTACGCGGCACTCCGCAAACTGCGAGGCCCGCGCCAATGCCCCTTTGGGATGGTAAGCGCCGTTCGCATCCACAAAAAGCCCGACTGTTTCTCCAATCGCTTTTCTCGCCTCCAGCACCCTGGACGGATCTTTCTCAGAATCTCGTCCAACTTTCATTTTTACGTAGCGCAATCCCTTCTTAGCCCAGTCTTGCAATTGCCTTCTTAATTGTTCATTCGAATAAGACGTAAATCCGCCACTTCCATAGGCCGGTATGAAACCACGGACTGCTCCCAACAATTTTACCAGTGGCACACCGAGCAGACGCGCTTTCAAATCCCATAGGGCAATATCGACCGCTGATATCGCCATCGACGCGATTCCTGGCCGTCCCAAATTTCGAATGGATCTCACCATGGATTCCCAGGCTCCCGGCACATCCATTGCATTTCGACCGATGACAACCTCAGTGAGCTTCTCTTGAATTAATACACCTGTGCTTTCGCTTGCATAACTGAAGCCCAGTCCCTTTGTCCTCCCCGCAAATGCCTCTACCAGAATCATCGTCGTGGATGTCCACTCCATGGTGCCATCGGACTCGGGACCATCGGTGGGAATCTTATAGGCTGAAACCTGAAGCTTGCGGATGTTTGGAAAATCTTTGGAAGACGCCTTTTCAAACATTCTCTGTTCTGAATTGCGAGAAATCTTCACGAATGAGGAAAACAATCTGGTCGTTGTCAATTGACCTGTTTAAAAAATCCGTTACTCCGCTGGTTCGCTCCAGAGGGGTCTTCACCTCATGCGCGGCCACATATACCGAATGCCGAAAGAAATTTCCGAATGGCAGGAGGGATTTTGGTTTAAGAGCCTGATTTTAAAATTAGGGAGGGTGCTGTTTTCGCGCAAAAGGCCGGATGGCAAGGCGCGACGAAGGAGAATATCCCTGGTGGATCTTCGACTGAGGAGCAACGCCGCCAGACGGCCTTTGGCGCGAAAACCCTCCGGGCGGCGGTGCTTTTGGCCGCAGCCTGCGTTGGCTCGGCCCTCCCGCTGGCGGGGATGCTCCGGCCTCGCCGACTTGGCCGCAGCCAAAATCCCCAACCGCAGCACCCTCCCTAATTTTAAATCAGGCTCCAAGGCAAGGCCGACAACGCCGCCTCAAATCAAAAGCACCCTGTACCCAATGACTAACGAAGTTCCTCGTCCCCAAGGCCATGGCTTTTTCAGTCTCCACTTTCATCCGGCTTATTGACTCCTTTCATTCCGGTTCTTTTCCCCATTCCGGAAATTAATTTTGGCATTCGGTATAGGCCTGCTTCCTTACAAATTTGTAATATTCCGGAAAGATTCCTGTCAGCTTGTGGTGTAATTTTAACAGCACGACACGGTAAATAATTTGAAACCGTAATCACAAAATATGAAACGCTCATTTCTCAAACTCTGCTCTAATCTTCGGGTGAGCCTGCTGGCCGGCGCACTCGTTGTGGCTGGCTCCAGTCTGGCCGTCAATCACCTGGTCATGGCCAATGACGCACCCAAGGTCACGACCGTGGCTCTCAACGTAAATGACACCCCCGTCCAGCGGGATGGCCGGTTTGGAACCAGCTTCGCGCCGGTAGTCAAAAAAGTTGCCCCCAGCGTGGTAAAGGTTGAAGTCACCAGCAAATCCAAAAATATGGATTTGCCGAACTCTCCCTACCCTGACGAAGATTTCCTCCGTCGCTTCTTTGGTGATCAATTCAACCCGCGCGGTGGCGCTGGTCCCAATCGTGGCGGTCGCACGATGCGCTCGCCAAAGCAGTATGGCTTGGGCTCCGGTGTCATCGTCAACAAGGACGGTTACATCCTGACCAATAACCACGTCGTTGAGGATGCGGATGAAATCAAGGTATCCCTGAATGACGGTCGTGAATTCACCGCCAAAGTCATTGGACGCGATCCGAAGACGGACATTGCGGTTATCAAAATCGATGCCAAGGATTTGCCTCCCATCACCATCGCGGACAGCGATAAGATTGAAGTGGGCGACATCTCCCTCGCCATTGGTAACCCGTTCGGCATTGGTCAAAGTGTCACCATGGGTATCATAAGTGCCACGGGTCGTGGCAACGTGGGAGTCGACTACGAAGACTTCCTCCAAACCGATGCTGCCATTAATCCTGGCAACTCGGGTGGCGCGCTCGTCGATGCTGATGGCCGCCTGATCGGCATCAATACTGCCATCCTCAGCCGCAGCGGTGGATACCAGGGCGTCGGCTTTGCCGTCCCCATCAATCTCGCCCGCAACGTCATGGAAAGCTTGATTAAAAACGGTCGCGTGGTTCGTGGGTTCCTCGGTGTTAGCATTCAGGATCTGAATCCCAGCCTCTCCAAAACCTTCAAACTGCCTGATGAAAAAGGTGCGCTCGTCGGCGATGTCTCGCCTGATAGCCCTGCACTCAAAGCTGGCATCAAGAGCGGTGATGTAATTCTCACCTTCAATAACAAACCAGTGAGCGACAGTCGTCACCTGAAACTGCAGGTCGCACAAACAACTCCAGGCTCGTCTGTTCCGGTGAAGGTCCTGCGCGAAGGCAAGGAGCAAACTCTCAAGGTTTTGCTGAAGGAGTTGCCAGGCTCGGAAAAAACCGAGAGAGCCGATAACGGCAATAGCAACGATAACGATGCCCTCCATGGGGTTGCCGTGGCTGATTTGGATAATCAGGCTCGCAATCAACTGGGCGTGCCCAAAAACCTCGAAGGAGCGGCAGTGAGTGATGTGGACCAGGATTCCGCCGCCTACGAAGCGGGATTACGCCCGGGCGATATCATCCAGGAAATCAATCGCCAACCCGTGCACAACGCGGATGAAGCGGTAAAACTTACTGAAAATCTTAAGGATAAAGCCATTTTGCTCAAGGTTTGGAGCAAACGCGGCGAAGCGAGTGGTAGTCGCTACGTCGTGGTGGATGAGAGCAAGTCGGGTAAATAAGGGTTCATGGTTCTCAGCCGCCCTCTTGACCTGGACACCAGGGGGGCGGCTGTTCTTTTTTGCAACCAACCACGCTTTCAGCTATGTCTTTGCAAGTATTTGAATTAAATTCTGCTGAACCTGATATGCGAATCCTCGTGGTCGAAGACGATGCCAAAATCGCTTCGTTTGTGGTCAATGGCCTCAAACAAAGCGGTTTCGCCGTGGACCGTTGTGCCGATGGCGAGGAAGGCCACACCTTCGCAGCCACCACCAAATACGATGCGGCGGTTGTGGATGTCATGCTTCCTAAGCTCGATGGACTCAGTCTGGTCCAGCGCCTGCGGAAGGAGGGAATTCGTATCCCGGTGATTTTCTTGAGCGCCAAGGCCTCGGTCGATGATCGTGTCAAAGGTCTTCAGGCCGGTGGAGATGATTATCTGACCAAGCCGTTCGCCTTCTCAGAACTTCATGCACGCATTCAAGCGCTGATCCGGCGAGCCAGCAATGCCACAGAACCGACGAGGCTCACCGTTGGCGATCTGGGCCTGGATCTCCTCACCCGTGAGGTCACTCGTGGCGGGGAAAAAATTGAACTTCAATCCCGTGAGTTTGCCCTGCTTGAATACTTGATGCGTAACACCGGCCGTGCAGTTACGAAAACGATGATCCTGGAGCATATCTGGGACTATAGCTTTGACCCGCAAACAAATGTGGTCGATGTCCTCGTTTTTCGCCTGCGTAATAAGATCGATAAGGACAAGAAAATGCTGCACACCATTAGAGGAGTTGGTTATGTCCTCAAACCTGCTTAGCCGCCTCGGGCGCACTTTCAGTTTTCGCCTGAACATTTGGTACGCGTCGATCTTCACGATCAGCGCCTGTGCGCTCTTTGCATTTCTTTACTTTATGCTGTCGGTCGCCGTGGAGCGCAAAGATAAGGAAATCATCGAATCCCGGCTTAAGGAATACTCCGCAGTGTATCAAAGTGGTGGCCCGGCTGCTCTTCAACGCTGGATTTCCAGTTCGCAGGAATCCAAGCGCCAGAAATCCTTCTTCGTCCGGGTGGTCAATCCTCGTAACAGTGTGCTTTTTGCCACGGTGCCGCAGGATTGGGTTGAGTTCGACCCCAATGGACCGTCAGTTGGCGGCTACCGCAGCGGCACGGCTTGGATTCGTATTCCCAAGGATGAAGAGAAGGACTTTACTCTGGCTTACACCACTCTCTTTGACGGCTCCATGCTCCAGGTGGGTCGCAGCACGAACAATCGCTCCACCGTGCTCGAACCTTTTCGCCGCACATTCTTCGCTGTGATGACCCCCATTGTGGTGCTGGGATTTCTGGGAGGAGCCTTCTTCGCCCATCGAGCCATGCAACCAATCCGACAGATTGTTGCCACGGCCCGTTCCATCATCAATACCGGCAAACTCGATGCCCGCGTTCCAGTCCGCCGTTCCGACGATGAATTGGATGAGCTGGCCCAACTGTTCAACCGCATGCTCGATAAAAATCAGGCTCTCATCCGGGGCATGCGCGAATCAATCGATAACGTCGCCCATGATCTCCGCACCCCCTTGACCCGGCTGCGTGGCACTGCTGAAGCCGCTCTCCGCTCGGGAGCCAGCGAAGCCGAAGCACATGAAGCCCTGGCTGATTGAGGGGGAAGTCCGATCGCGTCCTTATCATCCTCCAGACTCTCATGGATGTCGCCGAAGCCGAAGCCGTCACTGTAGAATTGCGACGTGAACAGGTCAATCTTTGCCCTCTGCTCGAGGAAGTGATCGACCTATACCAGTATGTCGCGGAGGAAAAAAAGATAACCATCACAACTGAATTTCCAGAAATATGTGATGCCTTTGTCGATCCCATTCGCCTGCGCCAGGTTTTTGCCAACCTGCTCGATAACGCCATCAAATACACGGCAGAGGGTGGTTCGGTTCAGATCAAAGCCGTTCATGAAGGTCCCAACATCGTGGTGCGCATCCGTGATACCGGCATGGGTATTGCCCCGGAGGAACAGGAAAAAATCTGGGATCGCTTATATCGGGGCGACAAAAGCCGTTCGCAGCGCGGTCTGGGGCTGGGCCTGAGTCTCGTTCGAGCCATTATCCATGCTCATCAAGGCCGGGTCGCGGTCGAAAGCCAGCCAGACCAAGGCTCCGAATTCTCTCTTTTTATTCCCGTGAACCCGTCTTCCCCGGCTGGGCAACTTCGCACTATTGCTGCAGCACAACTTGCAAAGTAATTTGAATGGCTTCAATATAAGACTTGTCTCATTTGAGTGGCTGGCAGGTTCCAGCCCGTCCAGGATTAAGCACTGCCATTGTTTTCCACTCCCTCCGGGTGATTGATTCTCCGTGGCAACATGCATTTTATAATATGATAAAGAAAACGATTATTTTTTCACTGCTCGCAGCCTGCTTGGCACTCTGCCTGCCTTCCAGCCGCGCCGTCGAGTCCGTCGTGGACAGCAAGGTGGAAATTCCCTTCAAAAAGTTTGTCCTCAAAAACGGCCTCACAGTCATTGTTCATGAGGACCATAAGGCTCCCATCGTGGCCGTGAACGTCTGGTATCACGTGGGCTCCAAAAACGAAAAAACCGGCAAAACCGGTTTTGCTCACCTGTTCGAACATTTGATGTTTAATGGCAGCGAGCACTTCAATGACGATTACTTCCAGGCCATGGAGCGCATCGGCGCCACGGATATGAACGGCACCACCAGCGAAGATCGGACAGATTATTTCCAGAACGTTCCCAAAAATGCTTTGGACACCGCCCTCTGGATGGAATCCGACCGCATGGGTCACCTCGTCGGCGTGATTGACAAACCCCGCCTGGATGAGCAACGCGGCGTCGTGCAAAATGAAAAGCGCCAGAATGAAAACCAGCCTTACGGCGTCACTGAGGAATTGCTCGTAAAAGGCACCGCACCTGCCGGCCATCCTTATTCATGGACCGTCATCGGGTCGATGGATGATCTCAATGCCGCTTCACTCGATGATGTGAAGACCTGGTTCAAAACCTATTATGGCGCAGCCAATGCCGTTCTCGTACTTGCCGGCGATATCGATGCCGAGACTGCCCTTAAGAAAGCGGAACAATACTTTGGCGATATCCCGGCGGGTCCGCCCGTGGCCAAGTTTGAAAAATGGGTCCCAAAAATGGGCGGCACTCGCCGTCAAGTTGTCAGCGACCGCGTGCCACAAGCCCGCATTTACAAGGTATGGAATATTCCCGGCTACGGCGAAGCCGACACCACCTATCTCGATCTGGCCAGCGACGTGCTTGCTTCAGGCAAAACTTCGCGTCTGTATAAGCGGCTCGTTTACGACGACCAGCTTTGCACCGATGTCTCCGTGTCCGTCGATCCGCGAGAAATCTGCGGCCAGTTCGGAATCATCGCCACTGCCAAACCAGGTGGCGATTTAAGGCAAATCGAAAAGGCCATTGATGAAGAAGTGGCCCGTTTCCTCGCCAAGGGTCCGACTGAAAAGGAACTCACCCGCGTGAAGGCCGCCAACATCGCTGCTTTCATTCGTGGCGCGGAACGCATCGGCGGGTTTGGCGGCAAGTCCGACCTTCTGGCCATGAACCAGACTTATCGTGGCACCCCGGATTTTTACAAGACCATCAATAATTATGTTCGCAACGCCACCGCCCATGATGTCCAGGATGCTGCCAAACGCTGGCTGACCGACGATGTCTACATTCTCGATGTCTATCCGTATCCCAAGCATGATACGGCGAGTTCCGGCGCGGACCGCACCAAGCTGCCCACCCCGGGCGCACCGCCGGAAATCAAGTTCCCCGCCTTCCAGCGCACGAAACTTTCGAACGGCTTGAACATCATTTTAGCCGAACGCCATTCCACTCCCTTGGTGAGCTTTAACATGCTCGTGGATGCGGGGTCGGCAGCGGACCAATTCGCCACGCCCGGCACGGCGCGCCTGGCCATGGATATGTTGGATGAAGGCACTACCAAACGCACAGCCCTCGATATCAGTGAAGAATTATCCACACTCGGCGCCAACCTCAGTTCCGGCTCTGATCTCGATACCTCAACCGTTCATCTTTCCACGCTCAAGTCCACCCTGGATCGTGCGTTGGACATCTACTCCGATGTGATCCTGAACCCTGCTTTTCCCGAAGCCGATTTCAAACGCCTGCAGAAGCAGCGGATTGCGGGCATTCAACGTGAAAAGACCGAGCCAACCAGCATGGCCCTGCGCGTCTTCCCTGGCCTGCTCTACGGCAAGAGTCATGCCTATGCAAACCCAATGACCGGTTCCGGCACCGAGGAGACCGTGGCCAAATTGACCACTGCCGACATGCACAAATTCTACAACACCTGGTTCAAGCCGAACAATGCAACCCTCATCGTGGTGGGCGACACCACCTTGAACGAAATCGTTCCAAAGCTGGAGAAACAGTTTGGAACCTGGAAAAGTGCCTCTGTGCCAAAGAAGAACCTCGGAAATGTGGAGCAACAAAAGAAATCCGTCGTTTATCTGATTGATCGCCCCGGCTCCATTCAATCCGTCATTTTTGCCGGACATGTGGCTCCGCCGAAGAATAACCCCGATGAAATTTCCATCGAAACCATGAACAACATCCTTGGCGGCGCCTTCACCTCCCGCGTCAATATGAACCTGCGCGAGGATAAACACTGGGCATATGGCGCGCACACGTTCATGTCTGCGGCCCGCGGCCAGCGGCCATTCATTGCTTACGCTCCCGTGCAATCAGACAAGACCAGCGAATCGATGGTTGAGATGGAAAAGGAACTGCGCGGCATTCTGGGCAAGCGTCCGATCACCGCCGAGGAACTGGAAAAAGCCCAGAAATATCTCACCCTCAAACTGCCCGGTTCCTGGGAAACCAACGACCGGGTCGCCGGATCGATTGGCGAAATTGTGCGGTTCGGGTTGCCTGAAGATTACTTCAAAACCTACCCTGACAATGTGCGCGCACTCAATCTTGATCAGGTCGCCAAGGCTGCACAGGAAGTCGTGCATCCCGACCAACTCGTCTGGGTTGTCGTGGGCGACCGTTCAAAGGTTGAACCTGAAATCCGCAGTTTGGGCTGGGGTGACATTCAGCTGATGGATGCGGATGGCAATCCCATCAAATAACGTCTCATGGCGGGCCTGCCAGGAAGGATGCAAATCATCCCCTGGCAGGCTCGATATCCCGCAATGCGTGCCAAACCAGTTGTCCGAAATCACCGAATGCTGTCAAACCGGCTTTTATCCGCATTCATGACCACATAATGCCGGTCAGGGCCGCTGGTGATGTCAGTAGTGAGAACAGCAACATTGTGACTTGTGCCTTTAACCCGGTCTGCTTTGTCAATGATGGCATATGTCTCATTTCCGCCTTGTTGAGCAACCACCACATCCTTGATTTTGCCCAGCTTCTGGCCTTGCTGGTTCTCTACTTTTTTCCCAATAAGGTCGCTGGATTTGACGCTTTTGGATCTGATCCCAACTCGATCCGGGGGAGGGTTTTGATGGGACCAAGACGTGCTGGACATGGATTCGGTAGTTTGGCCCGAGCTCATTCCGGTGGCGCCGGCACTGGTCCCCACTGTATAGGAACTATTGTCATTGTAAGCGTAAGACCCGGCCTCGGGGGCGGGATTGTCGTAATGGTGGTGTTTCGATGGATCCTGCTGATACATGCTTACGTTATCGGCACGCAGATGATTCGGTGCGGCAAGGCACAGTGCCGATATGGCCATGGTTGCAATGATGGTATGCGATTTCATAGTACTCCTTTTTTAAGAATTTATAATTGCCTCTTCGCAGACAAACTCTGTCGGCAATGCAGGTCAATTTCCTAATAGAAACTAACACATCCTGAACCGCACAAATCAAAAAACATTTTCTTATTCGTAAAATGACACAAATCAGAGACTTACTTCATCGGCGTCTTGCCAGTCTGGTTATCCTGGCCATAATCCTCCCTTTTCTGGCGCACCCGCTTCACGCAGTCACGTTCCAGGAGCTTCAAGCCGATAAAAACCTGACCCCGGAAAGCCTCATGCGCCGCCTCGCGCACTTTAAATTCCGCCTTACCGCCGACCTCCAGCCCCGGGATCAATTCCTCGCTTCAGAAACGGGTGATTGTGATGACTTTGCGACCCTTGCGGCTGATGTTCTGAAGGCAAAAGGTTTTACTACCCAGTTGATTGCCGTTCACATGGAGAAGCAATTCCATGTGGTCTGCTATGTCAAGGAAGTGAACGCCTATCTGGATTACAATAACCGAAAAAAACCATCTCCTCTCGTATCCACGGATGGATCCCTGGATGACATCGCCGATAAGGTCGCCCACTCATTTCGAACCCCGTGGAGCACTGTGGCTGAGTTCATTTATAATGCAGGCGTTCGGAGAGTCATCGCTCTTGATTTTTGCCAGCGAAATGGCTGAGCATGCGCATCGTTTCTTCTGCCCTTACGAGTCCGCCATCTGGATGGTTCAGGACCCATTACTACCATGGCAGGCTGGCTGCCAGCTTAAAGGTATCTCTGAGGATGGTTCGCATCTGGCTTCAAACCATGGCCACTTTCAGGATTTGTATCTCGCTCCTCATCCTGTCCCTGGTTTGGATGCTGTGGTGAAACGGGGACCGGAACAATGATGATATGCTCTGGCATTTGCGGCTCTGCTCCATAAATCGGATTGCTTACCGATGGCAGATTTTCCATCGCGAATCCATGCGCGTTTTGGAACCTTTCCTTGTCCACATTTAATGTCAGTGAATTCTTATCCGCCGAAGGCGTGAACGCCATCATTGGAACAGCGACATTGGCATCCTGCTTTTGATCATGATCCGCCTTTTCCAAAACGATGTAGGCTACCCGAGCATTATCAACATTGAAAACAACGTCCCGAATGGTGCCCAGGTTTTCGTTCTTTTGATTCTTCACTTTCATCCCAATGAGATGACTTGCGCGATCAATTGAAGCCGGACTTTCCTTTTCACTTTGATCAGCTTTGGGGGAACCCGGTGCCGGCTGCCCCGGAATGATTGCTTCGGGCGCTTCACTGCTGCTTTTGCCATTGGTATTGCCGGAAGATTGTCCTGGAACGCCAAGGCAAAACACAGCCGCTGCTCCACCTAAAATTAAAGCTTTTGATTTCATACTGCTCCTTTGCATTTTTTGTTAAACCGTCACGTCACTGCAAATCGGTGACAGATGCAGTCTCTGTTCTCAATAACGCACCCATGTCAGACTATTTCAAAAGAAAACGCCATATCTTTGAAAATAGTTTCAGTGTCCGCTGTATCCGGGTTGAGAATACATCTGCATTGCATCGTTGTGGATGTTTCCCATCAATGCCGGAGCACATTACCCCATTTGCAATGTGAGCCTCTGCGAGAGAGATTTTCTTCGGAAGAGGAACACCGGCGGATTGAAGTTTTTGCCGCTTCCTTCAAAACTTTCTGTTGGTTCAGCGAGGGCGAAAGTCCTCGGGAAGGCACCCTGAATCCAGCGGTCGCCGGCAGGGGGAATCAGATCGGCAGGGACTTTTGGTGCAAAGGTCCTTTGTCAAAGGTCGAAGGAGAGCGGCGTCAGACCTTGAACGATCATTTCCTGCCTCTTCCAATTCTTTTCTCCTCCGCTTAACTCCACCATCATTACTGATTCGCTCAACCTCCCTGTTCAATCCCACGGCTTGGGGGCTTCTCCCCAATACCTGCGCCTCTTTCCGCGAACTATGTTTGGTTGGTTGAGGCTGATATTTTCTTGAGATCCAAAATCATTCTTAAGTTTATAGTTTCCTCTTCATAACAATTAATTCCGGAGGACATCATGGCAGAAACAGTCGGCGACTTCATGATAAAACGATTTTCCGAGTGGGGAGTGAAGCGCATCTATGGATACCCAGGCGACGGCATCAACGGACTCATGAACGCTTTGGAAAAGTCAAAAAAAACCATGAGCTTTGTTCAAACGCGCCACGAGGAGATGGCCGCTTTCATGGCGTGTGCTCATGCCAAATTTACAGGGGAAGTGGGCGTCTGCTGTGCCACTTCCGGCCCGGGAGCCGTTCATCTGCTTAACGGCCTTTATGACGCGAAAATGGATCATCAACCGGTGGTCGCCATCGTTGGCCAGCAATCCCGCGCCTCACTCGGTGGCGACTATCAACAGGAAGTCGATCTGGTCTCACTCTTTAAAGATGTGGCGCATGAATACATTCATATGGCCACAGTTCCTTCTCAAATGCGGCATTTGGTGGACCGTGCAGTTAGAATTGCCCTCGCAGAAAGGACCGTGACCTGCATCATAGTTCCCAACGATCTCCAGGAACTGGACGCTGAACCAGTGCCGCCACATAAACACGGAACCATTCATTCCGGGATAGGCTACAGCTCTCCACGCATCGTACCATTGCATTCCGATCTCAGGAAGGCGGCCGATGTCCTCAACTCCGGCAAACGCATTGCCATGTTGGTTGGGGCTGGTTGCCTGCGGGCCTCGCAAGAGGTCATGGAAGTTGCCGATATCCTCGGCGCTGGCGTGGCCAAAGCGCTGCTTGGCAAAGCAGTCCTTCCTGATGATCTTCCCTATGTGACCGGCTCCATCGGTCTGCTCGGGACCAAGCCAAGCTGGGATATGATGATGGAATGCGATACTCTGCTCATGGTCGGCAGCAACTTCCCCTACCCCGAATTTCTGCCCAAGGAAGGAGCAGCACGTGGGATTCAAATTGACATCGATGGCCGGGTGCTAAGCATCCGGTACCCGATGGAGCTAAATCTGGTGGGAGACAGCGCCGAAACTTTGCGGGCGCTCATCCCACTGCTGGAACGGAAGCAGGATCGCTCCTGGCGACAAAAAATAGAAAAGAATGTTGCCGACTGGTGGCAGGTGGTTGAGGCGCGGGCAATGGTTGCCGCCAATCCCATCAATCCACAAAAGGTTTTTTGGGAACTTTCGCCTCGCCTGCCTGACAACTGCATTTTAAGCGCGGATTCCGGAACCACGGCCAGTTGGTATGCCCGCGACTTGAAGTTTCGTCCGGGCATGATGGGTTCTCTTTCCGGGACACTGGCCACGATGGGGCCCGCCGTTCCCTATGCCATCGCGGCAAAATTCGCATTCCCCGACCGCGTGGCCATCGCCCTGGCCGGTGATGGAGCCATGCAGATGAATGGCATTAACGAGCTGATAACGATTTCCAAATACTGGAAGGAATGGAGCAATCCTCAATTGATCGTGCTCGTATTGAACAATCGCGATCTAAACATGGTTACCTGGGAGCAGAGGATCATGCTGGGCATGCCCAAGTTCAATGCCTCGCAGGACATTCCAGATTTTCCCTATGCCGAATATGCCGCCATGCTCGGATTGAAAGGAATTAACGTGGCTGATCCCGACAAAATCGACGCGGCATGGGATGAAGCCCTGGCTGCGAAATGCCCCGTGGTGATTGAAGCACATACCGACCCTGAAGTTCCGCCCATGCCTCCACACATTACTTTCGAACAGGCGGTGAATTTTGCGAAATCGATCCTAAAGGGTGACTCGCGGTCCGGATCAATGATCACGCGGTCATATAAGGAAATGGTCGAGGGTTGGATTCCTCACCCTGCGCACCATGAAGAACATGAAGTGAGGAGCAAATGAAAGGCAATTTATGGAAACTACAGCAAGCATTAAAAAACACCCCATCCACGTTATGCTCATCGCATTTCCGATTGGACTTTGGGGCTTTTCACTTATTTGTGATTTGATCTACTTCTTCCATTGGAGTGGCAACGAATGGGAAACCGTCGCCTACTTCACCATGGCGGGCGGCATTATCACGGCATTGATAGCTGCCATTCCCGGGTTCCTTGACCTCCTATCCATCACCGAACCCAAGCTACGCCGCATCGGTCTCACGCATATGACTATCAATCTCGTTATTGTTGCCTTGTATGTGGTGAACTTTTTCATTCGCCGGAACAGTTCCATGGATATCAAAATTCCCCTCATTTTATCCATTGTGGGAATTCTACTGCTCTCAATTTCCGGCTGGCTCGGCGGTGAACTCGTGCATGTTTATCGGGTGAGTGTTGCGGAAGGCTCCCCCACCAAGCTGCCACGGCAGCCCTGAATCCAGCTGGCCCTTTATTATAGGAATGATTTTGCCGCCAGCTGTTGACAATACCGGCACATAAGTTGAAAGGACACAAATGAATCATGATTTGAATGGAAAAAAAGTAGCCATCCTCATCGAGAATGGTTTTGAACAGGTTGAAATGACGGCGCCGCGCGAGGCCCTGGACGCAGCGGGGGCTGAGACCGATATTATTTCCCCACAGGAAAAGAAAGTTAAAGGTTGGGAACATACAAAATGGGGAAGAAGCTTCAAGGTGGACGTCCCGTTGGCCGAAGCCAATGCTGATGATTATGACGCCTTGCTGCTTCCTGGCGGAGTCATGAATCCGGACAAGCTGCGCATGAATCAACAAGCCGTGGAGTTCGTAAAAAACTTTGTGAATGCCGGCAAGCCGATCGCTGCGATATGCCACGGCCCCTGGACTCTCATTGAAACCGGCATGGTCAGAGGCCGGCGAATGACTTCGTATCCTTCAGTTCAGACTGACCTCAAAAACGCTGGTGCAGAATGGGTCGACGAAGAAGTGGTGGTCGACAACGGTTTGATTACCAGCCGGCAACCTTCAGACATCCCTGCTTTCAACAATAAAATCATCGAAGAATTCGGCGAGGGCACACACAGGAACAAGGAGGAATCTGCACATGCCATGGCTGGCTCGGACGCCCATTAATAATCTAATTTAAACATGAAACGAACTCTCAAGCTCATGGTTAATGAGCTTGGGAGTTTCTAGTGAGGAAAAAATCATATGGGATGGGCATGGATTCTTTGGGCGGTTATTGTCGCCGCAATTTTTGTAACCCTGCTTATTCAGGGCAGCAGGAGTCGGAGCGGCCGCAATCCAGGTGGAGATCAGCCTTCGGATGCCGGAAGAAATGATGATTACAGAGAGCCATAGGAACGTCAGGTCAACCCGGATTAACGCCACCCCACACTTGTAGATGGCAGATGATTTTAGTGGCTCCAAATCGCTTTAAAAGCAACATCGAGGAGTCACGACACGGAGGCAGATGCGAGGAGAACAAAAATTGAAAGACGAACCGCCGATGAGTTTTACCAACCAATCAAAGGAACCAGCGAAAGTTATTTCCCAGCCCAGTCCTGCATCCTATGTCGATGCTGAAAAACTGGCTCGCCGTCTCAAAAGGAACCTCAAGGGTGAAGTGCGCTTTGACGACGGCAGTCGGGCACTTTACGCAACGGACGGCTCGAATTACCGCCAGGTACCCATCGGAGTTGTGCTCCCAAAGGACAAGGAGGATGTGGTCGCAACCGTGGCAGAATGCCGGCGCATGGGTGCTCCACTGTTATCGCGCGGAGGCGGCACCAGCCTCGCCGGCCAATGTTGCAATGTGGCTGTCGTCATGGACTTTTCCAAATACATGCACGATGTGTTGGAGATTGATACCGTCCGCAAGTTGGGACGCGTTCAACCGGGATGTGTGCTCGACACCTTGCGGAACGACGCGACGAAGTTGGGGCTTAACTTTGGCCCTGACCCAGCCACGCACAATCATTGCACGCTTGGCGGCATGCTGGGAAATAATTCCTGCGGCACACACTCTCTGCTCTGTCGGGATGAAGGTCTGGGTTTGCGCACCTCTGACAATACACATGAGCTGGAGATTTTGACTTATGATGGCTTGCGCATGCGCGTCGGTGAAACCTCTCCCGAACAAATTGAACGTTTCATTCGCGAAGGCGGGCGTCAGGCAGAAATCTACGCGCAACTAAAGGGTTTGCGCGACAAGTATGCCAATCTCATTCGCGCTCGTTTTCCCAAGCTTCCCCGGCGCGTGTCGGGTTATAACCTGGACGAGTTGCTGCCTGAGAATGGCTTTAATCTGGCCCGCGCTCTGGTGGGAACCGAAAGCACGTGTGTCACCATTCTCGAAGCCAGCCTTCGACTGGTCAGTAATCCGGGGGCTCGTTCGCTTCTGGTGCTGGGTTATAAGGACGTTTTCTCCGCTGCCGATCATCTGATGGAAATTCTTGAGTTCAAACCCGCCGCACTTGAGGGTATGGATGATCTTCTGTTCCAATGGGTCCAACAAAAAGGAGACAAGAATGCGGATATAAAGCTGCTGCCGCAGGGAGGCGGCTGGCTCATGGTCGAGTTCGGCGGCGACTCGAAAAAAGACTCCGATGAACAGGCCCGCCGTTGTGCGGAAATGCTGAAAAAGCAAAAAGATGCCCCGAACATCAAGCTATACGACAATCCGGAACAGGAGGAGATGATTTGGAAGGTGCGTGAAGGCGGACTGGGCTCCACTGCCTGGGTCCCTGGGCATAGGGATACCTGGGAGGGCTTCGAGGATTCTGCAGTGCCTCCGCACAATGTCCCCGCTTATCTGCGCGATTTCAAAAAACTCCTGGACAGTTATGATTATGACACCTCGCTCTACGGCCACTTTGGTCAGGGTTGCATCCATTGCCGGATTCCATTCGATCTCTATACCGCCGAAGGGATTCGTAAATTTGAATCCTTCCTCGAAAAAGGCTGCGAGTTGGTGATGAAATATGGCGGCGTCATGTCCGGCGAGCATGGAGATGGTCAATCGCGTGGCCAATTTCTGCCCAAAATGTTTGGCGAGGAATTGATGGAGGCATTCCGCGAGTTCAAGCGCATCTGGGACCCGGAATGGAAAATGAATCCGGGCAAAGTGATTGATGCCTACAAGGTCACAGAAAACCTGCGCCTGGGCACCGATTATGATCCCCCCAATCCCACCACCTACTTTCAATATCCAGCTGACAGGCACACTTTCTCCCGGGCCGCACTGCGTTGCGTCGGCATAGGAGAATGTCGGCGTCACTCTGACCAGGTGATGTGTCCCAGCTATCAGGTTACCATGGAAGAGAAGCATTCCACTCGCGGACGCGCCCGCCTGCTTTGGGAAATGCTGAACGGCGGATTGCTCAAGAAGGGCTGGAAGAATGAGGCGGTGAAGGAAGCTCTTGACCTGTGTCTCGCGTGCAAAGGCTGCAAGCATGATTGCCCGGTCAATGTGGACATGGCCACATATAAAGCTGAATTCCTGTCACACTATTATAAGCATAAGCTCCGCCCTCGTCATGCGTACGCTTTTGGCTTCATCCATGTTTGGACCCGTCTTGGAAGCATCATGCCGGGAATTCCAAACTTCATTACTCATGCCCCGGTTCTGGGCAAAATTGCGAAATGGATTGTGGGCATGCAGCAGACTCGTGAAGTGCCCGCCATGGCAAGGGAGTCTTTCAAAGCCTGGTTTAAAAATCGCCCGCTCAAAAATTTGGACCGCCCACCTGTCGTCCTTTGGCCTGACACTTTCAATAATTATTATCACCCTGATGTCGCCAAGGCGGCTGTAGAGGTACTGGAAGATGCAGGCTTCCGTGTGCAGGTTCCTACGAACGATATGTGCTGTGGCCGCCCACTCTACGATTATGGATTTCTCGATAAGGCTAAAAAGTGGCTGCAGGACATCCTGGAAATAATGCGCGTGGATATTCGTAACGGCATCCCATTTATCGTCCTTGAACCCAGTTGCTGCGCTGTATTCCGCGACGAATTAGCCAATCTCTTTCCCAATGATGAGGACGCCAAAAAACTTCACCAGCAAACCTTTGTGTTAAGCGAGTTTTTAGTGCATCATGCTCCAGGTTATCCCCACAAACAAATCACCAGCCGGGCGATAGTGCATGCTCATTGCCATCATCGATCCGTTATTGGTTTCAGGGAGGAAGAGACGCTGCTTAAAAGAGTGGGTCTGGATTTCCAAATCCCGGAACCAGGTTGCTGCGGCATGGCGGGAGCATTTGGATTTGAGCGGGGTGACCACTACGATGTTTCCATCAAATGTGGGGAAAGAAGCCTTCTTCCCGCGGTGAGGCATTCCTCTGAAGACACGCTGATCATCGCTGATGGCTTCAGTTGCCACGAACAAATTGTCCAACGTTCCAATCGCAAACCGCTTCACATTGCCCAGGTCCTGCAGATGGCGATTCACGAAGGTGAAATTAAACCTGTGGAACCCGCTCAATCGATGGCCTTGGTCAAGATTCCACCCTCTGACGGCCAACACGAAGAGAAGGAGCATGGTTATCTCCACAATCGCGTTAAACAGTGGACCTCCAGTGTTGAAGAATGGCTTGGGAAGCACAAGAAGCCAAAAGATGACCGCCATTAATTCGTCTGCCGTATGGGGTCTATGTCCACTAGGCATAAACCGATAAGCAACCCATCCTCGTATCTATCGGGTATTCTCAAATCGGTGGATTATGAAATCAAAACTACTTTTGGATGAGGGCGAGAAGGTCTATGTGGTAGTTTTGGAGACGGGAGAGGAAGTAGTTTCTCTCCTGATGGAATTCGCACTCGAAAAGCAACTCACCGCCAGTCAGATAACCGGCATAGGTGCCCTGCGCGAGGTAACCTTGGGCCATTTTAACCTCGAAAAGCGCGATTACAAACGCATTCCGCTCAAGGAACAGGTCGAGGTCCTTTCCCTGGTCGGAAACATTGCCACGGATAAAAACCAACCAAGAATCCATGCTCACATTGTTGTGGGAAGGTCTGACGGTTCCGCGTTTGGCGGTCATCTCATCGAGGCATATGTCCGCCCTACTCTGGAAGTCATCATCCAGGAAACCCCGGAACATCTCTGGCGCAAAACGGACCCCGCAACCGGTCTGGCCTTGATCGATTTGGACCGATGAATTCCCAAGCATTCAACCCCTTGGCTCGCCAGGCAGTAAAAATGCTCCTGCTGATGATAAAATCCATGAAACCAGCCTTGCTTATATGTTCGGTGAGCTGTTGTGTTCTAATTCTCACACAACCGGGTTGCGCCTCCAGATCTGCCAGCGCCGGAGCCCCCGGCTCAAATATCTTCGGAGACCAGGGCCAGCAGGATCAATCAGAACCGAAGGCAATCGCGTACCTTAATGCAACGGCAGGCCATAAGGCCAATGGAACGGTCACTTTCACCGCTGTTCCCGGCGGAGTTCGCATTATTGCTGGAATCATGGGACTGGCCCCCGGTATCCATGCCTTTCATATTCACGAAAATGGAGACTGTTCCGCACCTGACGCCTCCAGTGCTGGTGGACACTTTAATCCTGCGGGCAAACCCCACGGTGGTCCAGAATCAGTGGACCGTCACTTGGGCGATCTCGGCAACATTGCCGCTGATGCCGATGGCGAGGCCCATCTGGACTTCATCGATTCCCAGATCTCCCTTACCGGCACCAACTCAATCATAAACCGCTCACTCGTGGTTCACGAAGGTGCCGATGACTATGTCTCTCAACCGGCTGGAAACTCAGGAGCTCGTGTTGCCTGTGGAGTTATCCAGAAGCAATAGCCGCAGTTCTGTCAGCCTTCGACAGGGTCAGCAAAAAATTTTACGACTCTTGCCTGGCAAGCTGATCGTCCGGTTCAATTTGCGGTGGTGGCTTTCCGCCATGTCCGCGGTGTGAGGTTGGTCTGTTTGCGAAACCAGCGTGAGAAATAGTTTGGATCACTGAATCCCAGCGCCTCGGACACATCACTGACTGAACCCGGTTGCTGCAACAGCTTCTGCGCCCTCTGCAACAGGTTTTTGGATCTCAACTGACCCAGGGTTAGTCCACTTTGTCGTTTCAACAGGCGGTTCAGATAGTCGTGCTGATATCCTGCTCGTCGCGCCAAACTGTTCAGCGTGACATTGGCGTAATCCGGAGTATTCAACAGCGTGTTTACTTTGCGCGTGATGGGAGATGATATCGCTCTGGCAGGTATTCCAAAACCAGACGCCTCCAGAAGCAGGTTCATCAATTTTAGAATTTCAACGCTGAGTTGCAACGATCTCTCCTTGGCCTGTTCCCGCTGCAAGTGCGAGATCATGCTGATGATCTGTCGCCCCTCCCTCAGTGTGGCGGAAGGCAGCAGCACTACGCTGCAGTTGCGCGCCGCTGCTCCCTCCCAGTCAAAATCCAATGCGAGACAAATCGGCCGCCTATCTGACTCACGATGAAAGGCATGTTCCACATTCGGAGGCAGAAAGACCAGGTTGCCAGCAACTATTTTCGAGGATTGCCTTTTAATTTGCTGGGTTCCCTGCCCGCTCAGGTAAAGAAGAAATTGCGAAAACCGATGCTTGTGACACTGCACGTCCGTCGTCTCCGGCAGGTGCTTGTGCAACGCGAACTGCCGAATATGAAAGCCGGGCACACGAATATGCAATTTTTGCAAAACTAATGGCTGATACAGTTTCATCGCATTTCAAAATGGTCGGGTTAATTAGCACAAACATAAAGTCGATTTTGTGCTACTTTGCAAGGATTTAGTCCTCACCAGTATTCCCAAACTTTGGTTAATTTTGAATTATGAACTCTCGTCCGGTGGTCCTGGTCACTGGTTCCAGTCGCGGGTTGGGCCGTGGCATCGCAATTTGTTGCGCCCGCGCAGGCCTTGATGTTGCCATTCATTACGCCAGCAATGAAGCCGCCGCGCAGGAAACCAGCCAGCTTTGCCAATCCGTTGCACTCAATAACACACAGCAGTTCCTGCCCTTCCAGGCAAATATTGGAATGGCAATTGATCGCATTCGGCTCTTCGAGCAATTACTCGCCCGCTTCGGCCGGCTGGATGCCCTGGTAAACAATGCCGGCATGGCTCCGCGCGTGCGTGCTGACATCACGGAAACAGGCGAAGAAAGTTATGATGAGGTAATGAATGTAAACCTGAAAGGACCTTACTTTCTCTCTCAGCTGGCTGCGCGCCATTGGTTGAAGCACCCGGATAAAAGCCTTCTGCCTGGCGGATACAAGTTGCTCTTCATCACTTCCATCTCCGCTGATACCGCCTCCATTAATCGAGGTGAGTATTGCCTGTCCAAAGCTGGCCTCGCCATGGCTGTGCAATTGTGGGCAACTCGCCTCGCCAATGAAGGAGTGCAGGTGTTTGAAATCCGCCCCGGTATCATGGAAACCGATATGACCTCCGGCGTAAAAGACAAATATAATAAGCTCATTGCCGAAGGCCTTGTCCCACAGAAGCGCTGGGGCACGCCTGAAGACGTCGGCCTCGCGGTCGAATCCATCCTTAATGGAGCTTTTCCCTTCTCCACGGGCCAGGTGATTTCAGTCGATGGCGGTTTTCATCTCAAACGACTTTAAAACGATATGTTGAACATTGATTCTTCACTCACGACAAAGAAACTGCTGCCAGCAGTGCAAAATGTCTTCGAACTGTCCGCGAAAAAGATTTCCCTCCTTGAAAAGCGTTGGCGGTCAGGCTCCGGTGCGCCCGTATTTACAGTAAAAGGCAAGTATACAGCCCGTGGTTGGACTGAGTGGACTCAAGGCTTCCAGTTTGGTTCCGCCATTTTGCAGTTCGATGCCACCGGCGATAAAGCCTTCCTCGAACAAGGTCGCAATGCCACCGTCGAGCAGATGGCCTCTCATATCAGTCACGTTGGCGTTCACGACCATGGCTTTAATAATGTCAGCACCTACGGAAATTTGCTCCGCCTGATGTTGGAAGGCCGCACTCCCGCCAACGAGTGGGAACGAAACTTTTACGAACTGGCCCTCAAACTTTCCGGTGCCATCCAAGCCGCCCGCTGGACTCAAATCTCGCCCGAACTTGGTTACGTTTATTCGTTCAATGGACCGCATTCCCTTTTCAGCGATACCATCCGCTCGA
Source organism: Pedosphaera parvula Ellin514 (assembly GCF_000172555.1). Classification (NCBI taxonomy): domain Bacteria; kingdom Pseudomonadati; phylum Verrucomicrobiota; class Pedosphaerae; order Pedosphaerales; family Pedosphaeraceae; genus Pedosphaera; species Pedosphaera parvula. The sequence goes on from NZ_ABOX02000003.1 coordinate 59,766, forward strand.
TGCGTGCATTGGCACTGGGCCATCAATTTGGCCATAGCCTCATGGGTGAACGGGATCAACCCATTTCGCTCCTGCGCCGTTTGCTTCAACATTGCGAAGCCACCGCTCGTTTTAATGTCTATTTCGGCGCAGGCCGTGATGCCTATGATGTAAGCGGACGCGTGGTGCACGAATCCGTTTTCAACCTCAATGATGGCAGTTACCGCTGCCCGAGCACTCAACAAGGTTATTCTCCCTTCTCCACCTGGACACGCGGACAGGCCTGGGTACTGTGTGGTTATCCCGAACAACTCGAATTCCTGCAGCATCGTTCCGACAAGGAATTCAACGAGTTTGGCGGCAAGGCAAAAGTGATCCAACGCTTTGAACAAGTCGCAACCGCCGTCGCAGACTTCTGGCTCACCCAAACGCCCACTGACGGAATCCCTTACTGGGATACCGGGGCACCTGGCCTCAGCCATCTCAAGGATCACCTCAACAAACCTGCTGACCCTTATAATTCTTACGAACCAGTTGATAGTTCCGCGGCGGCGATCGCGGCTCAAGGTTTGATCCGACTTGGCAATTACCTGCGTTCCAAAGGAGATAAGAAGACTGGCAATCGTTATTACCAGGCTGGACTCACCATTGCTCAACACCTCTTCACTGAACCTTATCTTTCCAAGGACGCCCGCCACGAGGGCTTGCTTCTCCACTCAGTGTATCATCGTCCAAATGGCTGGGACTACGTGCCACCAGGCGCCAAAGTGCCTTGCGGAGAATCCTCCATGTGGGGCGACTACCATGCTCGCGAACTGGCTCTCATGCTCCTCCGCGATGCCACCCATCAACCCTACTACACTTTTTTCAAAGTTTAACCGGCCATGACACCGCCAAAAATCGTCCGCATTCCAGCCCTGAAGACCGTCGAGACTTTTGAAGAGCATGTTCGAAACCTTGGCATTGATCTGCAATTCGAAAAGACCATCGCTACTGGTAAGGACTCTGCACTCACTCAGCCAATCAGTTTCAACGGATGCACCATCGGCAATCGTTGGGCGATTCATCCGATGGAGGGCTGGGATGGCACCACCACAGGCGGCATCACAGAACCCATGGTCCGACGATGGCAGCGGTTCGGCGAGAGCGGTGCCAAGCTCATTTGGGGCGGCGAAGCCATGGCTGTTCGCGCCGACGGTCGCGCCAACCCAAACCAGCTGATCATAAATGAAGAAAACAAGACTGGCATTGCACAGCTCCGTCAAATTCTGGTGAAGGCGCATCAGGAGAAATATGGTCGCACGGACGATTTAATCATCGGCTTTCAACTCACGCACTCCGGTCGTTTCTGTCGTCCATCGGATAAGAAAAAACTGGAACCGCGCATCGCCTTTCGCCATCCCATCCTCGATAAAAAATTCGGTATTAACAGCGATGAACCAATCCTGACTGATGATGATTTGAAACGGTTGGTGGAAGCATACATCAAAGCGGCCAAAATTGCCGCAGAGGTCGGCGCTGATTTCGTTGATATCAAACACTGCCACGGCTATCTGCTGCACGAATTCCTGGGAGCCCATACCCGTCCCGGCCCTTATGGTGGCTCCTTGGAAAATCGAACACGCCTGCTCCGTGAAATCGTTGACGGAATTCGCGCTGTTGCGCCCAAGCTTGAAATCGGTGTGCGCCTCAGCGCTTTCGACTGGGTCCCTTTCAAGCCCAACCCCGAGCTTGCTGAACCCGGCAAACTCGGCCCTGGCATGCCCGATGATTTCTCACAATACCTCCCATACAAATATGGCTTTGGCATCAACCAAAATAACCCAGTTGAAGCCGACCTCAGTGAAACCGTGCAGTTCTTGAAAATCATCGAAGGTCTGGGCATCAAACTGATTAACTTGTCCGCTGGCAGTCCCTACTACAATCCTCATATTCAACGGCCCGCCATCTACCCTCCTTCAGATGGCTACCAACCGCCTGAGGACCCGCTGGTAGGCGTCGCGCGTCAAATCAACGTAGTGAAACAATTGAAGGCTCAATTTCCGCATTTAATTATGGTCGGCACTGGTTACTCCTACCTTCAGGAATATCTGCCTCACGTGGCCGGGCATTACGTCCGCAACAAACATGTGGACATCGTTGGCATTGGCCGCATGGTACTCTCTTATCCTGACCTGCTTGCCGATGCCACCAACAAAGGGAAAGTGGAGACACGCTTTGTTTGCCGCACCTTCAGTGACTGCACCACCGCCCCACGTAATGGATTGCGCTCCGGTTGTTATCCCCTGGACGATTATTACAAATCTTTTGAAGACGCGCCGAAGCTCAAAGAAGTCAAAAAAGCCACTGGCGCAAGCAGGTAATCAATCTTTCCTGAAGGCTTGCACGGCTTTTACAAACTCAGTGGCACGGCGGGTTAATTCAGACCAGTCCGAGTCCTGCAGGATTTGTGCACTGACAAGAGACGATCCCACTCCCAATGCCATACAACCGGCTTTCAGAAAGTCAGTCACATTGTTCACATCCACACCACCCGTGGGCACAATCTTCAGGTGCGGCAGCGGTGCTCGCAGAGCTTTGATATAATTTGGCCCCAGACCATCCGCGGGAAAAATCTTGATGTAATCTGAACCCGCTTCATAAGCGAGTTGCGCTTCCGTGGGGGTATAAGCACCCAGCATAACCGGCCGGTCTGCAGCCCTTGCTTCCCTGGCAATCTCCGGTCGCATGATCGGACTCACCACGAATTCCGCACCAGCTTTAATTGCCTGTCTGCAGGTCTGTGCGTCCAGGACAGTCCCCACACCAATTAAGGCTCTCGAACCAAACGCCTGCGAAGCCTCGCGGATTGCCTGGATGGCATTCGGTGTGGTCATGGTGACTTCCACTGCAATCACTCCCCCTGCAATCAAAGCTTCTGTCAGAGGAATTATCTGGTCATCACTCGTGGCACGGACGACAGCAATAATCCCTGGATTGAGGAGCAGGGAAACAATTTCAGTTTTTGAACGCATATAATTCCTCTTCTAAATAATTTCTAGAATTTATTTACTTCATTCCCGGTGTGCTTTCCCAAAGCGCGTTGCCCCGCTTGCAAAGTTTCAACGATACGCTCCACGTCGTAAACACAGCCAGCCCACGTCCCTCCGCCAGCCATCTGCAGCGCGGCCCAAAGCCGGGTATCATCCGGCAAAGCGGGATTGGCTGCCAGGTCCTTGCGCGACGACCGCTTTGACAACACGATCGCTCCTTCTTCGGGAGTAAAACGCTTTAATCCCTCTCCCACAAGGTTGACGCTTCCCTGCATGTTGTTCCGATCGATTTCAATGCGAATGACATCTCCCTCACACAGCTTGCCAATTGGACCGCCCGCCAGGCCTTCCGGCCCCACGTGACCAATGCATGCGCCTGTGGACACGCCCGAAAAACGCGCATCCGTAATCAATGCCACGTGCTTTCCAAACGGTAAATGTTTCAACGCACTGGTCACCTGGTACGTCTCCTCCATGCCCGTGCCCATTGGCCCGATCCCAACCAGGACCATAATGTCTCCGGCCTGAATGCGGTTTTGCTTGATGGCTGCCATCGCATCCTTCTCGTTCACGAAAATGCGCGCCGGCCCCTCCTTACGATAAACTCCATCGGCATCCACAACTGAAGGATCAATCGCCGCACTCTTTACAACCGAACCTTCCGGAGCAAGATTCCCTCGCGGGAAAGTCAACGTGCTGGTCATGCCACAAGCTTTGGCCATTTCGGGAGACATGATGACCTCATCAGGTTCAACTCCATCTGCCCCCTTCAAAATCTCGCGGAACTGTTGCCGCCTCTCTGACTTCTCCCACCAGTTCAGAACGTCATCCAAAGTCCTGCCAGCAACCGTTAGCACCTTGGTTTCCAGCAAGCCCAGTCGGCGCAAATGGAGCATGACTTCCGGCACACCTCCGGCTAGAAAAACTCGCACAGTCGGATGATGCACTGGACCATTCGGCAAGACGCTCACCAATCGTGGCACACGCCGATTGACTTCAATCCAATCCTCCACAGTCGGAATTCTCAAACCAGCTGCATGCGCAATCGCCGGGATGTGTAATAACAAATTAGTTGAGCCTCCAAAGGCGGCATGCACCACCATCGCATTCCGAATGCTGGCATCGGTAAGAATGTGGGCCATGGTCTTCCTGCCCGCTTCCAGCTCGCACAGCGCGCGCGCCGAACGGGTCGCCATATCGAGCCAGACAGGCTGCCCCGATGGAGCCAGTGCAGAATGAGGCAAAGACATGCCCAACGCTTCGCCAACCACTTGCGAGGTGGCCGCCGTTCCCAAAAACTGGCATCCGCCGCCAGGTGAAGCACACGCCCGGCAACCAAGGTCGGCAGCTTCTTCCAAAGAAATTGTTCCATGTGCAAATCGGGCTCCGATGGTTTGGATGGTGCCTGCATCTTCACCCGTTTCTGGCGGCAATGTCACTCCTCCTGGAACCAGAATACAGGGAAGGTCTCGCATTCCCGCGAGTGCCATCATCATGGCTGGAAGACCCTTGTCACAGGTGGCCACGCCCATCACCCCTGCCCTTTGTGGCAGCGATCGCGCAAGTCTGCGAAAAATAATCGCCGCATCATTGCGATACGGGAGGCTGTCAAACATGCCGGTCGTACCTTGTGTGCGGCCATCGCAAGGGTCTGAACAATAGGCAGCAAAAGGTATCGCTTTGAGCCTGCGAAACTCTTCTGCTGCTTCCTTCACGAGCAGTCCGATCTCCCAATGTCCTGTGTGATATCCCAGTGCAATCGGTTGTCCATCAGGCGCGCGCAAACCGCCCTGCGTGCTCAGAATCAGAAACTGCTTTCGTCCCAATTCGGAAGGATTCCATCCCATGCCTGCATTCTGAGTAAGGCCAAAGAGATCGCCGCTCGGACGATTCAACAGCAAATCTTCCGTCAAGGGTAATTGCCCAACCGGGCCCTTCGCTTTGGTTTGAATCTGATAAATCGACGGTGAAGCCGATTCCAGAATTTCCACACTCGCGCTCATACCCCCATTCAACCACCTGTGGGAGAAAGTCAAAAGCAAATTTACATGACAACAAATTCATCGTTTGTGTGGGAATATCATAGACGTCAAAGCACCTAATTCCTAAACTGAAGCCAATCACCGGCTGTATGACACAGAGACGTTGGCTCCGAATCATTCCAGTGGCACTGATCATGTACACGATTTCGTACGTGGATCGGACGAATATTTCACTGGCTTTGGATCCTAACATCTCCTCCATGATGAATGACCTGCTCATGGACGACCGGCTAAAGGGAATCGTGGCCGGGATCTTCTTCTTCGGCTACGTTCTGCTCCAAATTCCTGGCGGCTATTGGGCTACGCACTGGAGTCCTAAAAAGATCATTAGCATCTTTCTCGTGGCTTGGGGTATCTGCGCTGTCGGGTGCGGTCTTTCCAGAACCTTCGTGCATTTTGGAGTAATGCGTTTTTTCCTTGGTGTTGCAGAAAGTGGCGTTTTTCCCGCGACTACCGTTCTGCTCGCCAATTGGTTTCCCCGTTCCGAGCGAGCTCGCGCCAATGCTTATTGGAACCTCTGCCAACCTCTGGCAGTTGCGGCCTCGGCTCCGTTCACAGGCTGGTTGTTAGGGGCTTATGGATGGCAAAGAATGATCGTCATCGAAGGTGCGCTTCCATTTATTTGGTTGCCGATCTGGATTTATTTCATCACGGATCATCCGCGAGATGCCAAATGGATCTCAGAGGAAGAGCGCACTTACCTCGAGACAACCCTCAAACGGGAAATCGCGGAACTGGAACCAGTGAAGTCCGTATCGATGCTCGAGAGGCTTTTGCAGCCCAGCATCTTTGTGATGATTGCCATCTATTTCCTTCACAATTGCGCTGCTTACGGATGCATGACCTTCTTCACCAGCGGCTTGAAGGAGAGAGGGTTTAGCGCTACCCAGTATGGAATTCTTTTCGCCATCCCGTATGCAGTGACGGCCGTCATAATGGTCCTGAACTCCTGGCATTCCGATAAAACTCACGAACGGCGCGGACATATTGCCTTGGTTTATGCCATGAGTGGCATCAGCCTGATTGCCAGCGTGCTCTTGCGCAATCATTTCTGGGTTTCTTATGCCTTCATGTGTCTGGCAATCCCAGGACCGTTTGCCGCCATGGCTCCGTTCTGGGCCATCCCAAGTGAAACCCTTCCGCGTGCTGTTATGGGCCTGGTGGTTGGACTTGTGAATGCATTCGGCAACCTGGGCGGTTTCTTCGGCCCTTACATCGTGGGATGGTTGAAGGGCAAGTATCATGACATCTCCGTGCCCTTCAATCTCCTCGGTGTCGGCATGCTGCTGGCGGCAGGACTCTCCCTGCTGCTCCCTAAAGTCCCCCGCCAACTTCGGGTTATTGAAGAAGAAGTAAAACAATCAGGATCGGTTCAAGGCTCTCTCAAATAATAACATGAAACTGTGTCGTTTCAGAACTTCAAACCACGAGCCTCGTGTCGGTCTTGTAGTGGAAGACTCGTTCGTTCTGGATTTGTCATCCGCTGGCATCTTATCCCTCGAAAGCTTGCTGGAAGCGGAAGACTTGCGGACTCAGCTTGAGAACTTATCAACGAAACCCCTGCCCCGTTTTTCCATTGGCGATATCCGGTTCTGCGCTCCAGTCGAACGTCAGGAAGTTTGGGCTGCAGGTGTGACTTATCTTCGAAGCAAAAAAGCCCGGATGGAAGAATCCAACTTCAGCGCCACTGCCTATGACCGCGTCTACGAAGCGGAGCGACCGGAAATCTTCTTCAAATCCCTGCCGCAAAAGGTGGTTGCAACAGGTGATGCCATTGGTATTCGCAAGGATGCTCGCTGGAATGTTCCCGAGCCTGAACTGGCCTTGGTCCTCAACTCTCGGGGCAGTCTGGTCGGTTACACCATCGGCAACGACATGAGTTCACGTGACATCGAGGGCGAAAATCTGCTTTACCTGCCCCAAGCCAAGACCTACAGCCGCTCGTGTGCCCTTGGGCCTTTCATCACCGTGGGAGTGGGTGAATCAGAAGCTCGCAGTTGGGAGATTCGAATCCAGGTTCAGCGTTCGGGAGAAATCGTGTTTTCGGGTGACACTTCTGTCAGCAAAATCAAAAGAAGCTTCAAGGAACTCATCGACTTCCTATTTCGCAGCCAGGAGTTTCCCCACGGAGCAGTGCTGCTGACTGGAACCGGGGTTGTTCCACCGGATCATTTCAGTTTGGAAGAAAAGGATGCGGTGCGCATCACGATAAGTGGCATAGGCACTTTGGAAAATCCTGTAATCCGGGTCTAAATAGCAGCCGTTCAAGCCTTCCAACCAGCCCGGGCTTCGTTTGAATGTCCGCCATCACATTACGCGAATCCACAATGCTGTTAGCCCACTCCGCCAACTCTTTATAATTCAGCACCTTGAGGGCCGTGGAGATGAGCACGAGATCATGGCGGGATATTGTTTAGTGATTGAGTGTCTAAAGTTTTCGACCAGAAGCCTCGGCGATAGGAATGTGACAGTGCTCGATCCATTTCCCAACTGCGCTATTGGCTTTAAATAAATTCTTAAAATAGCTCTTGATTTCTCGTTGGGCGGACTGAAGTTGATTCTGTCAGTTGAGAAACCGTCAGAAACTCATCCGTTAAAATCAATGGTGTAATCAGTAGCTTATGGATGACGTGGCAAGGAATATAAGGGGTTGGGAGCTCGAAGGGAAACTCCAGCATGATTGCGAGATAATGGTGGTTTATCAAGACCGCGCAACGCAGCAAGTTGCAAGTGTGTTATGCGATCACCTTGAGCATAGCCTGGAACCTGATCTTGATCTTACGTTCACCTGGCTTTCACTCGCCAAGCTGGATGTTCCTCACTGCATGCAAGGTGCAATTCACGCCGCCAGCTCGGCGGATTTGCTTATCTTTTCGCTAAGTACCGATCTGCCGAAGTCAGTTGAAGGTTTGGTCCAAGGGAGTTTGCAACACCGGACCAAGCGTAACGGGGCCATCATTGGATTGCTCGGCAAACACCTTCCCAGTGCAGGCATCAAACCACCTGTTCATCAGAAATTCGAGGCATTGGCCCGGCAAACAGGCTTCCAGTACTGGGCTCCTCAGTCTTGGAATGATCTCGGCGAAATTCCGGGATCGCTGGACTCCTTCCTGCGGCGTGCCTATGAAGTAACACCCCTCCTTGAAGAAATATTGCACCGTTGAACTCAATTTACTTTTGGACACAAAATTAGCCAACTCACCCGGGTTACATAATGTAACAACCAGCAATATACCCCATGAGGATTTTCCCGCCCCGTGCTTGAGGGTTCTTACCCCATATCTGACTGCAATTCCGTGGAATACCTTCTGCTCACAACGCGACTGATTTATTGTGAAAAAAATACACGTTCTTTTGGCTGACGACCACATGGTAGTTCGACAAGGCCTGCGTGCTTTGTTAACAACGGAAGAGGATATTGAAGTTGTTGGCGAAGCAGAAACAGGCCGGCAAGCCGTGGAAATGGCCAGACAACTGAACCCGGATGTGGTCTTAATGGACATCGTAATGCCATCCCTTAACGGACTGGAGGCAGCACGCCAGATCACGAAGCAAATGCCTGATTGCAAGGTTCTCATTCTGTCTTCATATGGCGATGACGAATACGTTCAACGCCTTACCGAGGTGGGCGCGACTGGCTACCTCATTAAACAAACGGCTGCAGACGATTTGCTCAAAGCCATCCGTGATGTGGAAAGGGGCAAAACTGTTTTCAGTCCTTCCATCGCGAGCAGATTTCAAGATACCCGGAAGGATGCTCTGGGAAAAACCCAAACGCTTCAATTACGCACGGAACATCTCACCTCCAGGGAGGCTGAAGTACTGCAGTTGATTGCGGAAGGTCAAACAAACAAGCAAATTGCGTTCGAATTGGGGATCAGCGCCAAAACAGTTGAGAAACACCGTCAGCAGGTGATGAATAAACTGAAAATCCACGATGTCGCAGGTCTCACCCGATATGCTTTGTCGAAGGGCATTATTAAGGCGAACGCCGAGTTGAAGCTCAGTTAACCGACTAACCTGCTTTGGGTGCACCATTGAGGTTATAATGCCCGGCGGGAACCCTTGCTTTGGAAAGTGTTCATTTAAAGGCTCTCCGATTACACTCCGAACGGATATGTTTCGTCAGGGTCGTGCGGCTCCCAATGCATTGTTCTTTCCAAAGGTTCGACCGCCCGGGTCTTATCAAAGTGTATAATGAAATCAAACTGCTCTGATAGCCGGGCATGGAAATAGTGACTCATTCGTTCTGTTTCAGGTCGATAAATCACCCCAATCGCTCTTTCGAGGCGGGCTTCTTGCAGACTCTCCTTCAACTCCCGTTCCTCCTGCAACGGTAGCAGGAAATTTGATACGCCAGTTTCATGAAAAAGAGTTTCGTAACTCCCCCGCAAAGCCGAACGCACACGTTTGAGTTGCGCCGGTTCATCCCATTCAGAAGCAGCCGTTACCGTGCCGTGATAGGTTGTAAAGCCAACCAGTACCGCCTGGGAACCATGTCTCTCACGAACCAGTTGTCCCACATTCCACTCTCCTCGATCACCCATTTGGGTCGCACGGGCATCACCCAGATGGGAGTTATGCGCCCAGACGACAATTTTTGGACTATGCACCTGCCTTTCGAGGTGTAACGACAGGGCCTCCAAGGTTTCAGCCATATGGCGGTCACGAAGGTTCCAGGATTCAATATGGCCCTGGAACATCACCCGATAATATTCCTCAGCATTTTTCACCAGCCGCGCATTCTGCTCCGCGTAAAAGAATTCATCTTCTGCAAGGCGCCCATCACCTGCAAGATACGCTCCCGCGCGCCGCCGCAGTTCGACCAACTCGCTTACCGCCTCCTGTTGACACGATTCGCTCAAATCAAAGCTCGCGGCATAACCATAAGCTTGAGGATTCTCCCCATGCTGCTCAAAACAGGAATAGCGGCCCCTCGCTCGCTTTCCAGCATCAGGATCAATCCTGTCCAAATAGTCCAATACGGCCCTGATTGAGGCATGAAGACTGTATAAATCCATGCCGTAAAACCCCACCCTTTTCTCATTGGCATTTACCTGATCGTTATGTTCACGCAACCACCCGACGAGGTCGAGAACATCGGCATTCCGCCACATCCATAAGGGAAAGCGCTTGAAATTTCCCAGCGCCTCGCTGGCCTCAACATCTTCACTATCACTTCGAATGTATCGGTTCACCCGATGTGCATCCGGCCAATCGGCCTCCACCGCCACGGCTGTGAACCCCTTCTCTATTATCAGTCTCTTTGTAATCTCCGCCCGGGTTCGATAGAATTCATGCGTACCATGGGTGGCTTCTCCCAAAAGTACAAACCGCGCATCTCCGATCGATTCCAATAAAAAGTCGTAGTCACAACTGGAACCCGTCAGAGGTATGGCAACTTCACGAATTAAATCGATCAGGGAACTGGAAATGCCTAGGGCCATAACCATTTATATTTCGCCATTTGCTCCATGCGAGTGCGCTCCCATCGTGGCGACATCTTCGGCGCATTGATTTATCATTTCCCGCACTTCCTCGTCACTTACCTGGGGGAAATGGCGGTAATACAGCCCGACCGCATAAAACGGTTCTGGTGTTTCAAGGCAAACGGTTTGTTCAACTTCTGTTTCAAAAGCCGCGCAGGTTTCCGGGGCCGCGACCGGCACCGCCACGATGATGCCTGCAGGTCGCTGTTGTCTTAACGCAAGCACGGCCGCACGCATGCTGGCGCCGGTGGCCAGCCCGTCATCTATTAAAATGGCAATCTTCCCTTGAATATGTGCTGGCGGCTTGCCGTTGCGATAAAGCATTTCCCGTCTTTGCAACTCACTCCATTCCTGCTCAGCTGCCTGCATGATGAGTTGCTCCGAAATGCCGAGCATATCCACCACTTTTTCGTTCACAACCCGGATTCCACCAGACGCGATTGCTCCCATCGCCAACTCTTCGTGTCCCGGAACACCAAGCTTGCGCACAACAAAAATATCCAACGGCACATGTAATTCTTCAGCCACCTCGAAACCCACAGGCACACCGCCTCGCGGGAGGGCAAGCACCACCACATCCGGGCGATCAGCCAGATACCTCAGGCGGGTTGCAAGTATTTGACCTGCTTCGGTTCGGTCGGAAAATAAATCTGCCATCGTATGTCCTGTCTCGTTATATCGCCAATTCATGAAATTTTGCTCAAGTAGTTTGAAATCTTAGGCTCTCATGGTTGCCAGCATCGTGCGCCTTTGAATTTGTCTTACGATTTTGACTTAAACCCATGAGTTCTGGAGTTTTTCGAGGATTACAGTTCCGCTGCACCCGGATATCATCACCTCCATAAACTGATGGCGATGGACTCCCATCGCAAAGTAGGTAAAGACCGTAGTCCCCAATAATTTAAGTATGAACGCGAGCCAAGCAGGTCGGATTAAGCAGGCAAGCGCTCCGAGGTAGCTCTTAAACAGCTGCGAAGCTCCCCGGCAAGCTGGCTCACATTTGGTTCCGTAAAGATGCTCCCATGAGAACCGGAAATGATCCTCACATCAACACCACCCAGACTAAATTCATCCCAGCCAAGCGAGCGGTCAAAGGAACAAAGTAACGGCTGCCTGCGTGTCCTAAACAAGGTTATGCGGCCAACATAAGGTTTTGTGACGTATTCCTGAAAGGCCCGAAGGTGAATCTGCCACAGATTTAATTCGTTCTCTGGTATTTGCTCGGTATTAATGACCCCTTCCAGGTCAAAATGCGACCGTCCCATCCGCTTTGGTTTAATTAAATTTAAAATTCTTCGTCGAATAACCCTGGCCTTCCGTTCGAAGAGATTGCGGCGGATTTCGGGTTTAAGCCTGCAAAAATCTTCCAACCCATAATAAAGATTAAGCAGGAATCCCCTGTAAAACTTTGCCCGTCTCCATGGCGCTTTGGTGTATGAAGTATTGATGGGCATACTCTCGAACAGCGCCAGGAACGCAACCTCTTCTCCCATCCGGGATAGCTGCCGCGCCATTTCGAAGCTGACATTTCCTCCAAAACAGTAGCCGCCAAGATAATAGGGGCCTCGAGGTTGCAACGTTCGAACCTCCTCCACGTACCGGCTGGCCATCACTTCGATACTTTCCAGCTCTGCCATTCCTCTCATACCTGGTGATTCAATCCCATAGATGGGTTGATCATCAGTAAAGCATGCTCCTAAATTGGCATAGCCCCAAAGAATGCCTCCACCTGCTCCGTGAACCAGGAACAATGGAGGCTTGGAACCACCATCCTTAATTGCCACCAGCAAGGATCTGGAGGCGGACAATTCTTTTTCACGAATGGCATTGGCCAACTGCGCGATGGTTGGAGTTTCAAACAGTATGGTAAGCGGAAGCCTCTTTCCGAACACTTTTTCAATTCTCGCAAATAATCGGACTGCCAGCAACGAGTGGCCTCCCAATTCAAAAAATTTGTCGTGAACTCCGATGGGGCGAATACCCAGGAGCTCCTCCCAGATACCCGCCAGTTGCTCCTCTGCAGAATCCCTGGGAGCCAGATACTTATGGTCGAGCGCAGGCCTGGTGCCCTCCGGATCAGGCAGGGCCAACCGATTTACCTTTCCGCTGGCAGTAAGTGGGAGAGTTTCCAGAAATACGTAAGCGGACGGCATCATATATTCCGGCAACTTATCTTTTAAATGCGACCGAAGCGCTTCGGAAGTCGGCTTTGATTTCCCTTTTGGCACAACGTAAGCCACCAGCTGCTTCTCCGTGGTCGAGATTTTGCGCGCCACCACCACACAATCCCTTACGGAATCATCAGCGGCGATGGCGGCTTCAATTTCTCCCAGTTCAATGCGAAATCCGCGGATTTTGACCATGGAATCAGTCCGGCCAAGGAATTCCAGATTTCCGTCAGAAAGATATCGGACAGTATCTCCCGTATGATAAAGTTTTGATCCTGTTTGAATTTCAAATGGATTGTCGATGAATCTCTCGGCAGTTAACTCATTTCGTTGTAGATACTCCAACGCCAGACCGTCTCCACCTGTGTAGAGCTGTCCGTATACTCCGATTGGGACCGGCCGCAAATTACAATCCAAAACATAACAAGTGGTGTTGGAAACTGGTTTTCCAATCGGGATGGAGCGATCTGCCGGCACCCGATGTGGTATGGCATGATAGCAGGTGAACGTCGTATTTTCTGTCGGGCCATACCCATTGATCAACTGGCAGTCCTCAAGAATTTCAAGGGCCTTTTCAACATGCGGCACAGAAAGGACATCCCCACCCGCCAGCAACTGGCGGACGTTCTTTAATCTTTCAACCTGCTCCTCCACCATTTGATGAAACAATCCGGCCGTGAGCCACAAAATTGTGATCCGCTGTTTTTCGATAAAACTGCCTAGATCAGATAACGAGGAAGGAATGGGAGGAAAAATCACCAGCCGTGCGCCATTCAACAGTGCACCCCAAATCTCGAAAGTGGAAGCATCAAAAGAAACTGGCGCCAATTGAAGGAAAACATTGTTTCCGGTCAGCGAGGCATAATTTGTCGCCTTCACCAACCGAACTACTCCACGATTGGGAACGCAAACACCTTTGGGACGTCCAGTCGATCCGGAAGTGAAGCAGACGTAGGCCACACTCTCAGGTCCACAAGAGGAAATTGGACGCTCTCCACTTTGCTCACTGACAGCTTTCCACTCCTTGTCCAAACAAATGGCTTTGAGGATATCGTGACCTGGTTCGGATTTCTTTGTTTGTCTCGGCAGGGCTTCGCGCAGTCTGGATTCGGTCAGGAGTACCCGGATCTCTGCATCCTCCATCATCAATGCCAATCTCTCCTTGGGATAAGTAGGATCCAGGGAAACATAACCGCCTCCGGCCTTCAAAATTGCCAGCAAGCCAACAATCATTTCAAACGACCGTTCCAAACAGAGTCCAACCAACTCGCCCGACTGCACCCCCGACCTGATCAGGTAATGCGCCAATTGGTTCGATTGTCGATTAAGCTGCCGGTATGACAGGCTTTTGCCTTCAAAGACTAATGCCACTGCATCGGGACTTGCAGAGGCTTGCTCCTCAAATAATTCTGCTATGGTTTTATTCTTTGGATAATCCGTTCGCGTCTGGTTCCATTCCACCAGCAATCGGTAGCGCTCCCCGGCCGTTAATATCGGCAAATCGGAAATGCGCTGATTAGGATTGGAAATAATGCCTTCCAGCAGAACTCGGTAATGCTCAAGCAGGCGATCAATTGTGGCATCGTCAAAAAGATCCGTTTTGTATTCCACAGCCAAAACCAACCCCTCCTCCGATTCCGTTATGGATAATGTGAGGTCGCACCTGGCCGCTCCTTCTTCAATCGGCAGGAACTTTAACTCCAGCCCTGAAAGCTTCAGTTTCTGCACCGGATCATTTTGAACCTGAAACATGACTTGAAACAAGGGATTATAGGTAAGACTTCGTTCCGGCTTTAGTTCCTCAACCAGTTTCTCGAAAGGAGCCTCCTTGTGAGCGAGTGCTTCAAAAAATGTTTCTCGAACTCGTGTCAGCAGTTCCCTGAAAGTCGGCGCTCCGGAAACATCGGTCCGCAGGACGAGGGTATTTACGAACAAACCAATCAGCCCTTCGATGGCGGTCTGATCGCGATTTGCCACGGGACTTCCCACCACGATATCCTCCAACCCGGTGTACCGCTGCAGCAGAACCTTATAAGCCGTCAGCAACAGGAGAAACAAAGTTGTTTCCTCAGTTTGCGCCCGCTTGCGTATGGAATCAGAAAACTTCTCCGACCATTGGATTCTGCGAACCGCTCCAGCATGAGAAAGCATTTTTGGACGTGGACGATCTGTCGGCAGTTCGAGCATCGGCAAAGGGTTTCTCAATTTTGTCCGCCAATAAGCCAACTCTTTTTCCAGACGTTCACCCTGCAACCGTCTTCTCTGCCAGCCCGCATAATTGCCATATTGAACTGGCAACTCAGCTAAAGGGGATTCTGCACCTTGAACCCGGCAGGAATATAATTTTCCCAGTTCAACGTAAAGCAGTTCCATTGACCAGCCATCTGAGATGATGTGGTGCATCATCAGCAGCAGCACATGATCGGAGGAACTCAAGCCTAGCAGCTTTGCTCGCAACAGCGGATCTTTGGTCAGATCGAATGGAACCTTTGTCTCGGCCCTGCACAGACGATTCAGGGTTTGTTCCTGATTCGCTGGTTCCACCTCTCCCAAGTCAATTGTTTCCAACTTTGCATAGAAAGGCGCACAGACCAAGGCCTTGGGATGACCGTCCACCGAAACGAAATTTGTTCGCAGACTTTCATGCCGGCCCACAATTTCATTCAGACTCCACTCCAAAGCCTCAACGTTCAGATTCCCCGTGATTCGGATTGCAGCAGAAACGCTATAGAGCGGACTGGCTTGCGTTATCTGGTCCAGAAACCATAAGCGTTCCTGCGCATACGAAAGCAGAACCTGTGTGGTGCCACCGTTTTGTGTAATCTCATTGTAAATTGTTCATCCCCCCCTTCTTGTTTAACTGGGATTGCCAGCAACTCCTCCTGATCCTAAGAGAGCTCAGATTCAGCAATTACGACCTTATTTCCCAATTTCCCATAATGGGGATGTCACCCTGACACGCTGCCATGGCCTTTTTGCCCGCAACAACTTGCGCCCGCTCTATAGACATTTGATTTATCTTTTGCGCGGCTCAGAAGCAGCATTAACTTTTTGGTTTCCAAGGCATCCAATGCCGCAGCTAGTTTTGCAATGGTTTGATGTTGAAAAGATACTCTGGCTTTAAATTTAAACCCGCCTGAATGGGTTGAAAGACCTCCATAATGTTATTGATATTTCGCTCTCGCGGAATCTTCGAAAGAGTTATGCATAACCTTTGGTCTTATGGTGTGAGATGACGCGGTAATCGCTTTAATCGGGGCAGCAAAACACTGAGCAGACCTAATTTCGAATTGGAATCCAACTCCTTTTGATTTTCAACCAACAGGGCTGTAAGTTCCTCAATATCGAGCAGCTTGGCCTTTTCAGGCCGTTTATGGTTCAGTTCAGTGCCAGCCGACACCCTCTGGATTACAACCTCGTCCACTTTTTCCATTTCAAATCTACAAGAGACGACTGATGATCCTGTGCCAGCTTTGTTTTTTGTATCAGTGTTGCTCTGATCCATAGAAAAAATAATAATTCCGTTCTTTAGCTTCCTCCATGGGGAAAAACCCTGAAAGCCAACGGTTTTCCTTGATGGAACCTGAAAAACTAGTCATCCCCAAATCTTGGGATGAAGTAGCGATTCTGTTGACCGTTGTGGTCCAAATTCAGCGCTAATTAATATTCGCACCCGCGGTTGTGTGTGTGCGGTAAACAGGATAGTTTGAATCAGTAAATGTCGTTTTATGCAACTTCACTACCATCCCGAAGCTTTCTAAAAGGAATATTATGCCCATCTCAGTGCGAATGAAAAAAAGCGGGGTTAAACGAGTCCACCCCAGACCACGAAGTCAAAATCCCAACTTGGACGCAGCTGCCCGCGGTCTGTGGCGCACCGAAGGCGCCAACTACACAACTGGTCCGGTCGGTTTGGCAGATCCGGTTAAACCGCTCCAGTCCAAAAATCCGCTCATAGTATTGGAAAACAACAGAAGACGAAAGTTGGCTTCACTGCACAAGTCGGCATAACTCATCCATTCAATAATAAATCTGATAGTTGCGGCCTGTAGTTGCAGCCAACCTCAGGTCGAAACGGGAGGGTCATTGGCTTCTCGGCCTTGGCTTCGTGCCATCGCCCCCACTCCCCTTCAGCCGGTTGTGAATTTTTTCTTCCTCTTCGCGCTCCAAGGCGGCCCGTAATACATCATCAACGTTCTCTGCCAAGGTAAACTTCAGTTTGTTCTTAACCTCTTCGGGCAAATCAAACAAATCTTTCTCGTTAAGCTTGGGAATAATTACCTCTTCGATTCCCGCGCGCAAAGCGGCCAGCGTCTTTTCCTTTAGTCCGCCAATCGGCAACACCAAACCGCGCAAGGTAACCTCACCCGTCATGGCCACTTCAGATCGTACAGGCGTATCACTAAAAAGTGATGCAATTGCCGTGAACATCGCCACGCCTGCCGACGGCCCATCCTTGGGAACCGCACCGCTGGGCACGTGCACATGAATATCCATATCCCTGAATGCATCCGCACTGATGCCGAGTTCCTTCACCCGGCTCCGCACCAGGCTTAAGGCAGCCTGCACCGATTCGCGCATGACATTTCCAATTTGCCCGGTCAAAGTAATATTACCTTTGCCAGGATACCTGGTTGCTTCAATGAACAACACCTCGCCTCCAATGGGCGTGTACGCCAATCCGGTCACGACCCCGGGCTTGCTGGTCTTCAGCCGTGTCTCGCGAATATAACGGGGTGGCCCAAGCATTTCTTGAACAATTTGTGGAGTTACTGTCATGGCTTGTATTTCACCTCGAGCCACTCTCGCTGCAATCCCACGGCACACGGCTCCGATTTGCCGTTCCAATTCGCGAACGCCAGCCTCCCGCGTATAATCTTCGATTACCCTGGATAGCGCACTCTTCTCCCACTGGCATTGCTCCGGCTTTAATCCGTTCTCTTCAAGTTGCCGAACCACGAGATAGTTTTTCGCAATCTCAAGTTTCTCGCGCTCGGTATAGCCTGGTAACTCAATTACTTCCATGCGATCACGCAATGGCGCTGGCACTGCATCCATGTAATTCGCCGTCGCAATAAAAATTACCTCCGAGAGATCAAATGGCACGTCAATATACCGGTCAACAAATGCATTGTTTTGCCTCGGATCCAATACTTCGAGCAATGCACTGGCCGGATCTCCTCTAAAGTCAGCCCCTAACTTGTCAATTTCATCCAGCATGATTACCGGATTTTTCGTCCCCACTCTTCGCATCTCCTGGATGATCCGACCCGGCATGGAACCAATGTAAGTTCGCCGATGTCCGCGTATCTCCGCTTCATCCCGAATTCCCCCCAAACTCATCCGCGCAAACTTGCGACCCAAAGCGTCTGCTATCGATTGCCCAAGGCTCGTTTTTCCCACTCCAGGGGGACCAAGGAAGCAAAGAATCGGTCCTCGTCCGCGCGGATTCAACTTACGTACGGCTAAAAACTCTATCAACCGGCGCTTAACTTTCTCCAAATCGTAATGATCCCTGTCCAAAATTTTCTGCGCCTGATTCAGATCCAGGTTGTCCTCGCTTCGCTTGTTCCAGGGCAAATCGGCCAACGATTCCAGGTAGCCAACAATGACCGAAACCTCCGGGCTCGCCTGTGGCAACGCCCGCAAGCGTTTAAGTTCCTTCTCCGCCTGCTCCATGACCTCCGGGGGCAGCTGAGCCTCCTCAAGTTCTTTCCTTAACTCCTCGATCTGCTCATCGGCTCCTTCAGGTTCCTCACCCAATTCGCGTTGAATTGCTTTGATTTGCTCCCGCAAATAAGCCCTCCGCTGTGCATCCGTAAACTGGGACGCCACATCCTGCTGCAATTTCTGCTGCAATTGAGCAATTTCATACTGGCTCGAAACCCGCAATTGTACAGCGCGCACGCGCTTCGCCACGTCCAACTCCTCCAATAGCTGCTGCTTGTCAGGTACCTCCATGTTCAGATTGCTCGCCAGAAAGTCCGCCATTTGTCCGGGATCCTGCATCCCTTCGATAATGGCTCTGGCCTGCTCCGGCACATCAGGCGTCACTTTGATCAGTCGCAAAGCCGTCTCCCGCAAATTGCGCACCGCTGCTTCAAATTCCTTATCCTCTTTCGGCGGCATAATCGGCCAGAGCACCTCCACCTCCGCCTTGATGAACGGATGCGTTAGGACCACCTTCCGGATCGCAAACCTCCTCATGGCCTGTACTGCAATGACCGCCGAACCATCCGGTTGCCGGATCAGCTTCAAGACATTTGCCGCTACTCCGATTTTATAAAGATCGTCCGGCCCGGGCGATTCCTCATTGGTCTGCTGTGTGACCAGCCCGATGACCTTGCTCTGGGGCAAAGACTCCTCCAAAAGTTTCAGGGAGGTTGGCCTTCGCACTGTTAATGGCACGACCGTCCCGGGAAAAACCACCAACCCTCGAATCGCCAGTATTGGCAAGGTTTCCGGTATGACTGGCTGATCCGGATCGTCCTCCTTGCGCGCCACTCCGATCACGTGAGGATTTTGTTGGCCTCCTTCACCATCTGCCGGAGTTGGGTCAATCATGAAATTGTCTTTGGCGGTCATGGTAAAATCCTTGCTCCTTCCCGATTGTATATTCGCTCCATTTCACGCGTGCGATTGCAATGGCAGGTATATCCACAGCATCCCGTTGTGCTGCTCAGCTTTAACCCGTTCTGTGTCCACATCCACAGGAAACTCGATTTCACGCTGGAACGGGCCATGATCGATCTCCATCGTCAAAACCTGCACCGCCCTGCATTCATGGTCCGATGGCTCTGGTGCCTGCCGATTTCCACTGATGAGCAACCGCCGGGGTTCAACCTCCAGATCGATGGTTTCCTTATTCACCCCTGCCAGGTCCACGCAGATGGTCATGCACTCCTCGCAACGATAGGCATTGATCGCGGGTTTCCACGTTTCGCTGGAGGAAAAGAATTGAACCTTCGTCAGCTCGTATACCACCTCTCCCAACTGGCCGTGCAACTGTCTCAATCTCAGGCTGCGAATGTTCGACATATTTAATCCCTTTCAATCTGCATACAGACTCAAATTAGCACCTTTCTTCCAATGCTCCAAAATCCCTATAACCCCCTCAACCCAACGCCGAGCCAATTTCCTGTTTCCACGGGTGGGTTTTAATCTCAGGTACTACCATCGGCCGCCATCTGCTCAGCTTCTCTTGTTTCCGTCCGACTACGCCTGGTGCTATTTTGCCACTCTCCGCTCAATTACAAAATCATGCTCAAACGTCATTCCCTGGCGATCATAGGATAAACTGATTCGTGCACGCCCAGTCTTCCAGTCCCAATTGTAAGGAGTGATAACCTGGTAGGTTTCGACCAACGGCCCATAATAGAACTCATCATAGAATCCGCCGTAGTAAGGAGTATAGGGATACGGAAAACCGGGCCAGGCGCCGAAACCGTAATTTGGAACTACTCGCTGAAATGATTGGGGGGTTTGGGGCAGCAACATTGAAGTGTGACTATGCGGCCCAATTACTCGTCCTCTGATCGGGTGCGATTCACCTCTGGGATCGACGACGTAGCTTCTATTGTCCAGCAGCGTCATCCGATCATCGGTGGGGTTGATGATTCTCATGGACAAATATCCCGCCTGCTTCGTAAAACGATATTCAAAAGGCTCATAATGAACTACTACCGGCTCTTTGTTTATCGTCTGCGCCAGGTTTGGTGGTTCAATGATTTGATACTCATAGGTTTTGCAACCCGTGACGATGAAACTCACCAAGAACAAGAGTGATTGTAAATACTTCGCTTTCATTTTCTCCCTTTTCGCTGTCACTTCCTTAAGTTCCCCCTGCCTTACGGTTTCCTTTTGATTGGAAAATACCAGCACAAGCCGTGAAGCTATTCTTTAGCTCGCCCTGTACGCTTTTGCCGTCAATGGGATGATGAACTCTCTTCCTCATTATCATGCGCTTATATTTCAAGCAGCGTATTTCTCCCGGGAACACGGTTACAAAAGCTGTCAACCGGGGACAATCCCGGCTAAAAAGCAGGTTTCACTCTCATTGACTCTTGTAAGATCGGCATGGACGGTACGCAACAGGTAATAGCCATGCTGTTACGCTTAAGAAACTTAACTCAAAAAGGAAAAAATATATGCCTAGAGGTGCCAGTTCAAAACGTGAACGCGAATATAAAGGTTTGGTTCAGAAATTCAGCCGCTCCGGTCGATATGGCAGTCGCAAGAAGGAGGTCGCTGCCCGCATCGTAAATAAGCAGCGTGCGGAAAAAGGCGAAACCAAGGCAGCCAAACGTCCGGCTTCCGCCAGGAAATCCTCCTCCCAGAAGAGAGCGTCAACCGCACGTGGAGGCTCCTCACGCACGCGTTCTGCCAAGGCTTCTTCCTCACGAAGAAGTACCGCTCGAACAACCACAGCACGTAAAACCGCCAGCTCCCGTCGCTAGCTCGGCCCTGCTTTACGACTGCCAGCGGAGATTGAAGTGCTCCGCCAGCAGTCCTCGATAGTCCTTGATCCGGCAGGTGTAGGTGGCTTGGCAGCCTGGTTTTTCCACCTCATTAAAACCTTGCTTCCAAGCTGAACGTCCAACTTTTATGGAATAGGGAGCAGCAAAACCAATCGCTCTTTAAATCCAGGATGCATTAAAAAAAAATTTCACTCCTCTCGTGGGGTACACACCCCATTTTCTCCTCCTTGGGATTCTGAAATTATTCTCATCGTAATGATCAGGTTCCTCCCCGATCAAACAGGGCGAGAGTGCGCGACTATCCGGAAGCCACCTCGCCCTTTCGTGTCATAAATGTGGGTGGAGGGGTCGCTCAATTGGTTACATCCATTAAAATCAGAATGAAAATAATTCTTATAGCTGGCACAGTTGCAGCAGTCGTATTGACAGGTACTACTGCAAAAGCCCAAATAGTTGACAATACGACTACATGGTTTAGCGAACATTTTCAGGCATCAGAATCCTCTGGAGCCCTGTTCAATCCCGAGGAAATCGCTCTCGACCTTGGGCTCAACTGGTACAGCCGGGATCGTGGCAGGAATGAAGGGCAGTTTGGTTTTGGTTTTGGTGGCAAATATTTCTTTACTCGTGAAATCGGGTTAAGTGTTGATTCCAACATCGGCTTTAATGGCCATGCATTCTTCGATTTCCTTCACGCCAGTGCCATTTACCGCTTCCCAATCGAAGAATATCGTATTGCTCCCTACGCCATTGCGGGTACGGGCTGCGAATTTGACCCAAGCACGCAGCTCAGTGGCCATTTCGGTGGCGGCGTGGAATTTCGGTTCAATGCTGTAACCGGAATTTATGGTGATGTGACCTATAATCTGGTTCACAGCGCTTCCGACTATTTTCTCCTTCGTGGCGGTATCCGAATCTTATTCTAACTCTCGTTAGCCTCTTTCAAGCAGAACGGGCGCAACATGATTGCGCCCGTTTGCTTTCACTGTCTGCCCTATACCCCTCTTTCGGAGACCAACTCAACAAAACTCCCTGTTACAAACCGCTGTTACCGCTCTATTTTGGGTTTTCTGAACTTGATCCGCTGGAAGTATTGGTGCCGGTGCTTTTATACGAACCGCCTCCGCTCGAAGTGCTGCTGCTCGTGCCAGGCCCGCCAGCAGCATTTGTATTCATCTTTTCCATGTTACTGCTGGCATTGTAGCCCCCGCTTGTGCCGGTACTGCTCCCAGTGCCTCCTGTGTCCCTTTGGCCACATCCTGCGGCAACCAATGCAAGCCCGGTTAAAAGAATCCATAATTTTTTCATAAGACAATGTGAATTTAAGTTTACCTTATCAAACCTCCTTTCAATTTTATGGTCTTAAATAGGGAATATCCCACCGGTAGTTTGACCCATGCCAAAAGAAAAATCCCGGCCGCTGCACGCAACCGGGATTTCGCGATTCTATTTTTAAACCGTTTTTACTTGTTGGGTTGTGGTGTGTAGCGCAAGTACGGTTTCACCCGGCGCTGGCCCTTTGGAAAGAGCTTCGGCACATCATCATCCTTCACCGCTGGCGAGATGATGCAATCTTCCCCATCCACCCAATTCGCCGGTGTTGCCACCTTATGCTTCGCGGTCAATTGCAGTGAATCTATCACGCGCAGCAATTCCAAAAAGTTACGACCGGTCGAAGCCGGATACGTGAGCGTCAGCTTCACTTTCTTATCCGGCCCGACAATGAACACCGATCTCACAGTCGCCGTATCATCGACGTTTGGATGAATCATGTCGTACAAATTGGCGACCTTTTTGTCGGGATCGGCGATGATTGGAAAATTCATCGTGGTCTTTTGCGTCTCATTGATGTCGCAGACCCATCCGTGGTGCGAGTCCAAAGGATCGACACTCACAGCAATGGTTTTCACACCGCGTTTATCAAACTCGCTTTTCATTCGGGCCACTGCGCCGAGCTCAGTTGTGCAAACCGGCGTATAATCCTTGGGATGGGAGAACAAAATCCCCCAACCATTGCCGAGCCATTCGTGAAAGTTGATTGTACCTTCAGTTGTTTCCGCCGTAAAATTCGGCGCTTCATCGCCTAAACGCAGTGCCATATGGTATTCGGTTCTTAGATTTAACTTTCTGCCGCTACCGGCAGGATGGTGAAACTACACTGCTTCACATTTCGTTTCAATACCCGAGTATGTTGGTAAAAATGCTATTCATTAGCAAATTCGTCTGGCAAAATTGTCATTTATATAAGAAATAAAGCTTAGACATGACTACGCCAAATAACGAACCTGCTGCCGCACCCGTGGAGAATGCTGCCAACGGTGCCGCTCCCCAGCCAGCCGACTTTATCCGCGATATCGTTGCCGAAGATAATCGTACAGGTAAACACGGTGGCCGCGTCGTCACCCGCTTTCCTCCAGAACCCAATGGTTACCTCCATATTGGCCATGCCAAGTCCATCTGCTTGAACTTCGGCATTGCCTTGGAAAACAAGGGTATCTGCCATCTCCGCTTCGACGACACCAATCCAGCTCGTGAAGACGTCGAATACGTTGATTCCATCCAGGAAGATGTCCGCTGGCTCGGCTTCGACTGGGGACAAAAGAAATTCTACGCCTCCGATTATTTCGGCAAGCTCTATGACTTCGCTGTACAGCTAATCAAAATGGGCAAGGCCTATGTCTGCGATTTGACCCCGGAGCAAATGATCGAGTTTCGCGGCGCTCCGACTGTGCCCGGCAAGGAAAGCCCTTTCCGCAATCGTTCCGTTGAGGAAAATCTCGATCTCTTCGCCCGCATGCGTGCCGGTGAATTTGCTGACGGCTCCAAAACGGTTCGCGCGAAAATCGACATGGCGTCGCCCAACATCCACATGCGCGACCCCGCGCTCTATCGCATCCGCAAGGTGGAACATCATCGCACGGGCAACCAATGGTGCATCTACCCGATGTACGACTACGCACACTGCCTGTCGGACTCCATTGAAAGCATCACCCATTCCATCTGCACCTTGGAATTTGAAGTGCATCGCCCCCTTTATGACTGGATTCTTGATGTGCTCAAGACTCCCAGTCACCCGCAGCAAATCGAGTTCGCCCGCCTCAATCTCGGTTACACAGTGATGAGCAAGCGCAAGCTGCTGCAACTGGTTGAAGAAAATCTCGTCACCGGTTGGGACGATCCTCGCATGCCAACCATTGCCGGCATGCGGCGCCGCGGCGTCACCCCCGAAGCGCTGCGTCATTTCTGCGCCCGCATTGGTGTCACCAAATACAACGGCTTGACCGACATCGCCCTGTTGGAACACAGCATCCGTGAAGACCTGAACAAACGCGCCCTTCGCGTAATGTCTGTTCTCCACCCGATCAAAGTGGTGCTCACGAATTATCCGGAAGGCAAGGTCGAGGAACTCGAAGCAATTAATAATCCGGAGGATCCAACCGCCGGTACACGCAAGGTTCCATTCTCTCGTGAAATCTACATCGAGCGCGATGACTTCATGGAGAATCCGCCGAAGAAATTCTTTCGCCTTATGCCTGGAGGTGAAGTCCGCCTCCGCTACGCCTACATCATTAAGTGCGAGCAGGTCATCAAGAATGATGAAGGTGAAATCATCGAACTGCATTGCACCGTCGACCCCGATTCCAAGAGCGGCGGCGCTACAGCAGGCCGCAAGGTGAAAGGAACCATTCATTGGGTTTCCGCCCAGCACGCCCTCAATGCCGAAGTGCGCATGTATGACCGCCTCTTCACCGTGGAAGAACCTGATGGCGATAAGCAAGGCCGTGACTTCAAGGAATTTCTCAATCCTCATTCGCTTGAGCTCTTGAAGGACGCCAAACTCGAACCCAGCCTCGCCAACGCGAAGCCGGAAATTCGCTACCAGTTCGAACGCCTCGGCTATTTCTGCACCGATCCCAAGGATTCCAAACTAGGCAGCCTGGTGTTCAACCGCACCATCCCCCTCCGCGACTCCTGGGCGAAGGAACAAGGCAAATAGTCATTCCTTGCGAGACAATCTGCCAGGACGCCTCCTCACGAGGCGTCCTTTTTATCTCTGGTAAAGAACCCTTTAGTCTGTCCTCTCCAGAGAATCCGCCCTAACTCTCTACACGCAGACGTAGCGGCCTCATGGGCGAAGCCTGGAAGCCATGCTTATGATAAAAACGAATTGCTTCAGCGTTATCCCCATCCGTCAGCAAGGTAATTCTGCTGATCCCATTTTCCTTTGCGAACGCAATGCATGCTTCCATCAACATCGTCCCCAACCCCCTCCCCCTATGCTCGCGTCGCACAATCAAGTCTTCCAACAAGATCACCCGCCCGCCTTCCGCCGTGCTAATGGTGAAAAGAAGATTCACCATTCCCAGAATTTCATCCATCTCTCGCAGCACCAAAATGCATCCCAGCTCCGGCTGCCCAATAATCTGCTTCAACGCCCGCACCTGCCTCTCGTGATCCGGCATAAAGTCCGCCTCCTGCGTAAACAATTCATGCAAAAGCTCGGCTAACTGTGGAACATCTTGAAGCGTTGCGGATTCGATTTTTATCACAATTCGATTCGTATTGGACAGCCAGGGAAATTGGGATTGTCCAGGCCGAGGTTAAAGCTGCGCCCGTCTGATTGGAACTGTAAAGTAGGATGATTGCAGGTACTCCAGGCAATGGTAATTCAAATCAAGATCGCCATGTGCTGAGGGCTGGAATCAATTTTTCGTCTGCGAAGTAAATTCTTCGGCCTGTCACTTTCTGCACCGCTTGATGTTACAAGCCCGGATGATAGCCCGTCTGTGGTGAGATTCCACAGGGTGCAGATAGTAAAATCTCAATCATGACGCATGAGCCGGCTGTAAATCGGGAGCAGCGATTTCTTGTTCTCTTTTACGCACATAACGCCCATGCCTCGGCACCGCCACCTGATTGAAACTCCTGGCCAACTCTTGCAATTGGTTCAACATATGAGGCCCGCTCATCGGGATGCCGTGCCCTGTGCAGGCATTGTACGGCTCCAATCTGGCCAGTTCCTGCACCGAACGACGCGCCGCATCCCAATCCGGCGTAAAATAAGCCGGCGGCCGATGCACTTGTTGCTTCCGCGAAATGATGGCGCTCAAGGATTCCTGTTTTACCGTGACAAAGGCATCCCCTGCAATCAACGCCTTGTCTTTATCGTGGAAAAAGGAAACGTGCCCTCGAGTGTGTCCGGGTGTGTGTATCCAGCGCCACTCCTTCATGCCCGGCACGGAACCATTTGCCGGCAAAGGTTGCACGCGGCCTGAAATGTCAATCGCCCGGCGCGGAAACATCCACGACATCAGCGTCATCAACCCGCCACCCGCGGTGGGATCGGGTGCTGGATAATCTTCCTTGCCTGTCAAAAACGGCATTTCCTCCTCATGTGCATAAACTGGCGCATCCCAGTGGGCCGCCAGTTTTTTCAAGGCTCCCCTATGATCAAAATGCCCATGTGTAAGCACAATCGCCGAAGGTTTTGTCCCCCTGAACCAGTGGTCGGCTGCTCGCAAAATCTTGGCCGTCGAATAAAACAGCCCTGCATCCACCAACACCCAACTCCCATCCCTGTTTGCCACCATATAGGTGTTTACCAATGAAAATGGAATGCAGACAACATTCGTTGCCACCACTCTGCCTGGACCAGGCTGTTTTAATTTGGCACTCATCCTTTTCCTTCAAAGTTTGCCGCCTGCGCGGGCTTTTGTTTGATGAATTTTGCAAAACAAGAAGTTTTACATTCTCTCCTGCTCCATCAAGTTAGGTTTGAATTCGTGCCTGCGCAACAGATTGGAAAGTATTTTACTCATGGAGTATCAACCCTATTGAGAACGCTCAATCCCATCATCGCTGCCCTAAACCACAAATCAATGCGCCTCGAGCCAGGTCTTCCCCGAGCCAATCTCCACTTCAATTGGCACCTCCAACTGAATTGCCGTTCTCATCTTCTCTTCCACAATCTGACGCACCTCATTTTCTTCAGTCTGGTGAACATCGAAGACCAATTCGTCATGCACTTGCAGCAACATCCGACTCTTCAACTTCCGCTTCGTTAGTTCACCGTGGATGTTGATCATCGCAATTTTGATCATGTCCGCCGCTGTCCCCTGAATGGGTGCGTTAATCGCATTGCGCTCCGCGCCTCCTCGCACGGCCGCATTGGCAGAACGAATATCCCGCATGTAGCGTCTTCGCCCGGTCACCGTTTCGACGTATCCATGTTGCTTCGCAAAATCAATCGTGTCCCGCATGTATTTGGCGATTCCTGGATACTGCGCAAAATATTGTTCAATGATCGTCGCGGCCTCCTTGCGCGGAATCCTGAGTCTCTGCGCCAGCCCGAACGCCGAAATCCCGTACGCAATCCCATAATTCACCATCTTGGCCTTGCGCCGCATCTCCGGCGTCACCTGGTCCAGCGGCACTCCATACACACGCGCTGCCGTGGCCGTATGAATGTCCAGCTTCCTGCCAAAATCTTCCAACATCCCTTGCTCATGACTCAGCGCCGCAATGATCCGCAGTTCAATTTGGGAATAATCCGCCGACAGCAATACATAGTCCTCGTTCCTCGGCACGAACGCCTTGCGAATCTCCTTCCCCTGCTCGGTCCGAATCGGAATGTTCTGCAAATTGGGATTCTGCGAATTCAATCGTCCCGTGGTGGTCACTGCCTGATTGAATGTCGTGTGCACTCGCCCCGTTGGCTTCCAAATCGTTCCCGGCAATGCATCGGCATACGTCGACTTCAGCTTTGTTGCCCCGCGATAATCCAACAGTCGCTGCACGATCTCATGATCTGCTGCCAAATCCATCAAGGTCTGCTCGTTCGTCGCATACTGCCCGGTCTTGGTCTTCTTCGCATTCTCGGAAATTTTGAGTTTATCAAAAAGTATCTCCCCCAGTTGGCGCGGTGAGTTCAAGTTAAACTCCTGCCCGGCCAGCCGATAAATCGTTTGCTCATGATTGGCCATTTCCTTTGATAGTTGCGTCGAAAATTCCGCGAGTGCCGAAGCATCCACCTTGATTCCTTCATATTCCATGGCTGTCAGCACCGGAATCAGTGGCGCCTCAACCTCGTAAAAGACCCGTTCCTGCCCCTTTTCCTTCAAGAGAGGCTCCAACTTCTCCCACAACTGCCACGTCACATCTGCATCTTCTGCCGCATATTCCGCAACTTTGGCCACCGGCACGTCAGCCATGTTCAACTGCTTCGACTTCTCGTCGCCTATCAGTTTCGTAATCGAAATGGGGCTGTAACCCAAATAAACTTCCGACATGTAATCCATCCCATGACGCATCTCCGGCTCAATCAAGCTATGCGCCAACATCGTGTCAAACAGCTTTCCGTGCACCCCCACTCCATGCCATTTCAATACCGCGAGGTCATACTTCAGATTGTGCCCCACCTTCTGAATCTGCTCGTTCTCAAACACCGCTCGAAATTCTTGCAAAATCTCCCTCGCCTCTTCCGGATCGGCCGGCACCGCCACGTAAAATCCCTTCTGCTTCTCGAACGCAAACGCCAACCCGATCAAGCGTGCCTCCTTCGTGTCCAGGCTTGTGGTCTCGGTATCAAAACAAAATGTTTTCAACCCCGCCAGTTGCTTGATCAGCTTGGACCGTCCTTCTCCATCCGTGATCAACCGGTAGTCGTGCGCGACGTCGTTAATGGTTTTTAAGTTTGATGCGATTGGCGCCTCCTCCGCCTGATTTGGCTCTTCGGTTTCCGAAAAAAGAGCAAATTCTTCTGTCACCTGATTATCCCGCGCAGCCGAAGCCTTCTTTGCACTTTGAGGCTGGGCCGTGGTCTCATCGAAACCCCTGCCTGCCTTGTAGTCGTCGCCAAACAACCGCCGCCCGATGGAGTTGAATTCAAATTCAACGAAGAGATTCTTCAACGCCTCCTCGTTACACTTTTTAACCTCCAACCCCTCCAAAGTCACCGAACATGGCGCTTCGCAGTTAATCGTCGCCAGGCGTTTCGACAACAAGGCCTGTTCACGATGCGCTTCCAGATTCTCCTTCAGCTTTCCCTTCAACTCCGCAGTGTGCGCCAATAAATTTTCCACCGACCCATATTGCGCGATCAACTTTGCGGCGGTCTTTTCTCCAATGCCTGGCACACCGGGAATATTGTCCGAGACATCGCCCCATAACCCGAGCACGTCAATCACCTGTTCCGGCCTTTGCACACCCCACTTCTGCAAAATCTCCGGCAATCCTAGAATTTCAATTCCTTCGCCCATGCGCGATGGCTTATATAGAAAGGTATTCTGGTCCACTAATTGTCCGAAGTCCTTATCAGGGGTCACCATATAGGAAACGAAACCCTCCTTTTCCGCCTTGCGAACCAAGGTCCCGATAAGATCATCCGCCTCATAACCGTCACAGATGATAAGGGGTATGTTAAAAGCCTCCACCATCCGGCGTACATGAGGTAACGCCTTGCTCAAATCCTCCGGCATCTCCTCCCGCTGTGCCTTGTATTCCGGAAATTCAACGTGCCTTGCCGTCGGTGCAGCCGTATCAAAGGCCACCGCAAAATGCGTCGGTTGCTGATTCTTTATAATTTCCAGCAACGTTTGCGTAAACCCATACAGCGCAGACGTATTTACACCTTTCGAAGTAAAAATCGGACGGGCGACCAGTGCGAAGTGAGCCCGGTAAACCAACGCCATCCCGTCCAACAAAAACAGTTTCTTTCCCATGCTGGAAAAATAAACCAATTCCACCCAACCTGCCCATTCAATTCCTTTCTTCGGAATTCAGTACCGGCCCTTGGCGCAAAACATCGGCGTTATCATGCATATCAATGATCCAGCACCAGTTTGGATTCCGGAGGCAAATACCCCACTACCACCATTGCCTTTCCTCACTGAAATTTTCTTCAGGGCGTTTGGCTGGTGCCGAATTCCTCAGTTGTAAAATGAGACACAAAGGAAACTAGTATGCACATTCTAGGAACCATAATCATCGGTTTTATTGTAGGTGTGATCGCAAAGTTATTGATGCCGGGACGTGATCCGGGTGGCTTTGTTATTACCACGTTATTGGGTATTGCTGGCGCTTTCATCGCTAAATACATCGGTCAGGCCTTGGGTTGGTATCGTGAGGGACAAAACGCGGGCTTCATCGCGTCTGTAATAGGTGCAATCATCCTTCTGGCTATTTATCACCTTGTTCGCCGCGGTGTTAGACACGACAATGTCCACGGTGACTCACCTAAAATCAGGTAAATGGACGGTTTTGAGCTGAACCTGGGAATGTTGAGTTCCAACTATACCGATTGCCGAAAGAAATTTCCGGATGGCAGGAGGGATTTTGGTTTGAGGCAAGGCGGAGGCTGCAGGCGCTATCCTTAGATAGCGACCAGGCCGACAACGCCGCCTCAAATCAAAAGCACCTGTACCCAACGACTAACAAAGTCCTCATGGCTTTTCAGTCCCACTTTCATCAGGCTTATCGCCTCCTTTCATTCCCGGTTCCTTTCCCCATTCCGGAAATTAATTTTGGCATTCGGTATATAACCACACAGGGTGGAGTCCGTGAGTTCTGGTCAATTTGCCGGAATACATTGTTGAAAATCTCAGCGGGCTTATTCATGAGCTGCAAGCCATGCAACGGCTTCCTCTTCCGTCACAAAAACGTCAGTCGTAAGGCCGCGGTTGGCGCCTACGACTTCGTGGAATTGCTGGGCGTCCATACGTTCCGGTTTCGTAACCAGGGCAACGTGAACAGCGCCCATCGCAACTGGAGCACAGCGTGTCACAGCTTCATAGCGCTCAGTAATGCTTGGAGGTGAATAACCGAAAAGCGAAGTGGTATTGAACACAAGTTTTGAAATCTTACGCTCCCGCGCATAGATAATTCCTACAATGGCCAATTCCGTAACCTTCCCTATGGTCACGTTGCCCCTTGGCCGAAAAAACACGCAGTCTCCCACAGTCTCGAACTCTTCGGCTTTGCTCGTCTCTGTCATACCACTCCACTCTTCCTCCTTCTGGTGCAAAGTGCAATGCCACTCCAGCTACATAAACCAAGTCAGAGGAAGCGACCAGATTTCAGTTCGAACCATTTAAGCAAAGACACTTCAAGTTACGCAATTCTCCAAAATCTCAGGCTTTGCACAGATTCTCCAGTAATCGATGGTGAGACGCATCATTCCGGTAAATTCCTCAATCGCAGTTGGTTTGACCATGTACGCGTTCGCTCCCAACCGATAAGCCCGCTTGATGTCATCCGGTTCTGAAGAGCAAGTCATGACAATGGTGGGAATAACAGCGCAATCAGGATGCTTCTTCAACCACTCAAGCACGCCGAAGCCGTCGCGCAACGGCATTTTGAGGTCAAGAAAGATGGTGGCTGGAAAGGGGTAAGTCTTGCGATCATTGTAAGGACTATCGGCGCGCAAGTATTTAATGACCTCTTCACCATTCGGCACTATGTGAATTGGGCCTTCAATGCCATTTTTGCGTAACGCCATCTTCAGCAAAACCACTTCCTGCGGATTATCCTCCGCTATCAAAATAGGCTCAGTCTGAATTGTTCCAACCATCAGTATTATAATTCATCCATCGCACACTATACGCAATTGGCAACCATTCGGATTCATTGGACTGTTCCCGACGAAAGTGATGCCTCGGGCCGTGAGGTATGGGTGAGACGTGGCAGGTTGCGCTCCAAACCGGGTTGGCCATGGTCAAAAGAGAGCGGTTGAACGCATGCATGGCCGGTTGGAGATGAAGCAGAAACTAATTAAGGGAGCTGATTCTGGATTGAGCTTCCCGCTCCTGTTCACACCAAACCACTGATTCTGGCTTTTCCGCACGATATGGAGAATTTCAATTGGAATCATCCCCACGTGGTCGCTGCGCTCCATCTGCATGTGCCGAAAAAGTTACGGCGTCGCTGGGGGCTCGAAGTCCGGCCAATCCGGCTTGATGTAAAAGAAGGATGCTCCGCGAGTATCAGCGGACGGTTTGCCAGGATTGGGTACAGAAGCTGAGAAATCAGCGATCAGGTTGTGTGCGACCCAGAAGCTGTTCATGTCGCGAAGCGTCTTGGCCATTTCCTCAACATCGCCGCTCTTGCTGATAAAGGAGTTGGCCCCCAGTCGATAGAGCTCGGCAATATCCTTGCCATCTCGCGATCCGGTCAGAACCACAATCAGCAGCTTTTTGAACTCCTTTTGCTCTCGAATCCATTTTACCAGCGCCTTGCCGGGAATGGCCGGGAGAGTAAGGTCTACAAACACGCAGCTAGGAAAAGGAAAGAGCTCGCGATCACGGTAGGGCCCGCTGCCATAAAGATAATGCAAGGCAGTAGGGAAATCGGGTGCCAAATGCAAACCGGCTTGGGGATAGACCCTGGCTATTGCCTGCTTGAAGAGCAAATAGTCTTCAGCATTGTCTTCAACGAGCAATATTGTAGGCTGCATCTGCATCGAATCAGGAACTGCCTTTCTGTAATGTGTTCGTTGGGTTCAGCAACAACATCAGGAAAACTACGTCCGCTTAATGCTTAATAGCAAGGTTAACTTACTCAGGCTTGGCACGGTCGTTTTGAGATTCATGGGTGCACTACTGTCCTTGGAATAAAAACATCCCTCCGAAAGGTCATATGCCGGAAGGTTGGAAACCAGTGACCTCTAAGGACTTCTGCGCCAGGACCAAAAGGCTCTTCGCCAGCGGAATAACTTGCCGACGAGAAGGCTCATCATGGTTTGAACCTCCCCGCTCATCGCTTTGCGGCGCCTGAAGCTGTTGATTCAAGCTCAACCAGTATTTAGCGGTTGTCCCAAGAACATTATCCAGATCCTCACCGTTTGAGGGTTTGATCAGGTACGCATTCGCACCGAGTTTGTAGGCGTGGTTCAGATCGAATTCCATGCGCGAGCCACTTAGGATCACGACTGGCAATGCCAACATTGAATGTTGCTTTCGGATCCATTGCAGCACACCAAAGCCGGTAACGACCGGAAGGGTCAGATCTAAAAAGATAAGCGAAGGAAAGGGATACTTGCGCCGATCGGCATACTTGCCCTTGCCGTCGAGATAGGCAATTGCCTCGTCACCATCGGAAACAACCTGGAGTGCTTTCGAAAGGCCGATTTTCTTCATCGCCTGATGCATGAAGAGCACGTCCGACTCATTGTCTTCTACATAAAGAATGATTTGAGATAATTGCATATCGAAGTATTAAACAGAACCAGCTAATCGCTAAGTGTCAAGTCCAGATGCTGCTCTTTGAGTTGGTTTTAAGGAAAAGTTTGTGGATTTTTCCGCACTTGGGGAATATGCAAGGCGGCTGGAGATGGATTAGTTTCTCTGATTCTTTTCAAGCCCGGGCGGAGGAACTTCGAGGCCGGCCGGGATCTTTCCCTCAGTGACATTAAACCTCAACCAGAAGTCAATCACGCGGCGAACTTGGGACTCGAAGGCTTTCGGGTCGCTGGCTTTCACAATGTAGGAGTTTACTCCAATGTTATAAGCCTCCTGAATGTCCGACGACATTTCCCAACTGGAAAAGATAACGATGGGTATCTTGCGTAAATTTTTTTGAAAACGAATCCACTGCACCAGGTCGCGCGCAACGCGTCCTCCCAGCCTGGTTTCCAGCACAATAAGTGCTGGCAAAGGAAACAGGTCCCGGTCGGCGTATTTGCCTCTGCCTGACAGATAAGCAATAACCGCATCGCCATCACCAACCGTTATCAGGTTTTGGGTGAAGCCGTAGCGCTCGAAAGCACGACGAACGAGAACTTGATCCGATTCTTTTGAATCAGCGTATAATACTAAACGCATAACCCTCAGTCTGTGTGTGGCTTCCATTTATTCACTCAAAAATCAAACAATGTCAAGCTCGCAACCAAACCGCATGTCTCGACACATATAATGCCTGCTGAACACATTATCTTCACTTGTCCGCCTATCTTTCAGGAAGTTTTTGGTTCACGTCGAACCAGTATTTTAACAGGAGTTGCAGCGATTCCCGGAATTTCCCCATGTCGCCCGTTTTCACCAGATACGAGTTAGCCCCCAAACTTAGGGCTCTCAAAATATCATCCCGTCGGTCTGAGGATGTAAGCATGATAACAGGCATGGCGGTAAACTGCATTTGCTGCCGTATCCATTTGACGACCTCATGGCCATCCACTCTCGGCAACTTAACATCAAGCAAAACGAGGTCGGGGACCTGGGAATCCTTGGTATTAGCCGTGGGCAGAACTTTCGTAAGGTGGTGAAGGGCTTGTTCACCATCCGACACTATCTCCATCGCAACTGGTTGAGGTGTGTCTTTGATTGCCATCTGCAGCAACAGCACATCATCTTCCCTATCCTCAACCAACAAAATTCTTTTCATTGAATTTTATAAAATAGATATCCGCCACAGGTCTTCAATCGGGCAGATACAGAATTAATATAACCTGCAGTTTCAACCCATGGCCAGTCAATAGCGCTGTGATGTAATAGGTTGTACGCATATTTACTTTTTGCAACGCATCGCATTACCATTGCAACCAGTGCGCGAGGAAATTAAACTCCTGTCAGATCACCTGTGACACCTGAGCATCGCATGAAAGAATTTACGAAATTCCTCACGACGACGGTTTGTTCATCATTGATTGCCCTCTCATTCTTCGGCTGCAGCAAGCCGGTTCAGCCGAACCAATCAATCTTCGAGGCAGCCAGGAGTGGTAACGCGGAAGAAATTAAACTGAACATCAGCGCGGGAGTGAATCCCAACCAACCCGACGATAAAGGCGAAACCCCGCTGGTCATCGCCGCCGAAAACGATAAAAAGGACGCCGTGGCCAAGCTTCTGGATAAGGGCGCTACGATCGATCTGGGAGACAGCGTGGGCAACACGCCCCTGCATCACGCAATTGGCAACAATCATCCGGAAGTCGCCAGATACCTGATCAGCCGGGGGGCCAATGTGAACACTGGCAATAAAGGCAAAATCACCCCCTTTCATATGGCGGTGGCCTTTGGTGTCAGGGATCTCGTGAACTTCATGTTGGAAAAAGGTGCGGACGTAAACGCGAAGGATGAGGCCAATGAGACTCCTCTTTCACTTGCACTGGGCGACGAAGGCCATAAGGAGCTGGCTGAGACCCTCATCGCCAAGGGGGCGGACACAAATGCCAAAGGCAATCACGGTCAGACTCTTCTTAACACCACGATGCTTCAAGGGCTGACGAATCTCAGTCTCCTCTTAATCTCGAAAGGGGCGGACATAAATGCCAAAGGCTCCTCAGCCGATCCCCCCATCCTCATGGCCACTAAGCGCGGGTACACGGATATTGTAAAAGCTCTGCTCGATAAGAATGTCGATCTGAAAGCCAAAGACAGCGCAGGAGACACTTCACTGCACGTTGCCGTTAAAACCGGATCGTTGCCAATCGTCGAACTTCTCATCAGCAAAGGCTCAGACATAAATGCCAAAGGTTTCTTTTCGTTTACTCCTCTGCATACAGCGGCTCTCAACAATAGAAGAGAAATTGCCGAACTTATTATTTCCAAAGGGGCGGATCTTAATGCCAGGGATGATTGGAATCAGACGCCGTTGCACCGGGCCGTGGAGAAGAATCACAAAAGCGTGGTGGAACTACTCATTTCCAAAGGGGCGGATATCAATGCCAGGGAAAGAATGGGTAAAACCCCTTTGCAATTGGCTCTCGCATCCAGCAACTCCGATTCGGCTGATCTTCTAAAAAAGGCTGGAGCTAACTAGATTATTTGCATCTGCTCTGAACGGAATACCCCAAAACCTGACAATTACTGACACACCTGCGAGTTTGGTTTGGTGTCCCGCTATTCCATGATCGATCTAACTGGTAAAGTTGTGCTAATCACGGGCGCGGGTTCCGGGATCGGAGCTGCCATGGCCGAAGCCTTCGCAGTAGCTGGCGCCACACTTCTGATCGCCGATATAAATGTCCCTGCTGGCGAACAGATCGTTACAACCCTGAACTCATCGGGAGGAACAGCCTCATTTATCCCGCTCGATGTGGCCAACGAAGAGGTGTGCAACCAAGTCTCCAAAAAGGTGCTTGAGACACATGGCCAGCTTGACGTGCTCATCAACAATGCGGGCGTCGGTTCCGTTGGCACCATTTTACAAACAACCGGCGTCGAGCTTGATCGCCTCTATTCAGTCAACGTTCGCGGCGTCTTCAATCTCACCAAAGCTTTTCTGCCGTCCATGTTGGACCGGAAGTATGGCGTGATCATAAACATGGCTTCGATTGGCGGCATCGTCGGCATTCGTGACCGTCTTGCCTACTGCACAACCAAGTTCGCCGTGGTGGGTATGACCAAAAGTATGGCCATGGACCATTCACATCAGGGCATTCGCATAAATTGTATCTGCCCGGGTCGGGTCGAAACTCCCTTCGTCAAAGCCCGCATCGCGGAGTACCCCAACCCGGAAAAAGCCTACCAGGAGATGTCTTCCACTCAACTCACGGGCAAAATGTTGCGCCCGGACGAAGTTGCCAGTGCCGCTGTTTATCTGGCGAGTGATTCCGCTGCCAGCGTCACCGGCACTGCATTTATTATCGATGGCGGTTGGAGCGCTGGTAAATAAATGCTCTTCCAAATTCAATAAAATCTCATTCTCAGGCGTCGGAGCCTGTATTCGAGAATTTGAAATGAAACAGGGTTGGTTTTTGACAAAATAAGTGCAGCGCTCAGACCAGGATTTGGTAGAATAACACAGCTTTTTATGATGTGGTTTGCACAACGTCCCCTGGGACAGGTTCTTTCAAGGTTTTTGATCGCAGGCATTTTGTTTGTCAGTTGCTTAACTGGCAGAGCCGACTTCCAGGGCTCCACGCATATGATGCCTTTCGATGAGGGGACAATTAATTATAATAAGGTTCAACCCTCTGGACCGGTCTTTCGGCTGCAACAAAGTTTGGACAAAGGAGAGGCAAAACTAAAATATGATCCTGAGTTTGGCTATCTTCCTGCCGTTCTTGATGCCTTGAAAATCCCCCGTTCCTCGCAAATGTTGGTCTTTTCAAAAACTTCGTTTCAGCGTGAACGTATTTCCCCCAAAACTCCGCGCGCACTGTTCTTCAATGATGATGTCTACGTCGGATTCATCCCCGGATCTCCCATGCTGGAAATCTCCATGGCGGACTCAAAACTGGGCGGTGTCTTTTTCACCTTGAATCAAAGCGAGGCTGGCAAGCCCAGATTCGTGCGCAACGATCAATGCCTTGAATGCCATGCCTCCTCAAAAAGCATGGGTGTGCCGGGCCACCTGCTCCGCTCCTTTGCCACCGATGAATCGGGTGTTGTCGATTTAAGCAATGGCACCTCGGAAGTGGATGACACAACTCCCTTTTCTGAACGCTGGGGCGGTTGGTACGTCACTGGCACGCATGGCAAACAAATTCATCGCGGCAACCTCATCGGCAAGGAAGCATTTGAGCGCCAGGCGAAAGAACCTAATTATCTGGGCAACTTAACCAGTCTCGCGCAATTCATCGAGACCACCAGCTATCCAAAACCCACCAGCGATATTGTCGCCTTGATGGTGTTGGAGCATCAGGTTCACATGCATAATTTCATCACCCGCCTCAATTTCGAAGCCACCATCGCCCTCCAAACTTATGGTCACCTGCGGTATCTGAAGACCATTGAAAAGGCGTTTCTGAAAACACTCCTGTTTACGGAGGAAGTTCCCCTTAAGGATGCAGTCAAAGGCAGTTCCGACTTTAGCAAGGATTTTGAAAACCTTGGCCCCAAAGATCATCAAGGACGTTCATTGCGTCAGTTCGACTTGCAAACAAGGTTGTTCAAGTATCCGTGCAGTTTCCTGATTTACTCCGAATCCTTTGAAAATCTTCCTGACAAGATGAAACAGGAGCTTTATTTGCAGCTCCACGACATCCTGACCGGTAAGGATCCAGACCCGGATTTTCAAACTCTGTCCGCCCCAACCCGCCAGGCGATTCTGGAGATCCTGATCGAAACCAAACCAGGACTGCCGGATTATTGGAAAAAGAGCTGATTTTCATCAAAGGCCTTGTTTCTTTCGCCTGCTCGCTGTCTTGCTTTTTCATGCTCGATGTTCGACGCTCATGATATGCCATTATCAATCCAACGTTTTCCTTATCGGCTGCTGCTTCTGGTCGCCCTGCTCCATTCCTCCTTTTTGGCACCTGTGCGCGGAGGTGCTTTGGAGGACTATGTCGGCCAGGCGGACGATTCTTACTCATGGAAATTGATCAACAAGCAGGAAAAGGATGGGGTCACAATTGCGCACATCGACCTCGTTTCGCAAAAGTGGCGGGATACAGTTTGGACTCACAAATTGGTGGTGGTACGCCCAAAAACTGTTAAGTCCCCTGACATTGGACTGTTGTTCATTACCGGTAATGGCAATGGAGATCGCCAAATACCAGTTCTGCAGATGCTCGCTGAAAGAGCCGGAGCCATCACCGCCGTGATTACCTCCGTTCCCAATCAACCTCTTTATGGCGGCAAGAGTGAGGATGCCTTGATTGCTTACTCCTTTTCCAAGTATCTGGAAACGGGAGATAAAAGCTGGCCGCTGCTCTTCCCAATGGTGAAAAGCGCCGCCCGTGGAATGGATGCTGTCCAGGCTTTTTCGAAACAGGAATTCAACCAGAAAATGGAACGCTTCGTCGTCACCGGCGCCAGCAAACGTGGTTGGACCACCTGGTTGACGGCTGCAGTGGATAAACGAGTCGTTGCCATCGCTCCCATGGTCATTGATATGCTAAACATGAAAGCCCAGACCGAATGGCAAAGACAGGTCTACGGAACCGAGAGCGAGCAAATTAATGATTATAAAGATGCCGATCTCCTCTCTCACATGAATGAACCGCCAATGCGCGAACTGGCCAAATGGGTCGATCCCTACAGTTACCGCTCTCGTTACAACATGCCAAAACTGCTTTTGCTTGGCACGAATGATCCTTACTGGACAGTGGATTCATTGAGACATTATTGGAATGACCTGCCCGGCCCAAAACTGATCTACCAAACACCTAACGCCGGGCATGATCTCAATGGCGGTAAGGAAGCCATGCAAACCCTGGCAGCATTTTATCAAATGATTGCCGACCATCAAACTCTCCCGCAAATGAACTGGAATATTTCCTATCGAACCAATGATACGGCCAGCATCACCGTGACGGTGGATCAACCGGTTAAATCCGTCCAACTCTGGACGGCGGTTTCAACCAATCGGGATTTTCGGAAAGATCGATGGTCCAACCATCAGTTGAAAACAGTCACAACCAGTGGCGGGACTGAGGCAACCATTGAGCGCCCGAAGACTGGTTATGAAGCTTTTCTGGTGGAAGCGGAACTGACTTCATCCAGCGGCCAGACCTATAAACTTTCCACCGAAGCGCGCGTATTGCCGGACACGCAACCAAAAACATCAGCCCCTTAAACTTCCACCCTTCCCAAGGCGGGACATTGAGCGAACGGTCGAAACCCATTCAAGCTGTTTAGCTTCATTGTCTCCAACAATAAAAGAACCACACCGGCAGGACACGCGAAAGCATAAAACTCCGCTGCACTTTGCCGAAAATCCTTTCCAAACTCGATAGCACTCGTCGCGAATACTGGTAAACCAGAAACGCGCCCTTCGGTTGCAACACCGAATATGTTCTCTGCACGATTTCATCCCTCATGGAAGGAGGCATTGTGCTGAAAGGAATTCCCGAGATGACATAATCTGCCTGCGGGTGTCCCAACTCTTCGAGCACGGATTGCACCTCTGCGGCAGAACCTTCCACCACCCGCAAACGCGCATCCTTGAAGCTCTCTTTAAGATATTCAACAAAATCATGATTCATCTCTATCACCACCAGAGTTGCTTCAGGATGCATTCGCAGGAGTATCTCCCTGGTAATGGTTCCCACACCGGGTCCATACTCGACGATCACCCGTGCCGAATTCCAGTCCACCCTTTTTAATAGTTGCTCAATGAGCGAACGCGGACTCGGTATGGGGGAACCCAACATTTTGGGATGTTTAAAAAAATTGCTGGCAAACAACAGCACCTGATCACCTGGCGATTTAACTTCTCTCACACTTTTCTCCACTTTGTTTCGAATTAAGACTTAGTCAACCTGCTGGAAAGTCTTATAAATGCAAGGCAGGTCAAATCCTTAGGCCAATTGGGGGACTTTGGCGCATATTCTAAACTGGTGTAGTTTAATGTATCGGCAACGAAAAGGAATATTATGGAAGACGAACCTGCAGATACACGGAGTTATTTGGCTGAATTTGAGATGGTGCTCGCCTGCCTCGGATTCATGATTGCAGTCAGTGGCATGATCGTCACCTCAATCCCATGGGCAATCTTCGGAGTGGTGCTCATGGTCATTGGCTTGCTCTATTTTTACCTCAAGCCCGACAAGGAGACGGACTAATTTACAAACTGGCTCCATCAGGCTGCTTTTAACCGGACGAGCACTTCAAAACCAGAGGGTTTCCGGTTACGACAACTTACCTGCCCGCCACAGGATTCAACACAGGTTTTCACGATCGCGAGCCCCAGGCCAACGCCCCCGGTTTCACGCGCCCGGGAAACATCGATCCTGTAAAATGGATCAAATAACTGGGCTATTGCAGCCTCAGGAACGCCGCTTCCACTATCGGCGATTGAAATCAAAACTTCATTCGCACCTTCCTTACTTGCTGAGATTACAATTGGCCCGGCCTCACTGGCATATCTGACTGCGTTCCTCAGCACGTTCGCCAATGCGCGATGCAATAAATCGGGTTCAGCCATTATCTGAAGGTGTTCAGCTATTTCTGTTTGGATATTTACTTCAGTGTTTCCTTCACGATGAATGACTTGATCGATTATTGGTTTCAGATCAACTGCTTTAAGCTTGATCCTGGCTGGCTCCAATGAGGCTTTCGAGAAGGAGAGCAGTTCGTTCACCAAACTGGACATATGCTGCACTTCTTCGCGAACATCTTCCACATAGCTGGATTGTTCTGAATTGGCGCGTTGCTCCAGAACTCCCAGCGCCATTTGCACGCGCGCGATCGGAGTACAAAGCTCGTGGGCGATGTCCCCCAGAAACCGCTTTTGTCCAGAAACGAACCCGGCCAGCCGTTCGGTCATCCGATTGATCGACCCGCCAAGCCTTCCAAGTTCATCATTGCGTCCATCCTTCACTCTTACCTCAAAATTACCAGCCGCTACCTCTTCGCTGGCTCGGGTAATCTCCCTAATGGATCTCGTTATGCCACGGACGAGAGGAAACCACAGCAGCGCGGAAACGACAAGCACCCCCAGCCCAACCCCAATCCATGGCACAAAATCAAAAAACAGACCACCACCCTGAAGCGACCTCGACATGATCAGGAGTGTCATCGGCGGCGATGGTCCGGGCCTGCCTGGGACATCGACTTTCATCCTCACACCCACCCAGTACTGGCTGGGATCAGAGGTATGCACAATAAAACGTGAATGGGGGCCAGTCAGGAGCGGATCAGGCACGACAGGGCGCCTCAACGGGCCTTGAGGCCCTGCTTCTGGAGGACCAAAATCATCCTCCGGACGTGGAGGCCGACCTGGTTCGCCAACACCGACCTGTTCCGGAGGTTGGGGCAACCGGCGATTCTCCATGACATTGTTTAGAACTGCCTTTGGAACGCTGGTACTTTCATCCCCCGCCAGTTGTTCCCCATCATTTCTGTAGAGGAGGAACTGCACGTGATAAGAGCTGCCCAACCTCTGCAAAATTTCATTCCATCTGGTTCGGGGAGCTTCGCTCAGGGAGGAGCTGACGACCTCCGACACAGATTGTATCCGCTCGCCCGCTTTACCAGCGATCAGGAAATCCAATCCCAAGTGTAACTGGCCGCTTACAAACACGAAAAAGATCAGGGCAAGGATAACGAAATTCAGGACCAGCCAGAGCAGTATCTTCGAGTAAAGTGGAAATCTGACCTTCATTCGATCAATCATATCTCTCTGCTGGATTCATCAGCATATAACCCGCCGTGCGGACGGTTCTGATGAACCGCGGGCTTTTAGGGTCGTCTCCCAGCTTTTTGCGCAAGGCTGAGATATGCACGTCGATTGACCGGTCAAAGACGTCGTAATTTCTTTCCGCAATTTCATCCAGTAATTGCTCACGACTTTTTATCCTTCCCTTGGCACGCGCAAGTGAAGCCAGCAAATCGTATTCAACCGGGGTGAGATCCAGCGGCTTATCTCCCAGAACAGCAGTCCTCGAGCCTTCATTGACCCTTAGATCCTGGATAACAATTTCTTGAGCGTCCGGCGTTTCAGTCGCTTTCGTTGTCTGATTACTCCTGCGGGTAACGGCTCGCAACCTTGCCAACAATTCACGAGTGGAAAAGGTTTTTGGCAGATAATCGTCAGCGCCAATCTCCAGTCCAACAATCCGATCCGATTCGTCACCACGCGCCGTCAGCATCAGCACCGGAACATTCGACGCGCGACGTATCTGCTTCAACACTTCAAACCCATCCATGCCTGGCAGCATGACGTCGAGAATCACGGCAGCAAAAGTTTCGCTCACCGCCTTCTCTGCCCCCTCAGGTCCGGTATGGGCAAGGGCGATCTCATAACCCATCGGTTCCAGGTAATCCTTGATCAACCGACAGAGCTTCCTGTCGTCATCGATGACCAACAAACGCGTTTTGATAAAACCTTGTTTGTCTGAACTCTTGCCTTGGTTCGATTCGATGTGTGCCATGGGTCAGGTAGTTGCTGTTATGTTGGCAGTTTAGCCAGGGTTCTCACGAAAAGCCGCAACTTTTACAATTGCTTAACAATTTTTCAGTTCTTTACACATACACGCTTTACACCACTGGAGTTTATTTAAAGTGCATCGTATGTGAACCGATTAAGAACATGAATAACAAATCGAAGGCGTTATATATGAAAATGAACAAACTCGTCCTGCTTTCCACGCTTGCCCTCGGAATGACTGTCCTGTCGACCAGTGCTGAGGACAATCAACCACCTGCCGGGCAACCGCCACAGTCAGGAACTCCAGGCCCTGAACATAGAGGACCGCGTCCGCCAAAGCCGCCAATCGAAGTCGTACTGGATGCGAATGGTGACGGCATCATTTCCGCTGAAGAAATTGCCAATGCCTCCGTGGCCTTGAAAAAGCTTGATAGGAATGGCGATGGTCAATTGACTCCCGACGAATATCGCCCTCCCCACCCCCATCCTCGTCAAGGCGGTCCCGATGGCCAAACTGGTCCCGGAACTCCGGACCAACAACCGCCTCAGGATGGCACCGGTCGGCAGTCCCAAAACGGGCAGAGGCCGCCACCTCCAAACCAGTGACTATCAAATAGTATCGAAAATATTCACTCCGCTCGAAGACTATCTGAGCTACCTTCGGCGGAGAGTTTCATCATCTGGATGGTTGTAGCTTTCAAATAAATCTGGTTGCCTAAATGACCCAGCGGCACGCAATCGTTGTCTGACAATATCCCCAATTAGTGCGAACTGGAGAGTTGCTTTGGTGCTTCCCATCCGCCACCAAGCGATTTGATTAAGGAAACCGTAGAAAGCAATCTCTCGCCCCGCAAACGCACATTTTCCCGCTCACGATCCAAGGCAGCATTCTGGGCGGTGGCTACTTCCAGATAGGTGACGAGCCCCGCGCGATAGCGATTATTGGCAATCTCCAATGTCTTCTCTGCGGCTTTCAATGCCGCATTCTCTGCTTCCTGCTGGCTCCACAATAAATGTTGGGCTGCCAGATTATCTTCAACTTCAGAAAATGCCACCAACACACTCTGGCGATAACGCGCCACGTTTTCCCGATAGGCCGCTTGAGCATGAGTCAGATTTGCGCGGTTCTCCCCACCTTCGAAAATCGGCAGTTTGATCGAGGGACCCACTGCCCAAAACCTGCTGGGCCAGTCAAAAAGAGTTCCAGCACTCACGCTCTCAAACCCTGCCAGTCCATTGATTTTTATGGTTGGGTAGAATGCGGCTTTAGCCACGCCGATGCCCGCATTGGCTGCAGCCATAAGACGCTCCGCGGTTGCGATGTCGGGACGGCGCTCCAGCAAGTCTGAGGGCAAACCCGACGGCACATTCGGCGGTTGGGCCAGGAATGGCATCTCGGGCACGCTAAAGCTCGAAGCAGGTTTTCCAGTCAACACCGCCAAGGCATGTTCCGCCTTCGCGCGCTGCAAGGCGATTGCGGGCAATTGGGCCTCGGTGGTCTTCAGGATGGTCTCCGCCTGGGACACGTCCAGGTCCGAGGCCACGCCCCCGGCGCGCCTGTTTCGCGTCAACTCAAGCGATTTCCCAAACACCACCACGTTCGACCTGAGCAATGAAATCTCACTGTCCAGCGCGCGCAAATTAAAATAATCGTTCGCGACTTCGGCCTGGATGGATAGTTTAACGGTGGCCAGATCATCAGCGCTCGCCTGCATGGTGGCTTTTGCCGACTCAACACTCCGCCGCACACGGCCCCAAACGTCCAGTTCATAACTTAAATCCAACGGAAACGAAAACGTGTTGAAGGTGTCGGCCCGCCCGATGGAAACGCCATTGATCGGCCGGTTTGCAGAATCGCGCTCACGAGTAACCGACGGAATTGCTTCGATATGGGGATAATAGCCACTCCGTGCCACGCTTAACAGTGCGCGCGCCTGTTCAAAACTCTCCAGTGCCACCTGTAGCTCCTGATTCGCCTTGGCGGCCTCAGTTTCTAATGCATTCAACGATGAGTCC
Organism: Pedosphaera parvula Ellin514; assembly: GCF_000172555.1. Classification (NCBI taxonomy): domain Bacteria; kingdom Pseudomonadati; phylum Verrucomicrobiota; class Pedosphaerae; order Pedosphaerales; family Pedosphaeraceae; genus Pedosphaera; species Pedosphaera parvula. Next base: position 104,713 of record NZ_ABOX02000003.1, read on the forward strand.
TGGAAAATCTCCCACCATGCACCTCTTGGAATATGCGCCTGAGGCTCAGCCAGTTTCCAACCATTCGTCCCTTCCTTATAAGCCGGGGGGATGACGGTGGCCTCCGGCCTCTTGTAATCCGGCCCCACCGCGCACCCTGCCACGAACAGGGTTACGAGTCCTGAACTCCAAACACACGCGACTGGGAACAGTTTTGAAAGCAAAGCTGGTTTCATCTCTTGCCCGGGTAGCAATTTTATTTGTTTGTATCTGCCAGCTTGGTTTCGGGGAGACGAACCGTGGCACCGGAAGTAAGAGAATCGGAAGGATTCACGATCACCTTGTCAGTGACGCTGATTCCGGAAAGGATCTCCAATGACCGGCCATAATCGCGTCCCAAAACAATATTCCGCAATTCCACTTTTCCGTCCGGTTTAACAACACCCACCTGCGGTCCATCTGAACGGAAAATCAATGTATTTGAAGGCAGTACCAGCGCGGGATCCTGCTTAATATCATTGAAGGCGACCTGCGCATAACTTCCGGCCAGCACTTCGTCGTTTGTGTTGTCCACTTCAAGCTCCACCAGCAACGTTCTGGAATTCGCATCAATCGCTCCGGAAGTGCGCACCACTCTCGCTTGAAATTTCTTTGCGGGCCACTCCGGCACCATCATCACGGCCTGGAGTCCTTTTTCAATATTCGGTGTGGCGGATTGAGGCACACGGACAAAGACACGCAAGGTATGCACATCAGCCAGTCGAAACAGCTCTCTGCCGCTGGTTGCATTAATCAAATCCCCTACGTCGATGCTGCGTGAGGTGACCGTCCCGGCAAACGGCGCTGTCACATGAGCGAAGGATTGGAGATCGGTCAACCGTTGCATATTGGCTTTGGAGGCATCCACGGTTGCTGCCTTGAGCTTTAAGTCAGCCTGTTTCTCAGCCGCCTCCTGCTCGCTGACACTGGAGGTTTTAAGCAGTTCAGTCCAGCGTTCCGAGGTGGTCCTGGCCAGCGCCAGATCTGCTTCCGCTCGCACCAGGGCGGCACGCGCCGCTTCCAATTCCTGGTTCAATTCCGGAGTATCGATGTCAGCCAGGACTTCTCCGGCCTTCACCTGTGCACCGATGTCGACATACCATTTCTTGATAAATCCACTGGCCCGGGCATAAATGGGTGCTTCCACGACCGGTTTGACCTCCGCGGGCAACGTCAACGCAGCGGTGGCTTTCCCTCGAACTGCTGATGTCACTTCAACGGTCGGAACCCCCATTTCCAAGGTATCCTTGGCCAATTGCTCACGATGCCGCAATCTCGGCACCAATCCTGCCACCACGCCGACGATTACCAGCACCACAACCAGCAAGGCCCACCAGCCAAGTTTTGGACGGTGAGTCGGAGTTTCTTCATCGTGGCGCTCTGAATGTGCGTTCAATTCAGGCTTCTTTTCCACTGGTGCAACATTAGGTTCCAAGGTTTTCATGAAAAATAGACTTAGGCTGAAACCGCTTCCAAATTTAATTCATCCTTCCCGGGGTTTTCGGTCACTGGCTTGCCTGCTCGGCGGTGCATCAAGCTGAATACCACCGGCACAAAGAACAGTGTCGCCACGGTCGCAAACACCAACCCGCCAATCACGGCCCTGCCAAGCGGGGCGTTCTGTTCGCCGCCTTCTCCCAGTCCCAAACTCATGGGCAACATGCCGATGACCATCGCCAGCGCGGTCATCAACACGGGACGCAACCTTCCGGCTCCTGCTGTCAAAGCTGCTTTGATCGGGTCCATGCCGCTCTGTAAATTGCTTCGTGCGAAGCTCACCACCAACACGGCATTCGCCGTGGCGACGCCCATACTCATGATGGCCCCCATCAAAGCAGGCACACTCAAGGTTGTGAATGTCAGGTAGAGACCCCAGGTAACTCCGGCCAGCGCACCAGGTAATGCGGTAATAATGATGAACGGATCCAGCCAGCTCTGGAAATTAACCACAAGCAACAGGTAGATTAGCACAATCGCTCCGCACAAGCCGATGCCCAAACCAATAAAACTGGATTGCATGGTTTCAGCCTGGCCACGCAAAATAATATGACTACCGCGAGGAAGTGTTTTTTCAGCCTCCTTCAGAATTGGTTTAAGTTCGTTCAAAACCCCGCCCAAATCACGTCCGCTCACGCCGCCGAAGACATCAATAACCGGCAACACATTGTAATGCGTAATGATTGGACTCCCCATGGTGCGGGTCATGGTTGCAACGTTTGCAAAAATCTGGCCATTTCCTTCCCCCGGTCTGCCGGCACTGATCGGCAGGGAATTCAGTGCCGCGACAGAATCCAGCACATGCTCCGGTGCCCTGGCATTCACCAGATATTGAATGCCGTAAGTGGGATTAAGCCAGTAGGAGGGTTGCACTTGACCGCTGCCGCTCAGGCTCAAAAGCACGGAATTAGCCACATCTTTTTCCGAAAGGCCGATCTCGGCAGCCTTGGTGCGATCAACGGAAAACTTAAGCTTGGGCAGGTCACCGGGTTGCTGTACTCGCACATCCACTGCACCATCTATGCTCCGCATCTTTTCAACTAGCCTGGCTGCGACTTCCCGGTTTTGCGCGAGATTGCGGCCAGTGATCTGCACGTTGAGCGGCGCCGGAATGCCAAAGTTCAACGTCTGGCTCACGATGTCCGCCGGCAGGAAGTAGAACATGTTTCCCGGAAATTGCCGGTTCAACATTTTCCGGAGGCGCCTTACATACATATCCGTTGGATGATGCCCCTCCTTGAGGGAAACCAGGATATCTGCATCACCTGCCCCGATCAAACCGTTATTACTATAACTCAAGCTGATTCCTGAATTAGGAATGCCAATATTATCAAGGATTCCTTCAAGCTCATCCCTTGGAATATCCTGGCGAATGGCCTGCTCGATTTGATCGACCAAATTCGCGGTTTCCTCCACTCGGGTTCCGCTTCGGGCACGCATATGCAAACGAAATTGACCGGCGTCGACGTTCGGGAAGAAGTCCTGGCCCAATTGTGGAATCAAAAACCAGGAACCAATACAGAGCACGAGAAACAAAATCGCGAAGGTAATACGATACTCCAGAATAGCGCAAAGGAGATTGCGATAGCCCGCGCGAAGCTTGTCGAACCCTCGCTCAAAACGATCCTGGATCATCAGAAAAGGCCGTAGCCAGGCTGAACTGTTTTTGTAATCAACCGGTCCGTGAAAATGTGCGAAATTAACGTCCTTGTAAAACCACTTCACCATGGTCGGAATCAATGTCCGTGATAACACATAACTGGCCAACATCGCGAACACCACGGCTTCGGCAAGCGGCACAAATAGATAGCGGCCCACCCCGGTCAGGAAGAACATAGGCACAAACACAATGCAAATACAGAGTGTGGAGACGAATGCCGGCAGCGCGATCTCCTGTGCTCCATCGAGTATCGCCTGCTCCAACGGTTTGCCCAGGCCCATTTGTCGATGGACGTTCTCAATCTCCACCGTGGCATCATCAACGAGGATACCAACCGCGAGCGCCAACCCGCCCAGAGTCATCAGGTTGATCGTTTCGCCCAGCGCACTCAAAGTTGCGAGCGAAGCCAACACCGATAGCGGTATTGAAATGGCAATGATGAACGTGCTCCGCCATGAGCCGATGAACAACAAGATCATCACAGCTGTCAGAGCCGCCGCCACCAAACCTTCCTTCACCACCCCGCTGATTGCCGCGCGGACGAAGAGCGATTGGTCGGCGAATTCCCTGACTTCGAGTTCCGGAGGCAACGTTGTTAACAATGGAGGCAGTGCCTTCTTGATGCCTTTTACCACTTCGAGCGTCGATGCCGAACCGGTCTTCAACACGGTCAACAAGGCCCCGCGTACTCCATCTTTGCGCACGATATTCTGTTGGGGTTGAAACCCATCTCGCACCTGCGCCACATCACGCACGTAAATGGTCGCGCCATTCACCTGTTTGATCGGCAAATCGTTCAATTCCTCCAGCAGCTTCGGGCTGGTATTCAATTCAATATTGAATTCGGTTGAACCGATCTTCGCCGTTCCGCTCGGCAGAATCACGTTCTGCGAACTAATTGCATCGACGACCTGCTGCGGCGTCAAATTCTTCGCCTTCAAGGCAGGAAGATCGAGGTCAACCGAGACAACGCGAGTCTTGCCACCATAGGGCCAAGGCAAGGCAGCTCCTTGTACCGTGGACAGTCCAACGCGCACGGCGTTTTGTGTCAGATCGTAGAGTTCCTGCTCTGCCAGTTTCTTGCTGGTAACACTGTACTGCAAAATCGGAACAGTCGAAGCATTGTATCGAATGATCAGTGGCGGCGTTTGCCCCGGCGGCATCTGGCGAAGAATGGTCTGCGCGACGGCTGTAATCTGCGCCACGCCGGCATCAACCGATGCTCCTTGTTGCAGGAACACCTTGATGATTCCCACGCCATTGTAGGAATTGGATTCAATATGCTCAATGTCGTTGACCGTGGCGCTCAGGGAGCGTTCGTGGTTATAGAGGATGCGCTGTTCGATTTCCTGGGCATCCAGCCCGGCGTATTGCCAGATGATGCTGACGACGGGGATGTTGATATTGGGAAAAATATCCGTGGGCGTGCGCAACAGAATGAAAGGTGTCAACAACACCAGGACAATCGCCGCGACAACGAACGTATAGGGCCTTCTAAGAGCTAAACGGACAATCCACATGTTCGACTTTCAGGTTAGGTCATGACACCAAAACAGGTTTTGAGCTCGGAATCAGCAGTTCCAGCCAAAGTCTTTTTCTTTTTTCAGCTTCTCACGTTATGCTCTTGAACAATGATATTTACAAATACATGTTTACTCCACTATTGATATGTTATAAGTATTAATCATGGAATTGCGCCATATTCGTTATTTTGTCGCTGTTGCCGAGGAACTTAGCTTTCGCCGAGCCGCCGAACGTCTCCACCTTGCGCAACCCCCTTTGAGCGCGCAAATCAAGGACTTGGAAGGTGAACTGGGGACGAAACTTTTCGAACGCACAACCCGCTCGGTTAGACTTACCGCCTCTGGCCGGGTTTTTCTTGATGAAGCCCGCGCGGTTCTGGCCGCCGCTGAAAAAGCAGAACAACGCGTGCGAAAAGCGGAACATGGTTTGGTGGGAACTCTTCGCATCGGTGTTCTAGCTCCTACTGCCACTTCGCGCCTGGCGACCATCCTGCGCAGTTATCGCAACCAGTTTCCCGGAGTTCAATTCTCGCTGCATGAAATGACCTCCGTCGAACAGCTCCAGAGCTTGCGACTGGACCAATTGGATGTCGGCCTGCTTCGTCCTCCCGTGGCTTTTCCTGAATTGGATTTTCACTTTCTGGAGGAATCTCCCATGGTGCTCGCCGTGCCAGCCGGACACCGTCTGGCCAAACAACGCCTTATCGAATGGAAGGATTTCCATAACGAACCGATGGTGATGATCCATCCTTCGCTGCAGCATGGCTACTACGATACCTTTCTCAACCTTTGTGCCAAAGCTGGCTCAACGCCAATCGTCGGACAATACGCCAACGATGTTCATTCCAAGATGTGGCTGATTTCTGCTGGTTTCGGCGTGGCTCCTACCACCAAGACGATTGCCGAAGTCAAACGGCCCGGCCTTGTTTTTCGCGAATTGCCTCCCGGCCTTCCACTTGTCCAAACACTCATCGTCTGGAAACGCACCAACAACTCGCCGATGGTTGGCAACTTCATTGAATGCTTTTCCAAACTGGATAAGTTGACTCCATCGAAACCTTAAAATTAGTGCAGCCTCTCGACGGCGCCAGCTTAACTCAACCACTCTGGGCCATTGGGATATGGGTGCCAGTGAAAGCGCTTAACTTTTTTGGGCCTGTTGCTTATAGTGGGCTTCCGGAACCTCCCGCAATCGCTGGGCCGCCTGTTCCGCCGTCAGGTCCCGCTGCGATTCGGCCAGCATTTCGTATCCAACCATAAATTTCTTCACCGTCGCCGAACGGAGCAATGGCGGATAAAAATGCGCATGCAACTGCCAGTGTTTGTAATCTCCACCATCCAGCGGAGCGCCATGCCAGCCCATTGAATAGGGAAACGAGGTTTCGAATAAATTGTCGTATCGAATCAAACTCTTCTTCAAAATCTCAGCCAGGCTGGCGCGCTCCTCAGATGTCAATTCCGGCAACCGCTTTACATGCCGGCGCGGAAGCAGCAGATACTCGAATGGCCAGGTGGCCCAATAGGGTACCAACATCACCCAATGCTGGTTCTGTTCCACAATCCGTGCCTTCCGTTCTAATTCCTGTCCCAGGTAATCCACAAGCAGCGGCTTGCCATGTTGCTTAAAGTATTCCCGTTGCGTTACTTCCTCCTGTTGCGGAATTCGTGGCAAAAAACTGCTGGCCCAAATCTGCCCGTGCGGATGTGGATTGGAACATCCCATCGCCGCACCCTTGTTCTCAAAAACCTGCACCCAACGATATTTGGCACCCAATTCTGTTACCTGCCCCGCCCACACTTCCACCACCTGCCGGATATCTTCGACTGGCATTTCAGGCAGTGTCAAATCGTGGCGCGGCGAGAAACAAATCACCCGGCAAATACCCCGAACCGGATCGGCCACGAGCAGCCCATCCTCAATCCCGCCAGTTAATGGTGTGTCGGGCAGGAGCGCAGCAAAGTCGTTTGTGAAAACAAATGTGCTCGAATATTTAGGATTGAGATGATCCCCTGCCCGCTTGTTTCCCGGACAAAGGTAACACTGCGGATCGTAAGCAGGACGAGTTTCATTCCCGACACTCTCGCGCTGCCCCTGCCATGGCCGTTGCGTTCGATGGGGCGACACCAATATCCACTCACCCGTCAAAGGATTGTATCGACGATGTGGATGCATCTCCGGTGAAAAAACATTTTCAGCACTCATTGCCCTTTAAAACCCGACCGAGCGTTTTGCGCGGTCTTTCAATTATTGCAAATTCGCCGCTTGGGGTGTGATGCGCAAGGAGTTAAATTCGGCCGTCGCATTCGGACTGCCTCCGACTGTCAGTGCCACCCGCACACTCCGATCCCAAGGAGGCAGGAAACTGCCTTGCAGTTTCTCTCCGACTGGAATCCACTTCTTACCGTCCGCACTTGCGGCAAACTGAAACTCCGCTCCGTTTTTTGCGCTATAACGTAGATACAGCTTCGAGCACGATGGCGGGTCCATGATAGCCAGCGACTGAGTCTTTCCTCGCATGCTTCTCCACAACACCAGCTTGCCGTTCATTGCTGACAATCCAATCGCATTGGCCATATCACCAAATGCTGACAATCCTGCCATCGCTCCCCGGTTCAAATCTCCGAGGTCCAATACAGTCTCCGCGACATAATCCGCAGCTGTGGTGGAACGGGCTAATACCGAACCGACCACGTTCGTTCCGCGCGCGGGGTTGGCAACCAAGATCAGTTCTCCGCTCCTTACTTTATAAGTCGGCTCGTTATCTTGAGGCCATTGATAACCTGTGTTCAGTTTGTAACCTTTAAAATCATCCGCAAAACTCACCTCGGTCCTCTGCTGGACAACCTCATAGGGAGACACCGCCCTGGCACTGGGTCCCTTGCCGTTATTTATGGTCGGCCAATCGTTCGTGCCAAATTTCACTTCATCCAACAACGCTTCACGACCGGTGAAAACAGAGCCGATCGTGGAATACCCGTGATACAGCAGCCAATAACGACCACGTTCATCAGCAACGATGCTTCCGTGTCCGGGACACTTCCAAGTCACATTGCCAGCCAGGATGGGATTTGCAGGATTCTTTTCCCACGGTCCCAACAACGAATGAGACCTGGCCACCCCTAAAGCATAATCGCATCCGGTTCCGCAGCAGCCGCTCCCGGAATAAAACAAGTAAAACCAATCACCACGGCGCAGAATAAATGGCCCTTCGACTAACGCCCCTTCCCAGGGAGAAGTGTTCCTGATCAGCTCCTTCTTTTCGCCTTCCAACCTGGTGCCATCCGCATTTAGCTTCTGCGCCCAGATGACAGTGCTGACATGACGGCTATTCCCGTCCTCCTTCCAAACCAAATACCGCTCTCCATGCTCATCAGTGACGGGCACTGGATCAATCGAACCGTCCTCCTGTGCCACCATGGGACCATGATCTGTGTAAGGTCCGGAAGGTTTGTCAGCCGTTGCAACCGCAATCGCGAGCGGTCCACCCTTCTGACGGCCAACATAGTAGACGTAATATTTGCCCTTGTACTCCGAAATTTCCGGAGCCCAGAAATTGCCCACGGCCCACTCGGGTCGATGCGCGAACACTGGCCCGGCATCATTCCAGTTCACCAGGTCGGTTGAATGCAATAGTGGAAATTGCGGTCCCCACTCGGAGGAAGTAGCTGTCGCCCAATATTCCTTGCCGACGCGAATTACCGATGGATCTGGATGATCTCCCGCAATCACGGGGTTCTGGTAAAGAACCTCGGCATTTACCTGTGAAACCATTCCAATCCAGGCCGAGAGGAGAATAATGACGCCAAATGACCACCGGTGAAGCGCGCTCAATTTCATGCAGGAAAAAGAAAGTAAATTTTAATACTGGCGCGAAGCAATCACATCCTTGGCACCGGATTGATCGTAGGTCTTGTCCGGAACGATGGTCTTCTTCGGCAATTTCTCACCTTGCTTGGCTTTCTCCACCGCATCAAAAGCGAGCGGCCCGAGCAATGGATTGCATTCCACGGTGCAGTTTAACTTGCTATTCACCATCGCTTCGAAAGCGCCTTTCACACCGTCCACCGACACCACCACCACGTCCGTGCCTGGCTTCTTGCCTGCTTCTTCAAGAGCCTGGATGGCTCCCAATGCCATGTCATCGTTATGCGCGTAAACGGCGGTCACCTCGTTGCCATACTTTTTCAGCAACGCTTCCATTACTTCCTTCCCGCCGGAACGACGAAAGTCCCCGCTTTGGGAAGCGATGATTTTCATTTCAGGATGCTCCTTGATTCCCTCTTCGAAACCTTTCTTCCGGTCAATCGCTGGAGCCGCACCAGGCGTGCCTTGGAGTTCGACAATGTTGGCTTTGCCATTCACTTTCTTGGCGAGCCATTCCGCCGCCATCCTGCCTTCACTCACAAAGTCCGATGCAATCAATGTTGCATAGAGCGAGTCATCGGAAACCTTGATTCCACGATCAACCAGCACCACCGGAATCTTGGATCGCTTTGCTTCACGCAAAACCGGTTCCCATCCTGTTTCCACAACGGGTGCAATGATGATGGCATCCACTCCTTGAGCAATAAAACCGCGAACCGCCTTGATTTGGTTCTCCTGCTTTCCTTGTGCGTCAGAGAACTTCAGGTTCACGTTGCGCTTGGCCGCTTCGTTCTTGATGGAATCGGTTTCTGCAGTGCGCCAGGCGCTCTCCGCGCCGACCTGCGCAAATCCGACCGTTAATTGTTTGGCGATGACAGCCGACTGAAAACCCGCGGTCAACATGAGCGAAAAAGCCGCCACGCCGATCGAGCGAAGCCCTGATTTTATGAATGAATTCTTCATGAATTATTTGATTTTGATTGGTGATAGTTTACCTGGCCAGCGCCGAGGTGCGAGTCAGAAATCGTTGAAAAAGAATGAACGCCAACAGCAACCCACCGATGGCAATGCGCAGCCAGTAGGAATTCAAACGTCCGTCAAAAGTCAGTGCCGTATTAATAGTGCCAAAGATAAGCACACCCGCCAGCGTGCCAAGTTGCGACCCCACTCCCCCGGTCAGCAGCGTGCCGCCAATGACCACCGAGGCAATCACATCAAGCTCGAACCCCACACCGAGAGTCGGATTTCCGGAACCCGTGAAGATGGTCATCACCGCTCCGGCCAATGCTGAACAAAACCCGCTGATTGCATAAACCGCGACTTTGGTCGTTCCAATCGGCACACCCATGAGTCGGGCTGAGGGCTCACTGCCTCCCAAGGCATAAACATTTCTTCCGTAAGGGGTGTAATGAGTCACCAAAATCCCAACAAGGAAAATGGCGAGAAAAATAAGCGCCGGCACAGATAAACTGGCCTTTCCACCGAGCGGCACCAGGAAGTCGGTCAGTTTATTGTAAAGCGGATTCTCTATTCCCAAGGATTCCTTGCTGATAACAAATCCCATTCCGCGCGCCAAAAACATTCCTCCCAATGTAACCAAAAACGGCGGCAGATCGTAGCGGTTGATCAGAAATCCCATGAACGCTCCCAATGCAGTTCCGACCATCAACGCCAGCCCAATCGCTATCATGGGATTCACACCCTTCTGTTGTACCAGGGTCGCGATAAAAACTGTTGAGAACGCCAGGACGGACCCGACGGACAAATCGATCCCTCCCGATAAAATCACCAAGGTCATCCCCACAGCCGCAATCCCGAGTGATGCATTGTCTCCGAACAAATTTCCGACTACCCGCCCTGAAAAGAACCCTTCATACATTACGGAAGCGGTCGCGAACAAAACGACGAGTATCAGAATCGTCGCCGCCAGCGGCAGGTGTGGTGATTGCCAAAGTTTTCTCAAGTGGCCACCCTCCTTTTCCCGAAGAAACTCAGCATATGGGTTCTAAATCGTCCGGATTGCATGAGGCACACCGCCACAATAACGATCGCTTTTGGAACGGGTGCCACCGAAGGCTCCACACCCAAATTATACATGGTCACTGTAAGCGTCTGAATCAGCAAGGCTCCAATCACGGATCCAACCAGCGAAAATCTTCCTCCCGTCAACGGCGTTCCGCCCACCACCACCGCAAAGATGGCATCCAACTCCATGAACTCTCCAACCCGGCTTGAATCGGCCGCCTTGATGTTCGACGTTGCGATCAATCCTGCCACTCCAGCGCATAATCCCGAGTAGGCATAAACCATGACTTTGACGAGTGAGGCATTGATTCCGCAAAACCGCGCCGCTTTCTCGTTATCTCCAACCGATTCAAGAAAGAGTCCAATTGCAGTCTTCCGCGTGGCCAGCAACGTGAAGCACAGGACGAAAAGCACAATGGTGACAGTGAACGGCAGACCGAGAAAATGTCCATTGCCTATAAAAACAAAAGCTGGATGTTCAAAAGTGATGATCTGCCCCCCGGTAAGCAGCATGGCCAACCCACGTCCCGCTACCATAAGAATGAGCGTTGCTATGATCGGCTGTATGCCCCCGTAGCCAATGAGTATCCCATTGCAGACACCTGCCACGGTTGCGAGGCCGAGACTAAGAGCTACAGCGGCAGCGAACGAAATTTTGGTTACCATGAGCGCCGCCACTGCTCCCGCAATCGCCATCAACGACCCCACCGATAGATCGACGCCGCCGGTCGCGATTATCAAAGTCATGCCGATGGCCAGCAGCATTACTTTTGATCCCTGGTTCAAAATATCGACCAAGGTTCCATAGAGATGCCCATCGCGAACTTCCAGGTGGAAAAAGCTCGGCGAGAAAACCGCATTGAAGCCAAATAAAAGTGTCAGTCCCACCACTGGCCAGAGCAGTGAGCCACCTTGAAAGAGTGATTTTAATTTTGCGAGTGGATCATTCATCGTGCTGGGCAATAACATTCATGATCCGGTTCACCTGAATATCCGCGCCGGAGAGTTCACCAATTTTCTTGCGATCTCGCAACACCGCCACTCGTTGACAGGTGCGCACGATTTCTTCCATGTCCGAAGAAATAAACAATACCGACATCCCTTGCGCTCTCAATGAATGCACGAGCTTTTCAATCTCCGCCTTCGCACCAACATCGATGCCACGCGTCGGCTCATCCAGAATTATCAATTTCGGCTGCATCGAAAGCCACCGCGCCAACAGAACTTTTTGCTGGTTTCCTCCGGAGAGATTTTGAATCAGCGCCTCGGCATTCGGGGTCTTGATGTTTAACGCACGGATGTAATGTTCCGCCAATCGATCCTGCTCTTTGCGTGGTAACAGCCGAAGCGGACCGCGACTTGCCTGCATGGCCAGGATCAAATTCTCGCGCACGGAGAGGTGTGGGATTAACCCTTCGGATTTTCTATCCTCTGAACAAAAGGCCAGGCCATGTTGCACCGCCTGACGCGCTGACTTGATGGTGGCCTGTTTCCCCTGAATCCGAATCTCGCCTTTATCCGGAACCGCAATTCCAAAAAGCATCTTCGCAATCTCAGTGCGTCCCGAGCCTAACAGACCAGCCAACCCCAGAACCTCACCTTCAGCAATGCTCAGACTGACCGGATTCATTAAACCCCGCTTGCTGAGATTAACGGTTTCAAGGAAAACTTTTCTGGCCGGAGCGCTATGCGCGGTTTCCTCTTTTAAATGTTCCATCTCCTCAAACTCGCGGCCAAGCATCGCACCAATGAGCTTCAATCTTGGCAAGTCTGCCGCCAAATATTCGCCCACCAACTTCCCGTTCCGCAGCACCGTAATGCGATCGGACACTGCGTACACCTGGTCCAGAAAATGGGTCACAAACAAAATTGCCATCCCCTCATCCCGCAGCTTGCGCATGATTCCGAACAGAAATTCCACTTCCCGTTCATCAAGGCTCGAAGTCGGTTCGTCGAGAATAAGCACCTTCGCTTGAATGTCCAAGGCGCGCGCGATCGCCACCATCTGCTGCACGGCCATCGAACACGAACCTACCGTCTGTCCCACATCCAGCTTCAGCCCGAGCCGCGCCAAAGCAGCTTCCGCCCTCTTCTTCAACGCCTTCTTCCGTAACAGACCAAAAGTCCTCGGCTGTCGCCCAAGCAAAATATTATCAGCAATCGAAAGCGTGGGTATGAGATTCACCTCCTGATAAACCGTGCTGATCCCCGCAGCCTCAGCTTCGCGGGTGGAACCTGGTGAAATCGCGCGGCCTGCCATTTCAATTCCACCGGCGTCAGGCTTGTGGACGCCGGTAAGCACTTTGATAAGTGTGGATTTGCCCGCTCCGTTCTCGCCCATGAGCGCATGGATTTCCGCTTCGCGCAAATCAAGCCCGGCCCCATCCAGGGCTTTAACACCTTGGAAGGCCTTCACTACATTCTGGGCGCGCAGGACAGAGGCACTCATGGAACTCTCAACACGATACTCAGCACGGGCATTGCTTGACAAGATTTGAAGACAATCATCGGGCTTAGCTTAGTGCTGACCTGTAAATTCGGCAAAATTCAACCTGCGGCTAAGGTGCCTTTGCCGTTGTTGTTGTTTGAACTGGCGTCGCGAGTATCCCGACGTCTATATACTGGCCTCCGCTGGTTTGATGGCAATGCACCGCCAGGATATTCGTGCCCGATCTGAAAGCCGTCATCGCCTCTGGACTGATCTCCGAATCTTCATAATCCGAGGTAAATCCCGGCAACCTCGCCGCCAGCACACCATTGATATAAATCTCAGCATCCTCATCGTGATGAACCTGTAGCACCGCATTCTTCAGTTTTCCATCTTTCAGGGTGAACTGTCGGCGCATCCAGATGTCAGCGGATTTCCACTCGGTCTTGACAATCGCTCCGGGCGTTCCCTTCGTGCCAAAACCCGCACGACCTTCTTTCCAGCTGGTATCGACGAATTCAGATTTTGCCCAATCCGCACTCGGCTGCTCGAAGGTGTATTTCCAACTCACCTTGTCCTGCTGCGCATCAGGAACCACAACCTTGACTTGTGCTTCCTTCGTTTCGCCTTTGTTGGCAGCCAAAGCCTGCTCCGCGTCGAGCTTCATCACCGCCCGATCATAAGTCATCAGGCCATTACATTCGGTTTCCACATCCGTGGTTTGGGTATAGACATAGGCGCACAACCCCGCGTCCTCCTTCAACGCCCACGCCCTGCTGATCAGCGACACATATTTTTGCGTCAGCTTTTTCGAATCCGCCATGCCTTGGTAACCCCACGACTCCTTCGACCACGTATGCCCTTTCATCGCCAGTCCCAAACCACCAAATTCTCCCAACACCGCTGCCCGGTTCGTCTCCGTTTCCGGACAACCCGGTCCCGGATATTTGTGCATATCGACCAGGTCCCCCACGTTTTTATCGGTCCAACCACTGGCATTATCCACCAACCGCGTTGGGTCGGCTTTCTTCACCCATGCCGTCAACCGCTCTGTATCATACTGCCCCCACCCTTCATTGAACACGACCCATGTAACAATGCATGGATGATTATGCCGCCCCGGCAACATGCGCGCCAATTCCGATTCAAACTCCGTCCTCGACTCCGGTGTTTTGTTATCGCCGCTCGGCATATCCTGCCAGACCAACAACCCCAGCTTGTCGCACCAGTAATACCAACGCTCCGGTTCCACCTTGATATGCTTGCGTGTCATGTTGAAACCGAGCTTCTTCAAAATCTCAATATCATATCGCAATGCCTCATCGGAAGGCGCCGTGTAAAGTCCATCCGGCCAAAAGCCTTGATCGAGCGTGCCCATCTGGAAAATCACTTTGCCATTAAGCGCGATGCGATTGATCCCCTTCTCATCTTTTTGCAGCGCAATCTTGCGCATCCCAAAATAACTGCCCACCTCATCCACGGCGCTCTTACCGTGCAGGATTCTCACCTTCAAATCGTAAAGGAAAGGCTGCTCCGGCGTCCAAACTTTCGGCGACTTAATCGCCAGATTCATCTCCTGATTCAACGCTCCCGTGATCCGCACAACCTCTTTGTCATTTTCAAATGCCACCACCTCCACCTGCACATCCGCCACTTTCGAACTGGAGATAACTTTCACTTTCAACGCCCCCGCATCCAGGTCAGGAGTGATCTTCAAATCCTCAATCGCCACCTCGGGCACGGGCTCCAGCCAAACGGTCTGCCAGATCCCAGATGTCGGTGTATAAAAAATTCCTTTCGGAGTCCTGGTCTGCTTGCCCCGCACCTGGTTGCCATCGGTCGGATCGTAAACCTTCACCACCAACTCCTGCTTCCCATCCTTTTTCAAAGCCTCGGTAACATCATAGCTGAAGCCATCATAGCCGCCCTTGTGTGTGCCCAACTCTCTGCCATTTACAAAAACGGTTGTTTTCCAATCCACCGCGCCAAAATGAATCAACACCCGCTCACCCTGCCAATTCCTGGGCACTTCAAACGTCCGCCGATACCACAGCACACTCTTTTCATCCAAACCCTTCATCACGCCCGAAAGCGCCGATTCCACCGGGAACGGCACCAATATTTCTCCGTCAAATTTTTCCGGTTGCGCACTGTCCATCGGCGCGATCGCATAATCCCACAACCCATTCAGATTCTGCCATTCCTTACGCACCATCTGTGGACGCGGATATTCCGGCAGCACGCTCTGCGGTGACACCTGCTTGCCCCACCTGGTCATCAAGGGCCCTTCCGCCGCCTTCCATTCCGCCTGCGCCAGGTCACAACTCAATCCACCGAATAGAACGGTTAGACCAACTGCCTTCAATAAGATTTTCATCGTCATTGCGTTAATGCTTTTTCTGATGGTGCTCCATTAGAATGAACATTCCCCCGCCTTATTCAAGTATGAGAACACCTCCCCGCATGGCATGAACATGCCACAGAAGCTCCAGCTGCTTTCCGCCCTTATTATATTTTAGGAATGCGATGGCTGCCGGACTCCGCCCAAATCGGCTCTGCTTCCCTCCAGCCCTTCACGGGCCAATTCACCTCGACTTGGCCGTGTGCCTGCCTGAAACAACGCAGGAGTTATCCACTGTCCGCGACCTTCTTTCCCTTTTCTCCTTGCCCGGAAAGCCCCGCCTGCACAACATCCATCCATGAAACGCTCCATTTTAATCACTCTCGCCTGTCTGCCTCTGGCCCTGACTTCCTGTGCCACGAGCGAAAAACAAGCCGCCGCCCCCAACACCCTCACCGCCCAGGAAAAGTCTGCCGGATGGCAACTTCTGTTCGATGGTAAAGACCTCGAAGGCTGGCACAATTTCAAACACGAAGGCATCCGCCCCGGTTGGCAGGTTAAGGACGGCACTGTCGCCTGCATCGATCCGCACAACGCTGGCGATATCGTCACCGCCAATAAATACGACTGGTTCGAACTCCAACTCGATTACAACATCTCCGAAGGCGGCAACAGCGGCATCATGTATCACGTCACCGAGGATGGTGGCGCTGCCTGGGCCACCGGCCCCGAGTTCCAACTCGAGGATAACGCGAAGGCGGCCGACAAAATCCGTTGCGGCTGGCTCTATGCTCTCTACCAACCCCCGACCGATCCAAAGACTGACAAGCCTCTGGATGCCACCAAGCCTGCTGGTGAATGGAATCATGTTCGCCTGCTCATCTCCCCGGAGAAATGCGAACACGAAATCAACGGCGTGAAATATTTTGATTACAAGCTCCACAGCGACGACTTCAACGACCGTGTTGCCAAGAGCAAGTTCGGCAAAATGCCTCACTTCGCGAAGTACGACCTCGGTTTCATCGCCCTGCAAGGCGATCACGGCCAGGTCTCCTTCCGCAACATCAAGATCCGTCCGATCGCAGTGACAAAGTAATTGCCTCGACCGCGACTCTTGGTGGTAATTTAAAAGGCGCCATTCTCACACCGGGAATGGCGCCTTTCCTTTTTTAACTGGCCGATGCCAGACTCAAGGCAGAGCCTTATTATGATAGGTATCTTCGAAGTGAATAATGTCCGTATCAGAAACGAGCATCTGGTTAAACTCCCAGGCAAAGCTCACGAACCCGGCAAATCCGATATTGTGAGCGGCCGTGCTGCGCGCGTTGATCGCATTGTCCCAACCTGCATACGACACGCCGGAACGTCCGCGTCCCGTACCCGTCGTGGTTTGGGAGAAACTCTCCACCAGGTACAGCTTGCTCAGCGGCACGCCCACGTTGGCATAGCTGTTCACCGAACTCTGGTATTGAGTCTGGCACCAGCTTACCGAGTTCCCGCTGGCATTGATATCCTGCCCGCTCAGGTAAGTCTCCGTCGCGATGTAGCACTCGTTGGCAAGCCCCTGCCAGTCGGCTGAATTATTTCCCGGATTGGGGAATGGTGAGCACACGATTACGGTATGTCCATAGTAGCCATGCAAACGTGTGACCACGGCTCGCACCCACGCACGGTAATTGGCATCGGATGGCCATGACCCGGCCGACAACTCATTCAAGATGACCCAACTAGGCCTGACACCTGTAACCGTAAAGTTGGGGAGGATATAATTGTTCTCAATATCATCCGCCTTGGCTGCGCCGGTCATGGAACCATAACCCGAATTCAACGTGTTGTAGTAAACGGACAGGAAATTGCCGTTTCCGTTCACTTCTGAACGATGCACATCGCTGCCCATCGCGAGGAAGTGTCCATTCGCACTGGTAAAGTTTAGATGATCAAACTGGCTTTGGCATAAATGCTGGTCTGGTGAACAGGGACAGCAAAACGTCACGATGTCGAATCGCCGGTCTGCGACTGCATGGACACTGGTGCAGAGGGTCGACGTGAGTACAACTGTGATGAGGGAACCAATTAGTTTTTTTAGGATTGAGGATTTCATATGACTAACATGGGTTGTTCGTCAGTTCTTTTTGAGGACTCAATTGCTATAGACAAAGCCCTATCCTAAGTCAACTATTGGACCAGCTTTTTAGCGAAGAAAATTTTAAACAACTTGCGCAAGCTACTTCGAATTAAAGCGCCCGCAAACAGCTATTCCATCGGATATTTCAATCCCCACTGCGCGCGTAAAGCATCCATTGTCTTCATGATGGCAAGTGTTTCGTCCAGCGACATGACCGCACACTCCGTCTTGCCATTACGCATACAGTCCATGAACGCCTCCGCTTCAAATTGGTAGCCATTGCCAGTGTATGGAAATTCCAGAAGTTCCTCCCCGCCATTGTCCAGCGCCACCGTCATGTCTGAACCTTTCCACCATGATTTGTGCAAGGTGATTTTGCCTTCGGTCCCCACGAGTGAAGCTTCATGAAAAGTATTGGCTGTGATCAAGGTCTGTAACAGGGCGAGTTGCCCTTTCGCATGCTTGAAAATCATTGCCGCCTTTTCATCGACTCCCGTCGTCCCGATCTCAACCAGTCCGGTCACCTGGACAGGTGGCCCAAAAATCATATAGGCCAGCGACACCGGGTAAACCCCCAAATCCAGCAACGCACCGCCGCCCAGCGCCGGATCAAACAATCGACCTCCCCGCCGATCTGCCTTGAAACCAAAGTCCGCCGTCAACACCTCCACCTCACCGATAACTCCTTCGGCCAGCAATTCCCGCAACCGCACCATCAACGGCAAAAAACGCGTCCACATCGCTTCCATCAATAGAATCTTTTTCTCCCGGGCAAAGTGAATCACTTGCTCTGCTTGAACCGCGTTAATCGTAAACGGCTTCTCACACAGGACTGGCTTTCCCGCCTCCAATGCCAGCAAAATGTTTTCAGCGTGCAGCGAATGGGGAGTAGCCACATAAACCGCATCCACCTTGGAATCGCTCACCAGGCTTTCATAGCTTGCGTGGCGATAGGGGACATTGGATTCCACCGCAAAAGCATCCGCCCTCGCCTGCGTGCGGGAGCCGATCGCGACCAACTCCGCATCCGGCAGTGTGTGTAATCCTGCCGCAAACTTTTTGGCGATGGCTCCAGTCCCGAGAATTCCCCAACGAATCTTGTCTCCCATAATATCCGAACTGCCAAACGGAATGTGCCGCAGCAGTTCCTAAATAAAATTATCACAATTCAGGCGGTTGACCAAGCCGATCAACCACTCTCAAGCATTCCAAACCGGACCGTCCTTTGCCGAAAACTTACTTTTTCGCTTCGGCAGCCGGACCCGCATCCGCGGTGGAAATATATTCCAACAGGTTGGCAAAATCCTGTGGTGTCAATCCTTGCTCCAAACCTTCCGGCATGAGGGATTGTCCCTGACTCTGCATGCTCTTGATCTTCGAGCGCATCAGATTGTCCTCTTTTCCGAATGCCTGTCTTACCGTAATACTTGACGTCGTTTCGCTCGCGATTATGCCCACCAGGCTCTCATCGTCCTTGGTTTCAATCTGGAAGGCAATATACGCCGGGGCAATCTCACGGTTGGGATCGAGAATATTTACCAGCATCTTTTCTTTGCCGGTATTTTTCACGGTCACCAGGTCTGGCCCCAGTTGATAACCATTGCCGCCCAAGCGATGGCAGGAAGAACAGCGCTGAAGATATATCTCCTTCCCTTTCGCCGCCTCGCCGTTGAGGTTCAAGGCGCTCTGATAAGCATCAATCACATCCTGCCGCTTCTTTTCCTTGAAGTTCGCAAACACTTTGGCAGCGAGCTTATGCACTTCCGCATCATGATGATTGCGCAGGAACTTGATTTGAGCGGTCGTAAGATCAGTGGGCTGCATCGTCCCGCCCGCAATCGTGTTCAACAGCGCCGTCGCTCGTTCCGGCCGTCCCAGCAACACCGACATGATCTCGCTCTTCACGCGAGGGGCAGACTTGGGCCATTGCTTGATCAGTTCGTTGGCAACTTCAGCATCATTGAACCTGGCCAGAGTCGTCACGGCTGCCATCTGAATCATTTGCGGCTGGCTTTTATCAAGCAATGATACCAGCGTGGCACCCGATACCTTGTACTCAGTAAAGGCGAGCAACTGGATCGCCTGTGCACGTGTCGCTTCGTCAGCCTTGCTGTCTGCCGCCACCTTGGAAGCTTGCGCAAAGATGCCTTTCAAAGCTCCTTGAGTATCACTCTTCACCAAAGAACCACCAGACTTCTGCAAACCATCTCCCAGCGAGCGCACGAGGGAAAACGTGAGCGCATCGTCATGCGATTTGCTGATGAACGCCAACACCTGCGCCACTTCCTGCTGGTTATTCTTCGCCCCGACGAGGGAAACCAATTGCAGGAGAAATTCCTGACCCGACTTATTCTTAGTGAAAGCTTCATCCCTGGCCACTGTGCCGAACATTTCACTCGCTCCCTCAGTGAGTGAACTCAGCACCGCTGCCTGAACCCATGAGCTTTGAGCATCCTGTTTTACGATCACACTCAAAACCTGAATTCGGCCTTCGTTTTTCAATTCTCCGAGAGTGAAAGCGAGTTGATAGCGAACGTTGATCGAAGGATCAGATGCCAGATTCTGAAGCCTGCTCCACAGTTTCTTTGATGCCATCGACTTCTTGACGAATTTTTCCGACAACTTGATGGCGTGCTCACGCACATGTGCTTCGGTGTCATTCAAGCCAATCAAGACTTGCTCCTCCTTCAGTGAGTTCAACCCATCCAATGTGCAGAGAGCTTGTAATCGTCCGAGAGCAGATTTGGAGTTCTTCAACAACTTCACCAAGTCCGGCACCGCCGACTTATCCTGTCTCTCATTCAACAAACGCGAGGCCGTATCACGATACCAGCCATTGGGACTTTCCAATGTCGCCACCAGTTCCTTCGTTGAAGTCTTGTCGAGATGGGGCAATGCGGGCTGCTTGTAACCATCCGGCACCACCCGATAAATGCGTCCGCGATCATTGCCGCTATTCAAATCGAGAAATTGCTTGATGCTCGACGGGAGGGACCAGGGATGCTCAATCGTCTCGCGATACATATCGATAACATACAACGTGCCATCGGGAGCATTCGCAAACTGCACCGGACGAAACCACGTGTCCTTCGAAGCCATGAACTCCACATTCTCCTCACCCGGACCGCGCTGGGCTTTCAAACCGACATCGTCTGGCAAGAGCACCTTGCGATGAACGAGATTACCACCCGCATCCCCCACGAAAGCATTGTCCAAGTATTCCTTCGGAAACGCATTGCCTCGATAAATCGTCGTGCCTGTAGCCCCGGTAAAATAACCAGCCGAACGGCCGCCGCCCTCCACTGGCCCACTGACCAGACCGGCCACACGCCAGTGGGGTACGAATCACGCGCCACGGTTCCTCCGGGCTAATACGAAACACCTCCGCTGCCGGGCCATCCACCGCGATGCTCGCCAGCGGCGCTGGCATTGCATAATACGGATTGCGAGCCGCGTATTTGTCATCATACATGAACAAGCGGATGTGGTCGCTGTTGTTGCAGGCGAAACGATGTCCCCAATCGTCAAAGCTCAACCCATGCTGTCCCCCGCCCGATTCCGAAGTCATAGTCATCGTGCGCGGATCGATGACGAAGTCGCGTCCATGCAAATCAAGCGGCTTGGCTTCAGGATGTCTAAGTGATTTGATCCAACCACCGTTACCGCTGGTGGCGCCATGGATTTTGTTATCCAAGCCCCAGTTGAAGCTGTTCAACATCGCCTGCACATTGATGCGTTTCACCCCTTCGGCAAAACCGGTAAAAACCACTTCGCGCACATCCGCCTTGCCATCGCCATTGGTATCCTTCAGGTAAATAATATCCGGCGTGGCACCTACAAAAATCCCGCCATCATAGCAAATCACTGCCGTGGGCCACGCCAGATTTTCCGCATATATGGTGCTCTTATCAAAAACGCCATCCCCATTTGTATCTTCCAGCATGCGGATTCGTCCCAGATGCGGCGTCTCATCCCGGCGCTCGGAATAATCGATCATTTCCACAACGAACAACCGCCCTTTTTCGTCGAAGGACATTGCCACCGGACTCACCACCAGCGGCTCTGACGCTGCCAGTTCCACATGAAAACCGGGTTTAACCTGAAAGGTCTTCAAGGCATCCTTCGGCTCAACCGCCGGCATGCGCGGCAGGTCTTTGGCGGTGATCGTAGGTTCGGCAGCCTTCAGGGCTGGAACCATTAAGAGTGAGGTGGTCACCAACCCCACCAGCGCGGGATACATTCTCATATTAGATAATCGTCTATTCAGACAGCCCGAACGACAAGTGCAAGTGATTTCTGGTTATCTCGGCAAATGAATACAGACGCATCCAGTTCAATCTATCTTCACTGTGACAAAACAATTTTCTGGTTTGAATTCCCATGGCATTCACTCCAGAATCACCGCCAGTCAATCTAACAAACCGATTTCATGAAGCATTCCTGCACTCGCCGCGAGTTTTTGGCCTCCACCTCCCTGATGCTCTTCGCTGCCGCCGCGCATGGAGCAGACGCCCTGCCAGAAAAGCCTGAGCCGATCATCGATATCCACCAGCACACGAATTACAGCTTTCGCACCGATGAACAGTTGCTGGCCCATCAAAAGGCCATGGGGGTGACGCAGACCATTCTCCTGCCAGCAGGTTCGCTCTATGGTCTGGAAGCCAATTGCACGGGGAACTCCGCCGTTTACAACTTTTGCCAGGACCATCCCGGCGAATATGTCTATTGCGCCAACGAGGTGGCCGGTCTGCCGGGAGCCCGCTCAGAAATCGAGAAATGGCTTAAAAAAGGAGCTCTCGGCATTGCGGAACAAAAGTTTCATGTGAATTGCGATTCCCCGGCTATCGAGGAAATTGCCGAGATCGCCCAGGAATACAAAGTGCCGGTACTGCTGCATTTCCAGCACAATGTCTACAATCTAGGAATAGAGAATTTTCATAAAATTCTCGAAAAATATCCCAAGGTCAATTTTATCGGCCATGCCCAGACCTGGTGGAGCAACATCGACAAGAATTCGGATCAAAAAACGATGTATCCCATGGGCAAGGTGACGCCCGGCGGCCTTACCGATCGTCTCCTTACCGAATACCCCAACATGTATGGCGATCTCTCGGCCGGGTCGGGTTTGAATGCCTTGAATCGCGACAAGGAATTCACGCAGGGGTTTTTTGACCGCCATCAGAACAAGTTGCTTTACGGCAGCGACTGCAACGACGCCATTGGCCGCGGCCCCGGCTGTCAGGGCGCGCGCACGATTGCCACCGTCCGCCAGCTTGCACCGAGTAAAGCGATTGAACGAAAACTGCTGTACGAAAACGCCAAACGGGTGTTTAAACTCTGATACCAGCAGCTTATCCTTGTGCCCGTCGTTGCACGCTCCTTTTCACCTTCAAGGAGCGGATAAGGCGCACCCAGTCCTTTTTTTCCTCCGCACTGTCGCGCACCACCGCTCGCTCCCGCACGCCAGGCATGGGCATTCTCAAGGCCTCGCCGGCCTTGCCCACCAATTCTTCAACGGTCGAACACTTTAATCCGAAGTCGGTGTAGAATCGGCTGTTGAGATCATCATTAAGTCCCACGACAACACAACCCGCAACCAGGGCTTCCTTTGGTGGACGAGGCGATCCTTCCTTATCATTGCCACGCCAGACAAAAACCTTGGCATCTTTCAGCATCTCCGCGACGACTGCTTCAGGTTGATTCACTATCTCCACCACCTTGTTTCCGTAACGTTCGCGCAACTGGCTGGCAGTTTCCGGGAACTTGTGCGACCTGGTCATATAACAAATCTGCTCCTTTTTTGGCCTGCCATCATATTCGAAAAGCGAGCGTTGGATGCTTGGCTTGACGATTACGCAGCGCAGTTTCGGATTCTGCTCTTTTAGCCATACCAGCGTGTCGGGAGACTTGCATACGACCAAATCAGCATGTGACTCGATACGCTTATACTTCCCGAAAGCGCAGCAGAGATGGAAAACCTCTTCCCCCATGTTGATCGGGTGGATCGCCGGATAGACTACCAGGTCAGGCTTATAATTATTCTGGTTGATCTCGCAACGGTGCGCGAACCAGTGAACAAGGTGAGAGCCATCAAATGGCTGGATGGTGCTTTTCCCGAGACTGCCCAGCCATCCACAGACCGTGTACAACGATTTGACTCCTCCACTGTAACCTGGAGGTGCCAAAACAACAGAATCGACTGCTCTGATCCGGCGAACAAATTCCCTTCGCTTCTGCAGCGACCTTCTGAACTTCCCTAAATCAATCATCTCAATGCTGACTCCAAAACATGGTATGACTCGAACCGCTCCACATCAGGAAAATCATGCGCGCAATTGGGATGCCTCACCAGCAGATTTTGCGGCACCCCGTAGATTTTATATATTTGTCCCGCTTCATTCACGATTCTGTCCACACTTTGCCATTTGAAATTACTGTCGCCCAGCGGTGCATTGATAAAGCAAACCCGCGGAGCCAACGCTCCGATGAGTTCGTAAAAATCAAAGGGGATTGCGTTCAACTTATAATCAAGCAACTTTGGCATGTATCGTTCACTGGTCCAGCCCTTGATATTTCCGTTCATGTAGTCCTGGTAGGAATCAAATCCGCTGCTGGACACAATCACTTTGATCCGTTCATCGAACACCGCCGTGTAAATCGAATTGTGCCCGCCCAGCGAATGGCCAATCGCTCCATACCTTCCCTTTCGCACGTAAGGCAAAGAGTCCAGCAAGTCCATGCCGCGCTTATTATCCCAGATTGCTTTCATCGTGCCGCTTTGATAACCAAGCGATTTGAGGTCCGGTTGAGAATTGGCCATGAGCGGATAAGCGGGCGAGAGCGTCACAAAGCCTCGTTCAGCCAACTCCGCCGCATACGCTCTATGCTCTTTTCCAAAGCCGACCACGACCTTATGACCGAGTTGCATCTCGGTTGGATGCAGGCAAAGCACGGCGGGAAATTTCTTTTTGCCTTTCAACGCTTCCTTGGGAATGCAGAGATAGGCTGGAACTCTTGAATTGGGTTCGGAGGCATAGCTGATCAATTGACGCACGTAACTTCCGCAATCCACCTCCTCTTCGACCTTCACGTTCAGCGCACAAGACTTCTCTTTTCCCGGCAATGGCCCCATCACCTCCTGCATCGCACGCAAAATGTCAGCGCGCCGTTTGTTCCAGTCCGATTTCGATTTAACCGGCGCCACAACTCCTTTGCTGTTGCGGTATGCCAGCAGATTGGTTCTCTCCAACGCTGCCACAGCATGCGCCCTGTGATCGCTTGAGTCACCCACACTTTCCGCCTGTGCCCATTCCTGACAGGCCACAAGAAATAGCACAGGAAGAACTTTCAGCAGTGGTCGAAGCATCCCTTGATGATTGTCCCCTGCTCAAAAATCGTCAATGCCGCTCCTTAAATGGTTTGCAAGCCTGCAGTTTGCCACAACAGAAGGTCCTAAGTCGGAGGAAAAAAGGGTTTTTTAGACTGGGTCATACGGTTTCGGCTTTACAGATACGCGTGTGGTAGGCAAGGTTTCGCGTCAATTTTTAAACATTTAGGTGAGTTTTTCAGACAAACAACCTCACCTATGCTAAGAATAGCAGCTTATGGCAGAACTTGTTGGAAATCTATTGGTCGCACAGTCTGGTGGTCCCACTGCGGTAATCAACGCCAGTGTCGCGGGTGTCATTCAAGAAGCCGGCAAACATGAGTGCATTGAAGAGATCTATGGTGGTCTCAACGGCATTCTCGGCATCTTGAACGAGGAACTGATCGACATTAACGAAGAAAAAGCCAAAACCATCGAAGGGCTGAAATATACACCTGCCGCCGGTCTTGGTACCTGCCGCTACAAAATCGATTTTAAAAAGAAGCCCGAACAAG
Source organism: Pedosphaera parvula Ellin514 (assembly GCF_000172555.1). NCBI lineage: Bacteria > Pseudomonadati > Verrucomicrobiota > Pedosphaerae > Pedosphaerales > Pedosphaeraceae > Pedosphaera > Pedosphaera parvula. Next base: position 130,076 of record NZ_ABOX02000003.1, read on the forward strand.
CCTCCAAGGACATGGATCGCCTGTTCGAAGTCTTCAAGGCGCATAACATCCGCTTTTTCTTTTATGCCGGTGGTAACGATTCCCAGGACACGGCGCATAAGATTCACGAAGAAGCCATCAAGCGCGGTCATGAAATGCGCGTGATTGGCGTGCCCAAAACCATCGACAACGATTTGCCGCACACCGATCATTGTCCCGGTTATGGTTCCGTCATTAAGTATAATGCCGCCACCGTCATGGAAGTGGCCTTTGATGTCAGCAGCATGGCCACCGATGACGGCTCCTGCTGTTTGATTGAAGTCATGGGCCGCGCCGCTGGTTGGATTGCTGCGGGCACTGTGCTGGCCAAACGCTTGGAATCGGACGCTCCCCATATTATTTTGATGCCCGAGATTCCGCTGAACGAAGCGGTATTTCTCGCCAAGGTGAAAGAAACTGTTGCCTCTCATAAATACTGCATCGTGGTGGTCGGCGAAGGTCTGAAGAACGCTGCCGGTGAAGAAATCGGCGCTGATAAATCCCGCCTCGATGCGTTTGGTCATCCGGTACTTTCCGGCGCGGCTGAGCGCCTTGCCGAGATCATCCAGGGCAAGATCAACCTCAAAACCCGCACGGTTAAACTCGGTTACGCCCAGCGTGCCGCGGAACATTATGCCAGCTTGACTGATTCCCAGGAAGCAGTCGCTTGCGGCGAAGCTGCAGTGAAGGCCGCCGTCTCAGGCCAGAGCGGTTTAATGGTCAAAATTGTCCGCACCCAAACCAGTCCGTACAAGTGGACCACTGGTCTGCAGCCCCTTGGCGATATCGCCAATGTTGAACATTTCCTCCCACGCGATTGGGTGACTGAAGATGGCTTCCTGCCCAACCAAAAGTTTATCGAATATGCCCGCCCTTTGATTGAAGGCGAAGTGAAAGTGCCGACCGAAGGTGGCTTGCCCAAATTCGCAGTTCTGGAAAAAGTGCGCATTGATAAGCAGCTTCCTCCTCACGTGAAGTAAGTCGGCGCCCTGCGCTTAATCAGTTTCTAAATCCCTCTCTTTTTGTGAAGAGAGGGATTTTGCTTTTCTCGCAGGATGTCGCTTAGTAGTTGTCGACACGTAAGAATCATTTCTTACATAATCCATCAGTTTGACTTCTTAAAAAACTCTGCCATTGTTCTCGTGAAAGATGGCTAATGGAGGTTCTTTCCGGTTTCTGTTTCGATTGCTCCCGTTACTGCTTGTTTTGCTTGGCTCGACCGGAGTTGGGGCCAACCTGCCCATGGACGACTCGTTGCCGTTGCGAATGCCCTCAATCGGGGATCACCAGTTGCGAGTTCTTTCCTCCACCTTGTTGGAGTTGACTCTCATCACCACCAAGGCACCCGACCCGGCAACGGTAACACAATGGAACTTTGTTAATGCAGCGGGCCATCTGACTTTGCCCGCCACTTCGGAGTTTGGCGTCAAGGTCAACGGTCAGAGTGTTCCGGTTCAGGCAGTTGGTTTTAAACGTCGTGTGCTTTATGCACCACTGAAACAACGAGATCTGCGTATCGGCAACCAACTCTACCTCCGGCTGAGCAACCCCGTGCCGACCGGTGCAGCGGTCCAGGTTTTTAATCCATCCGCTGCGCTATGGGATACCAACACCATTTTCACTGTCCAGGCAGATGCTCTGCGCTACAGCCCGGTCATTCACGTCAACCAAATCGGATATTTGCCCACCATGCCCAAAAAGGCGATGGTCGGCTTTTACCTCGGCAGCATGGGCGAAATGAATCTTTCCGGCTTTTCAACCTTCCAATTGGTGGATGCCCAAAGTGGAAGCGTCGTCTTTAGCGGGAATCTTACTTCACGACTGGATACGGGCTACACCTATACTCCAACACCTTATCAGCGAGTGCTTCAGGCCGACTTTGGCAGCTTCGTCACGCCCGGTGAATACAAACTCGTGGTACCTGGATTGGGAGCATCCTTTCCGTTCTTCATTGATGAGAGCGTTGCCGCGAATTTTGCCCGCACTTATCAACTTGGCATTTATCACCAGCGCTGTGGCACCGATAATTCCTTCCCTTATACTCGCTTCATCCATGCAGACTGCCACATCAATCCGGTGGAGATTCCAACAATGGATTCGCCGGAGGCCGGCTTTGTCAATGATGTGCTGAATAACGAATCGATGGGGGCGCTCAACAATCCCCTGCACACCGCCCCGCGCATGACCAACATCGACGCCAGTCTCTACCCTTTCATCAACCAGGGTTACATCGATGCCAGCGGGGGGCATCACGACGCTGGTGATTACAGCAAATACACGATCAATGTCGCGGCGCTGATACACTATCTGGTTTTCGCAGTGGACGCATTCCCAGGCGTGAAGGACCTGGATAACCTCGGTATTCCCGAAAGTGGCGATGGCATCAGCGACCTGTTGCAGGAAGCGAAGTGGGAGGCGGATTTCCTGGCAAAGTTGCAGGATGCGGACGGTGGATTTTATTTCATCGTCTATCCGCGTACTCGTGAATATGAGAACGACGTGCTGCCGGATCATGGCGATCTGCAACTGGTGCTGCCAAAGAACACTTCTGGTACGGCAGCGGCCGTGGCGGCCCTGGCTGAAATTGGTTCCTCGCCCACTTTCAAAGCTGCCTACCCTGACGCGGCCTCCAACTATCTGGCCCAGGCCCTGGCCGGCTGGAATTTTCTGCAAACGGCCATTGCCACCTACGGACGCGATGGTTCTTATCAGATGATTACGCAGTACGGGGATGAGTTCATGCACAATGACGAACTGGCCTGGGCGGCAGCAGCCTTGTACGCGGCCACGGGTGATCCGGTTTATGACAACGATTTGCGAACCAACACACCCAATCCGAACGATCCCAATCTCCGGCGATGGGGTTGGTGGAGCATGTTTGAAGGCTATGGCTGCGCGTATCGCACCTATGCATTTGCGGCCCGCACCGGTCGCCTGCAACCGGCGCAACTGAATTCGAATTATCTCGCCAAATGTGAGGCGGAAATAAAGTTCGCCGCCAGCAATGCCGTGTTGTATTCGCAGCACATGGCTTATGGCTCCAGCTTTTCCGATGAGAACAAGCCGATACTCACCGCCCGGTTGGTATTTCTCCGGTGAACAGGCCTTTGATGTTGCTGTGGCCTATCTGATTGCTCCCCAGTCGAGCTACCTTGATATCATCTTCCAAAATTTCAATTATGAAATGGGCTGCAACCCATTGAATGTTTCCTTTCTCACCGGCACAGGTTGGAAACGCCAACGCGAAATCGTGCATCAATACGCACAAAACGATCGACGCACACTTCCTCCGTCCGGCATTCCTTTGGGCAATATTCAACAGGGAGCATACTATGTGGACACCTATACAACCGAACTGGGGGCGTTAATATTTCCACCCGATTCTGCAAATACCGCTCCCTACCCCATGTATGATCGATGGAGCGATGCTTTCAATGTGATGACCGAATTCGTCGTTTCCAGGCAGTCAGGCAAAATGGTCGCAACCACCTCCTGGCTGATGGCGATGACCAGTTACAAAACGCAGGCGTGGAATTCCGCGGTGGGAATAATCACCGGAATTCCGGCACAGACATCGGCAACTAATTCCATTACCGCCAATGTTTTGGCACCAACCATGTCTCTGAACAAGGCGCGCATTGTCTGGGAGGGATTGCTTCAGGAACCTTACCTCGGCCCGCAGTTCAGCTTTACACCGGGGAACATCGGGGACAACTGGATTGAAGTTGAGGCACAACTCCCGGATGGGCGAAGAATTGTGGCGGCCACCAACGTATTCGCTCTGCCCGTGAACTCCTTGCCGCCTGTCGTCACAGATTCAAACACCGTTGCTGCCTATCGATTGGCCACCAACTTCAGCGATGCCATGCAACAACAAACCGATCTGCAAGTCGAAGGAAACGCTGCCCTCGATCCCATAGGCCTGCATGTCGGCGGCATAGGTGACGATGTCACCGTGGATTTGGACAATCTTCTCGTTTACAATCCCACCAACACAGCGGCAATCAGCGTCGAGGCAAAACTGTATATCAACAGCTTCAACGTGCTTGGCCTCGGTGTTGCCAACATGCTGGTCCTGACGGCATCCTGGAACGCGCAACTCAATCTTTCACAGGATACCTGGAAGCCGCAACCGGACATTTGGGGTGGCAGCAATTTGATTCTGGATGGCACCGTCCTCACTAACAGCCTTACGTTGCGGAACTGGCATCTGGTGAACATTACGCTTGATGGGACTGGGTATAGTGTGACGGTCGATACAAACAAAATATTCCAGAATATCAGCTCAGATCTGACGAACTGGAATGGCTCGGGATTTGATACCTTGAGAGCCGGTAATTTCGATGGTTGGATTCGCGATCTCGTCGTGCGCAACATTCAGATCACCAACTATCCCCCTCCCATTTTGAAGGTCATCGGCTTCGCCCCCAATGGCTCCTTTCGCCTGCACATCGACAACGGCACCAGCGGCGCGTTCGTGCTCGAAGCCTCGACTCAATTAACCAACTGGACTCCAATCTATACGAACTCCGTCGGCGGCCAAATCGATTATACTGACACAGCCTCACCCGCGAACCCGAAACGATTCTATCGAGCACGCAACCTGCTCGTGGCCGTTCCACCATGATGCCAGGCACGGTTGCCACTGGCCGACAGTTTTCTGCCATATCCCAAGGTGAAGAACACGCTCACAAATATGAAAACCCACCTGAGCTTTCTATTGTCGGCAATTTTGTTTTCCGGCCTGCTGTCGGGTTGCCATTCCACCAGCGCCGTGGTGCGGGCGACGACGACTCTTTCCAAAGCCCCCAGTTTTGAATGCATTTCAAACGCGGTGCTGCATGTCCCCGGCGTCACCCAGATCCTTCCGGCAAACGTTACACCGGATCCGACCTGGACGGTTTATCATCGTCTCAGCCGCCAGCTTCCCTATGAAAGTTTTCTTTATTTGGAAAATAATGGCACCCGCGGCATGGTTACGCTCAAGCCTCAATGGAAAGCTCCTACCATACTCGAGTTGTCAAAAATCTGGATCGATAAAACGCCTGCAAACGCCGAAGTCGATAGGGTTCGTAGAGTCATGGACGAAATTTATTCTGCCATCCAGGAACAGTGCGGCAATCTGCCTCCGCCTGAAGCCGTCCGGGAGCGATTCGTCAATCTGAAGAATTATGAAAAATCTTTAGCCACCGCATCGGAGGGCATGAAATCTTTACCCCGATAAGCAAGCCACTCTTTAAGGCAATGCGGAGTCGTCTCACTTCAATTCCAAAGATGTCCCCCTCGAAATACCCCATAGGAATCAGTGGTCTTGTTTGCAAATCTCTGGACAACAGCACGACCGCTTCAACGCTCAAGATTATCTGGAGCAGCGGCAGTCGCAAAGAATCAGAAATAATCGAAGGAAAACCATATGTACAATACAAAGAAGATCATGGGGCTGATGATGTGTGCAGGCGCACTCGCATTCACCGCTGGCGTTACCGGCTGCGCGGGCGATCGCTACAACCAAAGCACCGGTGAGCACATCGATGACCGGGCGACCACCACCCGGGTCAAAAGCGCGTTGTCCCACGATGCCACCTATAAGTATGAGAATGTGAACGTCACGACCTTCAAAGGAGTGGTTCAACTGAGCGGCTTCACCGATACCGGAGCCCAGAAGAGCCGGGCTGGCGATATTGCCAAAGGCGTTGAAGGCGTTCGCGAGGTGAAGAACAACATCACCGTTAAGTAATTTGCAACAGCGGGGCGCACTGGTACGGCGAGACTATGCGCTTGCCGTACCAGTTATTTCGGATTTTGCTTTGGATTCTTTTTGCCTTGCTGCCAGAGATCCCAAGCCAGCACCGCGACACCGATCATGATCAGGACATCAGCGGCATTAAACACCCCGGTGTGAAGTGGGCCGGCCTGGAGGAAAACGAAGTCCGTGACGCGCCCGTGACGGGTGGCGCGATCAATGAAGTTGCTCGTCCCACCAGCCCAGACCAGTGCGAGCGCAAAGAAGGAGAGGCGACTCAGCCTGGGACTACGGGCCAGGTAACCAAATAAGACAAGCAGTCCCACCCCCACCCCGAAGGTGAGCAATCCGACACGCAGAGGCTCTGGTAACGAAGAGCCGAGACTCAGGAAAGATCCCGAATTCTCGGCGATCCGCAGCTCGCCCAATCCGCCGGGCAGCGTGACGTATCCCAGCCGGCCAAGTTTCGTGCGTGCGATCTGTTTCGAGGTCTGATCGCAGCCAATCGTGCAGCCGAGAACTATGAATAATATGAGCAGACGGAGTTTAACCGATGCGGTCATAAGTTTAGGGCAACCTGCATTTTCATATTGGAACGTAATAACGGCATCGTTTGAAATGGTTTGTTACCATTGCCTATTTAGCTCATCCATTCAAACAAAAAGACCTTTGGATTCGAGTTTGGTGTTGAAGGAAATTGGGAATAATCGATTCGCTGACTGGAGGTAGAGCAACCAGGTTGAGGCCTTCGAACTTTTCCCATATCAAACTTAAGGCACAAAAATGGTTACGCCTCCTCGCAGGAGAGAATTACAGGCGCGCCCAGATACCTGGCATAGCGTTCGGCAGCAGGTGCAAGCGCGCGCGTTTGAGTTTTAGTCATTGAATCAAAGGGAGTCGGCTGAAGGACTGCTGTCCCCTTTTTGAAAGTGCGCTTCCAAGTTCCGACCACCCGACCATCCCACACGAGTGTCGGACTAAACATACCATTCGATCCCGGGCAGATTTTATCAGCATGTTGCAACTCCAGTGCCGCGGTGCGATCCTTGTAGCCCAACATAAATTCATCAAAACCGGGCAGAAGAAACAGGGTTGATAAGGTGCGGTTCACAACATTTAGCTCCTGAGGCATCCAGTAAACTGTATCGTTGATTTTCATCTGTACGAGTCGTGAGGCGACCGCATCCAGACCGGCTTTGGCATCGGCAATTCTTAATCCGGACCATCCGACGAAATCGTGCAGCGATGCCGGCCCATGGCTGGAGAAATAGCGTTGAGCCAGTTCTGCCAGGGCAACCTCACGTTCCAAACTCTTACTTTTTGGAACCCATTCATCGAGCAGCGCAAAAGTCTGCTGTTTGCCTTCCGGTGCGCCAAAACAAATAAGTCCCTCCTGAGCCAAGCGCCACAAGATATGATAACCGCGCTGGCCTCCAGTCGAGATATGGTTTTTTTCGAGCAACGCATAAATCGCATCGCGAGAAAGTTGTCGACCGCCCTGCAATGCCTGGATAAATAGTTTTTCGCAGCGCGCAAAAACCTTCCCGTCCAGTTCGAGCTCTTGCTGTCGTCGCGCACTGCCGGCAATGGTGCGGGTTGTCAGCAACTTCAGCATCCAACGGACATCTTCAGCCGCTAAAAAGTGCAACGTGCCGCGCATCGGCCAGGTGCGAACAATTGTCCGATCAATAATGGCTCGCTCAATTCCCTTGTCTGTCGTTTCGGGCAGACGGAGGCCAATGGACCATTTCGCACCGGCGAAATCCTGGGCTTGAACCGCTCCAAGCCAGGCGACCACCTGTGCTGGCTGCGCGAATCGTTGTGTAGCGATCTGTTGGTTATAAAGCCGGTGGTGGGCAATATCCAAAGTATTCATTGTTTCTCAGGCCGCCCCGCGTGGCGGGCTGGGATACGATAAATGGCATCTCCGCAGGGAACGAGTGAATTTCTTGCCACCGATTGAGATGGACAGAAAGATTTGGCGGTTATCAACGACTCGCAACGGCCCGGTTCACGGCAAAGAATGCCGCCAGTCGAGGACGAGTGCTGAAAGTCGACGCGTCACTTCGGGATTCTGTTCCGCGACATTGTTTTCTTCCTTCGCATCTGCCTTCAAATCGTAAAGTTCTGCCTGGGTGCCATCCGCATTGACGAGTAATTTCCAATTTCCATCGCGAACCGCAACATTTGGACTACGGTTTCTGCCTTTGGGATAGCCAAAGGAACTGTTGCGACCATATTCCCAGAGCATCGGCTGCTTGTGTATTGCGGATTTTCCAAGGAAGATTTTACTCAAGTCCTCGCCATCGAACTTCACATCCTTTGGCAGACTCGCTTGGGCGATTCCACAAAAGCTGGGAAATAAATCGACGGCATTGATCAATGATTTTTCATCCACCTGTCCGGCGGGGACGTGGCCTGGCCAGCGAATGATCAATGGCAGGCGAATGCCGCCTTCATAGAGACTGATTTTGCTGCCACGCAAACCCGTTGTTCGTTTACCGTTGAAGGTCGGCAACGGCCCGTTGTCGCTGCTGAAGACAAGAATGGTATTTTCCTCCAGGCCCATTTCCTTCAAACCGTCCAGCAGACGTCCCACCTGCCGATCATATTCCGCCATCACGGCCAGGAATTTAGTCTCACGCTCGCCGCCGTCCTTGGATTCCGCCGGATCGCTTCCCTTTGGCACCCAGGGGGTATGCACATCATCCGGCCAGAGGTTCACGTAACACGGTTGGTTCGGATGACGCTTTAGAAAATCCAGAGTTTTATCAACGAAGAAAGAGGTGCGATCCCAACGTTTGACCTTATCGTCCGGTGACCAAATCCAATTGCGGGCGGTGATATCGGGATCCGGTTGAGGACTTTCATACGTGCTGGCATGTTCGTCGAACCCGTAGGCAGAAAAAGGAGGGGCATTGGTGACATCACGACCGCCGCCCATATGCCATTTGCCGATGTGCGCCGTGGCGTACCCGGCAGCTTTGAGCGTGCGGGCGATGGATGGAGCCTTGGGATCAAGGAAGTCTGCCTGCTCCGAGGCGCGATTGCCCGCACGGGTTTGCAGGTAGTTGGTGATGCGCCAGCGTGCCGGATAGGAACCGGTGAGCATTCCGGTTCGCGATGGAGAGCAAACTGGTGAAGCGACGTAATACTGCGTAAACCGCGTGCCTTCGCTTGCCAGCCGGTCAATGTTCGGCGTGGGAATCATTTTACCGCCATAACAGCCGACATCGCCCAGGCCCATGTCATCGGTGAGCAGAAAGATGATATTGGGCGGACGTTTTCCTGACTCGGCCCCATTGGAAAGGAGGCAGACGAAAACCAGCAGACAAAGTGATAGCAACCACTTCTTCATTCCCGGCCTCCTTTGGCCTTGATCTTTTTATTTTTATTCACATCTTCCTTCCAGGCGCCGAGTGGCAGCACATCCGCGCGGGCCGCCCATGCATTCCAGGCGGCAGCGAGTTCCTTAACCTTTTTCGGATTCTTTTCCGCGAGATTACAGGTTTCCGTACGATCACTTTCCATATCGTAGAGTTCCCAAGGTTGGTTCTCTTTCGCAACAAGTTTCCACCGGCCGTCCCGAATGGCCCGATTGCCTTCGTGCTCCCAGAAGATCGGGTTTTTGCGTTTGAGATTTTTGCCATTAAAGGCAGGCTGCAAGGAAACGCCTTCCATCGGTTTAATCGCCTGTCCGTTGAATTCCCTGGGATAAGTCACGCCTGCGACATCCACACATGTGGCCATGATATCAACCAGGTGACCGGGTTGGCTTTCAAGGCGACCATCCCGTCCTGAAGCGATGCCAGCTGGCCAATGCACAATCAACGGAGTGCTGATGCCGCCTTCGTGTACCCAATGTTTGTATTCACGGAAGGGCGTATTGGAAACATTGGCCCAACTGCGACCGTAAGCTACATAGGTGTCCTCCGGCCCAGGCATGACACCGGGACCGCTGCGAACCCAGCGACCGTCGCGAGTTTGCATGGGAGGCCAGATATTGGGTTGCAAGTCATCCGGTCCCATTGGTTTCAAATTTTCATCACGACCATGGCCGCGATCAGTGCGGCCCATGTCCTCCGCACATCCTCCGTTGTCCTGGAGAAAGAATATCAATGTATTGTCGAGGTTCCCCTGCTGTTTCAACTCGGCAACGATGCGACCAATGCCTTGATCCATATTGTCAATCATGGCGGCATAAACCTCCATGCAACGGGCTTCCCACTGCTTGTCCTCCACCTTGTCCCAATCACCCGCCTGGTCGGACAAGTTCCATTTTGGATTGATAAGGCCGAGTTGCTTCAGGCGTTCGAAACGAGCTTTGCGAACCGGTTCATAGCCCTGGTCGAACTTGCCGCGATATTTGGCGATGTCCTTTTCCAGCGCATGCATGGGCCAATGTGCGGCGGTATAAGCCACATACATGAAGAATGGTTTGCCGGTGGATTCCTGTTTGTGCTGTTGCAGAAAGCGGATGGCGTTGTCGCTGATGGCTTCGGTATAATAAAAATGATCGGGTTTGTACTCCGGATCATTTACCGGAGTGACATAGGTGTTCTGACGGCAAAGCGTGGTTGGATCGTAAAAGCTGCCGCCGCCAGTGATGGTGCCGTAAAAGTTTTCAAAGCCACGCTGCACGGGCCAGTCGGATTTATTTGCGTTTTTGCCGATGAACTGGGTGACATGCCACTTCCCGCACATGTAGGTATTGTAACCGCCCTGGCGCATCACCTCAGCGATGGTCATGCATTTGTGGTTCAGACTTCCGACATAACCGTCGTATCCACTGTCATGCGTCATGTGGCCAATGCCAGCTTGGTGCGGGTAAAGGCCACTGAGGAGTGATGCGCGAGTGGGACAGCAACGGGCCGTGTTGTAGAACTGGCTGAACCGGACGCCATTGGTGGCGAGGTAGTCGAGGTTGGATGTTTGAATTTCACTGCCGTAACAGCCGAGGTCGGAGAAACCCATGTCATCGGACATGATGAGCAGGATGTTGGGGCGCTTGGCGGTTGCGGCTGAGACGCTCTCCGATCGCAGAACAAAGGATACTAGAAGGCAGAACAAAACCGCCGCCCTTCCCAAACAAAAGCTGCCGTTTCTTTTCATTCTCTTCATGATGAATGACTGAGAGTTTAGGCAATCACTGCACACTCGCAGCTTCTTTTTTGGCAGCCTTGCCTTTTTTCTTTTTGGGCGTGTTGGCTACGGGTTGGTTTTCTTCACTCGGATACGGTTTTACATGCGCGCGTTCCGCCCAGGCGTCCCATTTGGCGGCAAGTTCCCTGGCTTGGTCAGGTTGCTCAGTGGCGAGATCGTGCAATTCAGTGCGGTCGGTTTTCATGTTGTAAAGCTCCCAGGCACCTTTGCGGTGGAAGCGGACGAGTTTCCAGTCACCAACACGCACGGCAGCGTTGCCTTCGTGTTCCCAAAAAATGGCGTCGCGTTGAATCGGTTTGTTCTCGAATGCGGGTACGAGACTGCGGCCTTCCATGGGCGGAATGGTTTGGCCTTTAAATTCAGTGGGATACTTCGCACCAGAAACATCCACGCAAGTGGCCATGATATCGATGAGGTGACCGGGTTGTGTGCGGAGTTCATCGTGCGCTTTGAAGCCTGCTGGCCAGTGGGCGATGAGCGGCGTGGAGATGCCGCCTTCATGATTAAAATGTTTGTAGCGGCGGAAGGGAGTGTTTTCGAGCGTGGCCCAGGATTGACCACAATAAACAACGGAATGGGCAGAGCCGGGATCTTTGCCTTCGAGCCGGCCTTCCGGACCGCTTTCGGCATTACCACCATTGTCGGACATAAAAAGAATCAAGGTATTGTCGAGGACGCCGCGTTTCTTCAAACCATCGACAAGCGTGCCGATGCTGCGGTCCATGCGCGAAACGACGGCGGCATAAATGGCCATGATGTTATCGAAGTGGTCCTTCTCAGCATCGCTGAGGGAATCCCACGCTTTCACCATGTCAGGGCGGGGAGAGAGCGGCCAGGATTTATCGGTGATGCCCATCTCGATTTGTTTGGCGCGGCGTTGCTCGCGGAGTTTGTCCCAGCTCATTTTGTATTTGCCGCGGAACTTCGCGATGTCCTCGGCGGGCGCTTGCAAAGGGAAATGAGCCGCGTTGTGCGCCAAGTAGAGGAAGAATGGTTTTTTGACGTCGCGGGCTTCGTCAATGAAGCGCAGGCCGTAATCGGTCCAGAGATCGGTGGAATACCAATCCTTGGGCACGGATGGATCGTGAGGAGAGAGTTCCTTGCCGTTGAAAAAGAGTTTTGCCCCTGGACTGTCAGCGAAATAGAAGCCACCGGCAGCGGAAGTCATGTTGCGGTCGAAGCCGCGAGTCCATGGTTCCACACCAGCAGCATGACCCAGGTGCCATTTGCCGGTCATGGCGGTAAAGTAACCGGCTTCATGCAACACTTCAGCGATGGTAACGCATTGATTATTCAGGTGGCCTTGATAACCAGGCTGGCCGCCATCCTCGGTCATGTGCCCCACCCCAGCCTGGTGAGAATAAAGCCCGGTGAGCAGTGAAGCGCGGGTGGGACAACAGCGGCCGGTATTGTAGAATTGCGTGAAACGGAGCCCCTCCTTGGCCAGATTATCGAGATTGGGTGTGGGAACTTCGCTGCCGTAACAGCCGATGTCGCTGAAGCCCATGTCATCCACGAGAATGACGATAATATTTGGCTTGGAGGCGTTGGAGGTTGCAGCCGTGAGGTGGCCGGAAAAGACCGTAGAGAACAAGGAAAGCGAAATCAGCGCGTTCCGAACGAAACGAAATCCGTTTCTTCTGCTCATGGTTATCATAATGGATAAGGCTTGTTTACCAGACTGGTTGAGCAGAGAAAAGGTTTCAATTATTTGGGGAAAGTACCAGGATGCGGCATTTCGACCATCGAAGCCTGTTAGATGAATTTGGCTTCGATTTCAGCGAAGAACTACCTGGGGCTTGCTCGTCCAGCCAATGCATCGGTATAAAGTGCTTCCAACTCGATGACGCGGTGCTCTGTAATGTGTGAGTAGGTAGAATTTGCGATCAGAGGCTGAATGCTTCCACCTTCAGAAAAGCCTGCACGAAAGGAGACTTCACTGGATCGGTATTTTTGCCAGAGCTTTTTCGTTTGCAGAAATTTTTTATGCTCCTGACGGTTGAGTCGACTCTCAATCTTTCTCTCGGTCCGGAGGAGTTTGGCATCCCAGAAATCAGCAATCGCTTTCGAGGTCAGATTCGTTTCAGTTTGGGTTTTGGCCTGGTCCAAGTTGTTTTTTAGCTGCTGCAAATTGGAGTCGGATGGCTCGCCAGCCAGAGCCGCAACTGTGAGAAAGAGACACAAAAAAGCTATAATTGTGCGCATGTTTCAGCTGAAATCGAATGAATTGCTGATATTTTGGATTGAGGTTTCCATGGTGAGGTTAGTCTAAACCTGCGAACTTACAGACCGGGGACTGAGTAAATTTTCATTCGTTCTTGTCCCGTGCTGCAAAGCATTTCTGAACAAAATATAGAACGAAGTACACGATCAAAGCGATTAGCACACCCAGACCTGCCGATGCAAACAGGCCCAATTTAACGATTCGCATGAAGAAATACATGGCGAACTGCTGGACCATGATGAACACAACAATGAGAATCAAAGAGGGTTTCATAAGGCGCACGGTTAGGCATCCTTTTCGCAGTTCTCATCAATTTGTTTCTCCAACTGTTGTATCGAACCGCTCAGCGCCTGGAGGTGCCGGGTGTGCCTCTGCATATGCGTGTCGCTGCCTTTCCCGGCGAAAGTCCGGAGCAACTCACAAATTTCGTCGTTCCCAGTTAGCCGAGCTGTGGTGAACGGTAAATCGCCCGCTGTGCGCGCAAAAGTGTCAGCGCCGTGCTCAAGCAAAAGTTGCACAATCTCCTTATGGCCAAATGAACAAGCCAGATGGAGTGGTGTATATCCTTCCTCGCCTTTCTGATTCACATTGATGCCGTGAGCCAAAAGAATTTTCGCAGCTTCATAGTCACCCCAAACGATAACGCAGTGTAGCGCATTATCCCCGAGCTCGTTTGTGGTGTTAATATCAGAGAAGTCAACATAACCAAAATCCGCCGTCTCTTTGACTCGCTCCAAAACTGCTTGTACTTCGGGTTCCATAGACACACCTTTATATGAAAATAGCTGCTTTTATTAATAAGGTAAACATCGAATTCAGATGGTTGGCAAAACAGGAGTTCCGAAGGATTCAGCGGTGGAGAATGCGAGTTCGAAGCGAACTGATCTACACACAGCGAGGAAGCCGCAGGATGAAGGAGCCGCCGTACTCACTTTAATCCAGTGCAGCAGGCGGCTCCAAAACCATAGATGAGCAGGTCAAACCAATGTCTCAATCGCACTCACGCCTGGCTTCGTCTGCCTCTTCCGCCAGGTCGAATACAAAGTCGAAGAACTTCTTGCTTTGACCGGAGAAGAGTCCCGATTGGGTGAAGCCGGTGAAAGCGGCCACGGCCCCTGCCTGCTGGGTGGAGATGGGCCGGATCACCGAGCAAAGCGGCAGGCTCGTGCTGATGAACTTGCAGGGTGCAGGCATGATTTGATTGGTGTCGATCGGTTCGGCATGATCAATGCCATCCGGAACAGGATCGGGACCATGCGGAAGTTGTGGGAATACTTCGTTGCCGTGGTTATCGAACAATTGAGGCGCGTTACCGGCTTTATCCTGCCAGGTTTGGAAGTGCTGGATCTCAGTGCCACCAATGGCACCGACAATTTTGAGCACCTCCAGGCTGGTTGCCTTGGGGAGGAACGATTGGTAAAGGCTGGAGCCACCCTGCTCGATCGTCGCGAAGTGGAAACCGGCGGTGTTGGCGATGAGTTGGATCTCGAACCCGAAGGTTGGGTCTGTGGGCAAAGGCAGGTCATGGTTCGGAATGGCCGGAACATTTTGCAGAGTCACGATCTGCGCAAAGGTGTCGCCAAAGTCCGGGTTGCCTGGCGATCGGTAGCGTAGATACCAACTGGTATCGACAGTGAGGTCCATCAGATTAGTCAGGCGTTTGGCGGTTTTGTTCGAACCGGTTGCCTGACTGCTGGGCAGAGTGCGAAACTGGTCCAGGTTGATGGGCTTTTGGCCTTTCGACATCAGGTACGCATTGATAAAGCTCTGGTGGCTGAACTCGTCGCGGGTGTTCTGATTCACGTAAGTGGGCATGTCGCCATCGAGCACCTCCAAGGCCAGTTGATAGGCCGGATTACCGAGAGCGAGTTCGGTGTACTGCTGCCAGAGATCCGTCTCCAGTATCTCGGCCGCAGCCAGGAGCCGCAGGATGGCCGCGTCGCCGCGACTGAGTTTGGAGTCGTGTTTGCCGTGATCATTGCCCTGGTCAGCCAACAGCGAGCTGGCTGGAATCAACGCTACGCCTCCGAGGCCAAGGCCCTTCATGAAGGACCTGCGCGCCATGAATTTCGGGGTTTCTTTTTGCATTGGATTATTCCTTTTATTTTGGTTTTTCTGACAAATCGTTTTTGCCAGACGAACTCAGGAGCAAACCTCGGAAGAGGCGCGCTCAGACAAAAGCCTTTCCCCGAAAAGGCAGAATGGTCCCTCCTGTTGTCCGCGGCGTTTTTTTGTCAGTCGTTGAGTATTACAGTGCAAGGGTAACGACACAATGGGGAGTAAACCCCAAACAGGTTACTTTGCTGATGCCGGTAGCGACGCGACAGGCTACGTGCATTTCGTAATCTTAAGCACCAAAGAATCCCTGCTTCCAGGCGAAGAGTATAAAGCCGATGAGTGGCAATTGCAGGAAAACGCCGCCGCCGATGAACCAGCCTCGGGAGGCGACTAGATGGCCGGAGGCATCGAGGGTGTCGTCACGCAGACCGCGGAGAATCCAGCGCAGGCCCCAAAATGAACATAAGCCGAAGGCGATGAATCCTCCCCACATGACTTCGCTTGGCGTGCTGTTGGTGGTGAAGTTCATACAGGTGGCTTTGTGATCGCCTCTCAAAATGTTGGGACTGAATATTCATGACCGGATTCCTTTTACTGCGGACAGTTTGATTTGTGAATGCGGTTTGTCAAGGCGAGTTGAATCTGTGAGAGAATGCGTGGAAGAGTGATTGAAATTTATGGCCATGTTAGTGCGGCGCGCACGGAGTGACGCAGCCCTACCTACGATGCTGGCGCGCGATCCGGAATCGTGGGCTGCGTCCGCAGATAAACTCGATGGGCTGAGTAGAATCACCGACGGGGTTAATGTTCGAGAGACTCTCACACCACCATTTAATTGATTGCTGGCGCGCGGAGTGGAGGCGTTGGTTGCGTTATGCTTGATTATTTTTATAGAGGCCGGGAGGGCTCGTTCCATGAGGGAACGCCCTGTTGCGCCCAGCTGTTTTTACTTACTCCAAAGCGCAGATCAAATTCGGCATCGACTGGTTTTTTTTGGGTAATGAGCCAGTCTCCGGTCATCAGCAAACTGGGGAGTTCCTTGCCGGGCAGGATGACGTACCGCTGCAAGATGGCCTCATCCACGGGAGCGGGTTCGAAGTAAGATTGCAGTTGTGAGAGCGCGGTTGGGAACTGGCCGTTATGGGATTCGATGTATTTGTCCAAGGCAGGTCGCAACATTTCAGCAAATCGCTTTTCGCCAGCCATGCGCAAGGTGCTGAGAGCGCGGCGAAATTCCTTATCCTCGTCAAGATTGCGATCTTTTACGGCGGCGAGCCAGTCTTCCTCGTTGAGCAATTGAAATTCTGGAATCCCAACCTCGGGTGTTTGATTTACTCTCTGTTTAACGAGCCCGACCTTCGACGACCAGGATTTTAAGGCTATTTCGGTGGCGCTGCTGGAAGCGGTATTTGTGGCGGCATTTAAACGGGTTACTTCACTCCGCAATTTTGGCAACTCAGCGGTGTTTTGGCTGAGGCGCTTGTTTTCATCGCGAAGCGCGGCGAGTTGGCGTTGGGCGGTGTCGCGGTCGCGGGTGACCTGGTTGATTTGATCTGAAAGTGTGGCTTGTTGTTGTTGAAACGTCTGGACTTGGGCACGGAGGGTGGAGGTTTGATGAGCTTTGTAGACTCCGATGCCAAAGGCGGGGATAAGCGCGACTATAATGGCGGTTTTTTGGCGCGTGGTCATAGCCATCGTTTTGGATTATTTTGCGGCGGACGCCTGGGCTTCCTTGACTTTAATCATTCGTTGGAGGGCGGCTTGTTGTTCGGGGGTAGTGGCGTAGGGCATCAGGTCGGCGGCTTCGGTTGGTTCGAGGCTATTGTGGGAGGCGGCATAGGCTTTCATCACTGGCTTGAGAGCATTGACATCTTTTCCGATGGTATCGTTCCAGGCTTGATTTCCGGCGCTGCCATAACCGTTCGGGCCTATGCCGAATCGTTGATCGTATTCGGCGTCCACAGGTGCTTTTTGGCTGATAACCTTATCTCCGCCCATGCCCAAACTGGAGATTTCTTCGGCGGGCAGAATGGCAAAACGCTGCAAGATGGCTTCATCCAGAGGTGATTCAAAGTATGGCTGTAATTGAGAGAGGTCGCTCGGAAATTGGCCGTTGTTGGCTTTCATGTATTTGCTCAAGGCCGGCTGCATCATTGAAGCGACCTTGCTCTCGGCATTGTTGCGAAGGTAGCTAAAGGCGCGGCGATAATCTTTTTCGGTGCTCAGATTGCGGCCCTTCACTGCTCCGAGCCAATCTTCGTCGCTGAGTAATTGGAACTCGGGAATGCCTGCCTCAGGGTTTTGTTTCAGCCTTTCCTTGAGCTGCTCGACTCGCGCCAACCAGGATTTTGCGGCGGATTCGGCGGGGCTGCCCGTAGAGGGATTTGCGGCTGCGTTTAGGCGGGTGACTGTGCTGCGCAGTTTCGGCAACTCAGCGGCGTTCTGGCTGAGGCGTTTGTTGTCGTCGCGGAGGGCGGCCAATTGGCGCAAGGCGTCTTCGCGGTCGCGGATGAGTTGATTGATTTTTTCCGCGAGCGGGGCTTGTTGTTGCTGGAGGGCCTGGACCTGGGTTTGGAGAGCGGAAGCTTGTTTAGCTTGGTAGAGTCCCGTGCCGACGGCGGCGATGAGCGTGGCGGCAAGGAGAGTTTTTTGGAGTGTGGTCATAGCAATCGTTTTGGTGACTCCGATGAGAGTTGCGGTGCTGCTGAGGGCGGCGGTGGAAATGGTGGCAGCGAGGCCGATGGGGGCAGCGGTGACGGCTTGGGCGGTGAGCGCAGTGGCGAGTGCGCCGGCTGAAAGAGTGACGCCGCGATTTTTAAGGAGTGAATGGAGTTTCTCCAAGGCGCGATTCACTCGCATGCGGGCGGCGTCCTCGTTGGTGCCGATGGCTGCGCCAACGGTGCGGAAGTCGTGTTGCGCGAAGAAGCGGAGCATGATGGCGGTGCGATCCCCTTCCCCGAGCTGGTTGATGGCTTCGTCGAGGATGGGCGCAACCTGGGCGAGGTTGGCGTCGGAGTGGTCGTGCAACGCATTCATTTGGACGGCTTCGTTTTCACGCAATTGACGGCGGCGTTCGCCCCGGAGGAAGGTGGACGCAACGTAGCAGGTATGCCGATGCAACCAACCGCCGAGCATGACATCCTTGGAAAGCGTCGGAGCAATGCGGGCGAGGTCAACAAAAACGGTCTGCGCGATATCCTGGGCCAGGTGGGCATCGCGATTGACCAACCGAAAGGCGACCGAATAGACGAGGTCGACATAGCGCGTGACCAGTTCCCGGAAGGCGGTTTCGGAGCCGTTCCTGACGTAATCGGCGAGGAGTTGTTGGGTGTCGGTCATCTTCAATTCACTATTAAAGAGCCGCTGCGGGGCGAAACCGAACAAAAAATTTTAGAATTGCCAGGGTATGCAGGCACCAAGAAATCAGGGAGGAGTGGCCACGAGAAGGCACAAAAAGCGCAAAAAAAGACCTTGCTCGGATATGGCATACCGATACAAGTAACCCCATTTATTGAAACTTACAGGCTTGCTTCACAAAAGCAGGTTGCCAGTGATCCGTCCGGTTATATGCTGTTCACAAAAGGACCATGAGGAGATCATCCAGTCCGCAAGTATATGAACCGCTCCGTCGAAGAATTTGTAAATAATGTGCGGAAGTTCTGCCAGTGGGCGGAATCGAGCCAGCATGAGGTCCAAACAGCGCGGGAATTACTGCTGGCGCTCATGCAGGGTGTTTCTTATCTGCCCGCCGATTATACGGAGGAAAGCGAGACAGAGTATCCAGAGCGTAGCCGCGAGGATTGGAAAGCTGATTATAAGCGGTTCGCCGATTTTCCATTTCAATATTACTGGAAGATTTTCTCCCCCTGCAACCTTGACGAAGAAACGCCTGTTACCGGGGACGTCCATGACGATCTGGCAGATATTTATGAGGACTTGTGGCATGGTTTGCAGGCTCTTGATCTGGGAGACGCCACATATGCCAGGAACTACTGGTATGAATCCTATTTCATCCATTGGGGTCACCATGCGTCGTCAGCCGTTTACGCCGTTGATGAGTATTTTAGGAAAGAGTATTTCCGGAAACTTGTGGAAGGGGAATAGATAGGCGGCAAGCCTTAACCGACTGGCAATATTCCCTGCCCAATAAATGATTGCTGGCGCGTGGTTTTCAATCATGGCCGCGTCCTCGGAGTGGCTCGATGGGCTCAGCAGAATCACCGACGAGGTTAGAATTCCGGCGAAGCGTCATTCCACCATTTAATTGATTGCTCGCGCGAGGGATTGGAATCGCGGATCACGTACGCGAATGGGGCAATGGAAGGATGAGATCGCGGGCCTTGCTAGTGCGGCGCGCACGGAGTGACGCGGCCCTACCTACGATGCTGGCGCGAAAGGTTGGATCAGTGACTGGTTGATCTGCGCAGCAATATTCCAGTCAAATATTTAACTAAATCAGTAGCATATTATGAGCCAATCACGCCACTATTAATAACATTAATATAGAAATATATGTTTACTTAGTTATAGTATTTTTGTGTATTTTAGAGGCGGCATAAATCTTTTGAAAGAAGCTTATGGTAGAACATTCAAACATCGACGGGAGACGGGATTCTGGAACCACTGGGCGGTTTGTGGCCTTCGATTATGGCGGCGGCTTCCAGCAAATCGCGGGCGATGAAAGTCGTGTTATCTCGGGTTAACTCGCGCTATCTCGCCTTAACTCGGGTTAAAAAAGTATAAGACTTATGGAATCAATCTTAAAAAAGGACAGTCCGTTGGCAGTCGTTGGTTGCCCGTCGGCAGAGGCAGGTTTTCAGCCAGGACGCCTGCCATTGGAGGGCAAAGGAATTTCGAATAACGCATTTCGAGTTTAGATTGGAACGTCTAACGCCAAATAACGGCAGATAACGGTACATAACGCCAAATAACGGTTAAAAAATTTTTATCGCAGATGAAATGGTTAAAGCAGAATTCAAAATTGAGAGTTGGGATGCCACTCAACTCTGGCTGCGGCCATTCAGCCAGATCGGGCGCATTGAAGGTCAATGGACTAATTGACATGGCGGAGAGGATTAACTTCGTTGGATGGTCACCGAGAGAGGCAGCTCAGTCGGTAATGGTCGGTATCGGACGCCATTAGTCGGTATCGGTCGGTTAAATTATTTTCCGCAAAAACAAGATTGAAACCGGTACTTGCAACCGGGGGCAAACCAAGGCTTACTTTGCCCGGTTTATTTTGAAGATTTAGACACATGAATCGTGACCTGTTAGCCAAAGCAAAGTCGTTGGGTTTTTCGGACCGGCAAATCGCGCATCTCACCGGCCAGACGGAGGATGCCGTTCGCGCTGAACGCAAGAAACTCGGTTTGATTCCGAGCTACCGGCTGGTGGATACCTGCGCCGCCGAGTTTGAAGCTTATACGCCCTATTATTATTCCACGTACGATCGTGGTGACGATGAGATTCGCCCTTCCGACACGCGCAAGGTGATGATTTTGGGCGGCGGTCCAAACCGCATTGGCCAGGGAATTGAGTTTGATTATTGCTGCGTGCATGCGGCGTTCGCGCTGAAGGAAGATGGCTTCGAAACGTTGATGGTGAATTCGAATCCGGAGACGGTTTCAACGGATTATGATACGAGCGACAAATTGTTCTTTGAACCGTTGACGCTGGAAGATGTGCTGCACATTTACGAGCGGGAGAAGTGCTGGGGAGCAATCGCGCAATTCGGTGGACAAACACCTTTGAACCTGGCGCTCGCGTTGCAGAAGAATGGTGTCAACATCATCGGCACTTCGCCGCAGAGTATTGAAATCGCGGAAGATCGCAAGCTGTTCGCGGCGATGTTGAACAAGCTGAATATTCCGCAGCCACCGAACGGTTTGGCGACGAACGAAGCGGAGGCGCTGGAGGCATCGCGCAGACTGGGTTACCCGGTGTTGGTGCGGCCTTCGTTCGTGCTGGGCGGCCGGGCGATGCAGATTGTTTATTCTGATTCGGAGTTGACTCATTACATGCGGTTCGCGGTTGAGGCGTCGCCGGAGCGGCCGGTGTTGGTGGACAAATTTTTGGAAGATGCCGCGGAAGTGGATGTGGATTGCATCACGGATGTGGGGCATTTCAGTGATCCGAAGCAAGGGACAATTGTGATTGGCGGGATGCTGGAGCACATCGAATACGCGGGTGTGCATTCCGGTGACGCGGCGATGGTGTTGCCGCCGCATTCGTTGTCGCAGAAGGTGATTCAGACGATTCGTGAATATACGCATGCGATGGCGCGCGAGTTGAAGGTGATCGGCCTGATGAATGTGCAGTACGCCGTGAAGGGCGACACTGTTTACGTGCTGGAGGTGAATCCCCGGGCATCGCGCACGGTGCCGTTCGTGAGCAAGGCGATTGGGGTTCCGCTGGCGAAGCTGGCGGCGAAAGTGATGGCTGGCAAGAAGCTGACAGAGCTGGGCTTTACCGAAGAGGTCTGGACGAAATATTGGGCGGTGAAGGAATCGGTGTTTCCATTCAACCGTTTTCATGGCCAGGATATTTTGCTTTCGCCGGAAATGCGCTCCACCGGCGAAGTGATGGGCTTGGATGCGGATTTGGGAATTGCGTATGCGAAATCGCAAATGGCGGCAAACTCTCCCCTGCCCTTGAGCGGCCGGGTGTTCATCAGCGTGAGCGATGCGCATAAAGATGAAGTCTCGTCCGTGGCGAAGCTTTTCGTGGATCTCGGTTTCGAGTTGATTTCAACCAGCGGCACAGCGGCGATATTGGAGAAGGCGGGATTGAAAGTGCAACGGTTGTTTAAACTTGCGGAAGGCCGGCCCAACGCGGTGGATTTGTTGAAGAATCGCGAGATTCAACTGGTCATCAACACTCCTGCCGGACAGTCACCGCGGGCGGACGAAATCAAGATTCGCACGACGGCTGTTTATACCAACACGCCGATCATGACGACGTTGAGTGGCGCGAAGGCGGCGGCGTTGGGTATCGCGGCGCTGAAGAAGAGCGGTTACGCGGTCAAGAAAGAGAGCGATTACGCAGTCAAGACGCTTCAGGAATACCACTGAGCCAGTTAGTAAGTCATCGGTGCTGGCCCGGCACAGCGTTGAATTAAAATTAAGTAACGAAAATGAACCAGCGTGTCTGATTTTAGACACCCCACTGTAACCCGATGCTTTTGATTCAAGAATTTTCTTGTTTCAGGCATCTTAATGAGAGTGTAATTCTCCCGTGCTAAGCAAAGGCTACGCAGTCGATGGATTCTTCGACGAGATGTTGTCTGAAACAAACGACATCAGGAGGCATTACCAAAAATTTCAACAGCGGTTTGCCGCGCTCAGCCCCGAGGAATTGGACAACAAACGCAAGGCAATCGAGTTGGCCTTCCTGCGACAGGGAATCACGTTTAATGTTTATGGCGACGCGCAAGGCACCGAGCGCATTTTCCCATTCGACCTCGTGCCCCGCATTATTCCCGCTTCGGAGTGGGAACATATCGAGGCCGGTTTGATTCAGCGCATTACGGCTCTGAACCTGTTCCTGCATGATATTTACCACGATCAGCAGATTTTAAAGGAAGGCGTCATCCCGCCATTTTACGTGCTTTCCGCGCGGCATTTTCGTCGCGAGTTCATGAATTTTCCGGTTCCGAAAAATATCTACATGCATATTTGCGGGACGGATCTCATCCGCGACGATAAAGGTAAATACATGGTGCTGGAGGATAATGGACGCTGTCCATCCGGAGTCTCCTATTTGCTCGAGAATCGTCGGGCCATGAAACGAGCTTTCCCCAATATGTTCGAAAGCATTGGGGTGCGCCCGGTGGATACCTATCCCGCCGACCTGTTGAAAGTTTTGCGTCACAGCTCACCGATCAATGCTGGCGATATCACGGTGGTTCTGCTAACCCCGGGCACGCACAACAGCGCCTATTTTGAGCATTCCTACCTGGCACGCCAGATGGGCATTAACATTGTGGAAGGTCGTGATCTGGTGATCCGCGATGCGCGGGTATATATGCGCACGACGAAGGGCCTGCAACAGGTTCATGTTATTTATCGACGCATTGATGATGACTTTTTGGATCCGACGGTATTTCGTCATGATTCTGTGCTGGGAGTTCCAGGATTGATTAACGCTTATCGCGCCGGAAATGTGAGCCTGGCAAATTCCATCGGGACCGGCGTGGCCGATGACAAGGTGATGTATTATTTCGTTCCCAGGATCATCAAGTTTTATCTCGATCAGGATCCGATTCTGGAAAACGTGCCGACTTACCTGGCCTCCGAGGAACAGGATAGAAAATATATTCTCGAGAATATCGAGCAACTGGTGGTGAAGGCGGCGAATGAATCGGGCGGTTACGGCATGCTGATGGGCCCGAAGGCGAGCAAGGCGGAGATTGAGGAGTTTCGCGGGCGCATTCAGGCTGAGCCGCGTAATTACATTGCACAACCGATGATCTCCCTCTCACAACATCCCACAATCTGCGACGGCAAGTTTGAAGGACGGCACATTGATCTCCGGCCTTTTATTCTGTATGGCGAGAAAACCACCATTGTTCCCGGTGGTCTTACCCGGGTGGCTTTGCGCAAAGGTTCACTGGTGGTAAACTCTTCACAAGGCGGCGGCAGCAAGGATACCTGGGTGCTTTATGGAGATGATTAACCGCTGATAAAACTGTCCAGTTACAATCATGCTTTCACGCGTTGCCAATTCGTTGTTTTGGATGAGCCGTTACCTCGAGCGGGCGGAAAACGTTGCCCGCATCCTGGATGTTAACCTCCAACTGCTCCTGGATTTCCGCAATCTGGATGATAAACGCCTGTTGGAGCACTGGCTGCCGATTGTCCAGAGCACCGGTGATGAAGCGCTTTTTTTCCAGCTTTATAAGGAGGCGCGCGGCCAGACAGTTACGGACTTCCTGACCTTTAATCCCGGCAACCCGAATTCAATCCTCAATTGCATCGCCCAGGCTCGCGAAAACGCCCGTGTGGTTCGTGACCAGATTTCCGGTGAGATGTGGGAGGAGATTAATCGACTGCATCTTTTCATGCGCTCGCCGCGTGCGCGCGAGGTATGGAATTCCAGCCCTTACGATTTTTATAACGAGATTAAAACCAGCTCGCTTTATTTGCAGGGCCTGACGAATGCCACCATCCGTCAAAACGAAAACTGGAATTTTATTCAGATCGGCAAGTTCCTGGAACGCGCTGACAAGACCACTCGCATCCTCGATGTTCGCCACGAAACCCTGGGCAATGAGCAGTTCGGGAAAGCTTTGAACCAGACAGACTATTTGGAATGGTCGGCGGTTTTGCGTTCCTGCAGCGCCTGGGATGTCTATCGTCAAATTTACTCCACTGAAGTGGATCCCGTCCGGGTGGCTGAGTTGCTCCTGCTTTCGGATGACTTTCCGCGTTCCGTGCGCTTCTGCCTGAACGAGTTGGATGCAACGCTACGCCGCATTTCCGGTGTGGCTCCACAAAAGTTTTCCAATGACGCCGAGAAGCTGTCCGGTCGCCTGCTTTCGGAAATCCAGTTCAGCACGGTTCAGGAGATAGTGAGCCGGGGCTTACACGAGTATCTCGATTTGCTACAGAATCGCTTCAACCAGATTGGTGAGGCGCTGTTTGCCGTTTATATTTTTCAACCCTTTGCCGACTTGAATTACGACATGTTGCAACAACAACAACAGCAGCAACAACAAACTCGAATTTCCTTTCATAACACGGAATTTCCTCCGTCCGTATTTTGACCCCGTGTTCCAGATGAAACTGCAAGTTTTCCACCGCACTCAGTATACCTACGCGTCGCCCGTCATCGAGAGTTTCAACGAGGTCCGACTCCATCCACTTTCCATTGATGGTCAAAACTGCCAATCATTCATATTGAAGGTTTTACCGGCATCCCGACTGTCGCATTACTTTGATTTTTTCCAGAACTACGTTCATTTCTTTGAAGTGCTGGGGCCACACAATGTGTTAACCATTGAAAGCACGTCCAAGGTTACAACCGCCTATGTCCCCCTGCCTGAAGATGCGGAAACGGTTCCCTTGAGCAGACTCGCGGAACTCACCCAGCTCGATAAATGTTATGATTTCCTGCAGCCGAGCCAGTTTGTAACACTTGGTCCGGAAGTATGGAGATTGGCTTTGGATGCCACCGCCGGAGAAACCGACACATGGCGCGCAGCCCTGATCATCATGAGATACATCCATGGCAGCTTTACTTACACGCCTCAATCCACGAACGTGAATACGATGGTGGAAGAGGTAATTCAATTGCGCCGCGGGGTTTGTCAGGATTTTGCTCATCTCATGCTCGGCATGTGCCGCTCGCTCAAGATACCGGCACGCTATGTCAGCGGTTACTTATACAATGGCCCCGGCGGCGTGCTGCAAGGCTCGCAGGCTTCCCATGCCTGGTGCGAAGTCTACCTCCCGCAGTTGGGCTGGCGCGCTCTGGATCCCACCAATAATCAGCCGGCGGATGAGAATTATGTCAAAGTCGCGGTTGGGCGCGATTACGCCGATATCGTGCCGGTGAAAGGGAGTTACAAAGGCACCAGGGAAAAGACCATGACCGTACACGTGGAAGTTACCAGCCTCGAAATTTGAAAAAAATTTCGCATTGCAGCATCTAAAATCTTCTTTTTTTTCCTCGCTTTCCAAGTCGGCAACGGTTTCCATCTGCTAGTAACTCAAAAAAACTTTTCTTTAAAAGGAAAGTATTGAGCCGTAACTCGTGCCATAAGTTTCACCCGAGGTAATCATGATGACGATTGATGAACAGGTGGATATTTTGTTGGTTGAAGATAGTGCTGAAGAAGCAGCCATGGCTACAGCGGCCATCAAGGTCCGCGATTTTGGCCAATGGCTTGTCCATGTGATCGATGTTGACCAGGCGCTCGCACTTATCTGCGCCACCAATGTGGCTGCCAATTGGCGGATTAAAACCGCTCCGAAGGTTATTATTCTTGATCTTGAGCTGAGCCGCCGGGGCGGTATCGAATTGCTACAACAGCTCAAGGCAGAAGAACGCACGCGCCACATTCCTGTCGTGGTCTTAACAGGCTCGACGGACGAGAGGGAGATGCTTGAAAGGTACCGTTTGGGTGCGAACAGCTGTGTGGTGAAACCGGTCAATAGTCAGCAATACACCCAGATGATTGGCGACATAGCTCATTACTGGCTTACTATCAACCATCCTTTTACTTAGAACTTTTTTGGGCCATTCCCCAGGCTTTCCTTCCACACAGTCACCTCTGTTTCCACCTACCTTGCGTTAGTCAGCGATCAGCACAATGTTTGCTAATAAGCAAAAGCTTACATGAGCTTGCGCTTTGGAATGGAGGAATATGGGCGATGCTCTTACCAAGTTGTTTGAATATGATGAGTTTCCACGCCCATAGTCCGACGACATGTCGCCTGCCAAAGGCTTCACCATTCGCCAAAGGACCAAAAAGGCAGCCAAACTTTTAAATCATCTTTCATATGAAAACAGAAACATGCCTTCCCAAACGAGCAGAGTTTTACCGTCGGCAACCTGAGAATCACATTCTGGTCCAGAACAACAAGGACGATGTGCTCATCCGCGCAACCCATGACAACTTTTCTGACCAGCGGAAAGCAGCATTTATCAGGGAGTTAGCCGCTGAAGGATTTATCCCGGACCATTACCAATGGTTTTCAGATCCGGATGCCAGCAATTATCTGGGAATTCGATGGGTCGTTGACTCTTCCTGGCTCCAGATAAACAATCAGATCGCGCGAAAAGGAGAGATGCTTTGCGGTCGGGCGCTGATGGTTGCAGCAGTGCTCTGGGTGATCCTTGTTGCCCTGGTGCTTATGTCCGTTGGCTAAATCCACCTCAAATCAGAACCGTCGCTACGAGACCTCCCTGGAGTCCTCTTCGATATCCATGCCATACGATTTTCTGCGGCTACATTCCTTGACTTGGAAATGCCATGTCAGATACGGTTTAGCCATGAAACGATGGTCTGTTTGTCTCCTGCTGACCGCCTTTTGCGTGCTGGGTTTTCCTTATCGGTCACCCGCGCCGTTGGTCTATCGTGCTGGCGAAGGTTGGACTTACGAACCAGTCGGCGGTGAGGGCAAATGGCAAAGAGTTCGGGCTAAGGATCAGTTGGATGTCGCCCAACAAGCTTTCGACAAAAAAGACTATGGCCTGGCGCTGAAAGCCGCTCGCCGTGTGGTCAGCAATTGGCCTCTCTCAGATTTTGCCCCAAAAGCCGAGTACCTGGCCGCTCGTTGCTACGAGGAGAAGACGCAGGACGAGAAAGCCTTCAAGGAATACCAAAAGCTCCTGGAGAAATATCCCAAGGCTGATAACTATCAGGAAATCCTTCAACGACAGTTTGCCATTTGCAACCGTTTCTTAGGCGGTCAGTGGTTCAAATTATGGGGTTATATTCCATTTTTTCCAAACATGGATAAGACAGTAGAAATGTACGAGATGATCATCAAAAATGGACCTTACAGCGATATTGCTCCTCAAGCACAGATGGACATCGGAGCGGCTCGGGAAAAGCAAACGCGTTTTTTAAACGGTAATGAACCTTATATTCAGGCAGCCAAGGCTTACGAACGTGCGGCAGATCGTTACCATGACCAACCCAAATTTGCTGCGGACGCCCTTTACAAGGCAGGATTGGCCTATAACAAACAGGCCCGAACAGCAGAGTACGACCAAAATACGGCCGGGCAGGCAATTGCAACGTTCACCGACTTTATGACTCTCTATCCTAACGATCCACGAGTTTCGGAAAGCGAAAAAACAATCGCCGCTCTAAAAACCGAGCAAGCTCGTGGAAACTATCAAATCGCACGGTTTTACGACAATGGCCATCATTATAAGAGTGCACAGATTTACTATAACGAGGTGCTAATTCAGGACCCCAATTCACCTCTGGCCGCCTCATCTCTAAAGCGCCTCGCAGAACTCAAGAAGTTGCCCCAAAATCCCACGAAGTAGTGCGTCGCTTCCTTACATATCTGGCTGCTACCTGGGCACTTTTTTTCGTTGGGTGTGCAGGGTATCATCTTGGACCTTCCAACGGTGAACTGGCTGGCTCTCGCTCGGTTCAAATCAATCCGTTCATTAATAAAACACTTGAGCCACGTTTGAGCGCTTACCTTATTAACGCCTTGCGTAAAAACCTCCAGCAGGATGGCACGTATTTAATCAACACACATGATGAAGGGGACATTATTTTGAGTGGCGTAATTACCTCCTTCGTCCGCAACGAATTAAGCTTTCAGTCCTCTGATGTCATAACCGTCCAGGATTATGAAATCAGGATGACAGCTCAGGTGACAGCTCGGGAACGCTCAACTGGCAGGATTATTTTTGACAAGCCTGTCGTCGGGCGCACCACCCTGCGTGTAGGCAATGACTTAACCAGTGCCGAGCGTCAGGCCATCCCCATGATGACTGATGACTTGGCGAAAAAAGCAGCAGCACTGTTGGTGGACGGAACTTGGTAGGTATTTTATAGATAGTCAAAGCTGGAGTATTTTCTTAATCCAATTTTTCAGAGAAAATCTTTCCAAGCTCAGTTTTTTGAGCCCCTTCAAGAGAAAAAAGCGTGAAAACCACGCATTTGGAGCGATTTTAGTCCATAAAGGAAGTGAAAATGGTAATCGTTGCCAAATAATACTTGCAGAATTTGCCAATTTGATAGCAGTATCCGCCCTCAGGAAATTAACCCTAAAATATTATGATCAAGTCATTAAGCAAAATTACCATCATGGGCATTCTCTCCGCCGTTGTGCTTGGAGTGCCTGTTACTGTGTCTGCTCAGAGCACGAACAAAACCGCCTCTGCCCCTGCAGCGGCTCCCGAAGCCAAGAGCAAGCCAATTTCGTTCCATAGCAAAGTTGCCTCTGTCGATAAGAGTGCCAAGACGGTCACTCTTGATGACAAGAATAAGCGCACCTTCCAAGTCACTTCGGAAACCAAGATCCTGAAGGACGAGAAACCTGCTACCTTGGATGATGTGACTGCCGGAGAAAACATCAGTGGCAGCTATAAAAAAGGTGAGGACGGTAAACTGACCCTTCGTTCCCTCTACATCGGCGGAAAGAGTGGAGGCAGTTCCAAAAAGAAGGAAAAGACGGACTCCACCCCGAAGTAATCATACATTAATTCTTATACCTGACAGGCAGGCCACTACGGCCTGCCTTTTTTATTTAAACCACAATTATCTGCGCCACCATCCGCCTTTCGAAGATTTGGCGGCAATTGCGTTCTCAGTAAATTGCTGCCTCAGCAAGTGGCTGCGCGAAGCTTCCAAATTCATGATAAACTCGTCGTAACTCTGAAAACGATCTGCAGGATTTTTGGCCATCGCTCGCATGATTGCGTCGCTGGAAGCCTGACTAATCTCTGGAACGACGTGGTTGGGGGGAGTAAGCGGAGTATTTACATGAGCCATAACCACATCTTCAGCGGTAGGTGCTTCAAAAGGCACGTGACCGGTCACGCCGTGATAAAGCGTTGCGCCCAAGCTGTACATGTCGGAAAGGAAGCTCTCAGGCTCCCGCTTAATCTTTTCGGGAGCTACATAATACGGAGTGCCGTGCAGCTCCTCCTGGGGATCAAACTCCCCTTCCGCCTTCCTGGCCAGGCCAAAATCAACCAACTTCGGTTCATTGTCTGCATTGAAGAGGATATTTCCCGGCTTAATGTCTCGGTGCAAAAGATTATGTTTCAGCGCCAAATTCAAAGCCGATCCCACTTTGATTCCAACATCCAAAATATCAAGTTCGGGCAGACGTTTGTAGAGTTCAATACGGCCATCCAGACTTCCCTCATCCGCAATTTCCATAACGAGGTACTTCTGCCCCTCGGCTTCGTCGAAGGTGTAAATATGAATGATATTGGTGTGGTTGAGGGAGGCACAAGCACGAGCCTCACGGAAAAAAGCTTCCGATGCATTAGGATCTTTGGCCACCTCCGGTTTCATTAATTTCAACGCCACCTCGCGCTGCAATGCCGTATCAAATGCCCTATAAACAACCCCATTCCCGCCCGCAGCAATAAATGCGCGGAGTTCGAACTGTTTCAATTGCCAGGGCATCATGATGTGGTAACCGCATTTGGGACACGGGGAGGTCGCCAATGGAGGCAAATCTCCTGGTATAAACACCTTGGCATTGCAGCCCGGGCACGAAAACATGCGTAGTTGCTTCCTCTCTTCACCAGATCCAATCATCACGAGTTACATGATAGCATTATCCGTTCCCACCACAAGATTAGATAATAATGCTGGCTAATCAGAGGTGTGTTTGCAACAGCCGAAGGCTGTGTTGTTTAAATAGAGACAGGATGTGAGCATGCCAACAGTGGCAAAAGATTTGACAAAAATTGGCAAATCTTGTTTACTGTCAAAGTCGGTTTAAGAATGAATACCACGTTTACATTTAAAACCCTGTGCGCCATGAGTTGCGAAGGTCAAATGGTTTCCGTTTGGCACCGCGCGTCCTGGTCCACTGGCAACGTGGGAGGAAATGTCTAGCCGATAATTAATCCAATAGAATTTCGAAAGACCCGCGGTTGCCAAGGCAATCGCGGGTTTTTTGTTTAATTGAGTGCCCCGAATGGGGCGAATACTAAAGAAAGAAAAGAACATGAATGATAAATATCAACAACGCGTGACCGCGAGGTTCGCACCCGATACCACCTTCGAGGTGAAGACGATTCCGTTTCGGGCCGCTGAAACTACTGAATTGGAAGAGTTAAAAAATCGGCTCCTCCTCCAACTGTTAAATAATACAAGCGCTCCTGAGCAAAACACCCTTTTGCGCAGAGCCGCAAATGATGCCGCCGCTCTCGCCTGGGCGACCGCATATCCCCTGCTGTTCTTTCCCACCCTGTTGGACGAAAAAGCCAGGGCAGCGTTACTACAATGGGAGCACCAGGAAAGGGTGCGCGCTCGCAGCCTGAACCTGGTACTGGAAACGGCATGAACACCACCCTTCCCAAGGTAATCCCGTTTGGGGGAGCCGCTTCCGCAGGCGATGCATCGCCCGTGGAAACGGCTCCTCACGGCGGTGACATGCCTTGAAAGATGCAGCACGTCATTCGATTCGTTTGAGCGACGGCAAGTTCACATGGAATCAGTCCCGCATTAGCGAGACCACTCCGTGCCTTGCCCTCGCTCAGACTTTTCATGACCAAGCCCATGAGGAACTGCAACGCTTCTGTTCGGCGGACCAAAATCCAGGTTTGGCAGGCTTTCAATGCCGTTGATTGTATGGTGGTTCTTCACCCAAAACCGAAGTTCCTCCTTCATTATGTGTGAATAAAATTTCCAGGGGGAAGTCGAAAACCTGCGAAAAGTGCTATCTTGCTCGCAGGATTGTCTTTATATTTGCCGTTCTAAAAATAAGGAACAATGGTGAAAGGGCACGGGTATTAGGTTACATGCGTTCGTTGTATAATATTTTATTTCTGATCTTCTTCGTCCTCTCTTCCCCATATTATTTTTTACGGATGTCGCGCCGGGGTAATTGGCAAAAGGGATTTGCCCAGCGTTTCGGCAATTACGATGTAAAGCTCAAACAGTCCATCACTAATCGTCACATTATCTGGCTGCATGCTGTGAGCGTGGGCGAAATGAACGTCTGCATGCAGCTCATCCGGGCCTTGGAGCCTCGTTTGCCAAATGTGAAGTTTGTGGTCTCCACCACCACCACTACTGCCATGAGTGAGCTGCAGAAAAAACTTCCGCCGCATATCGGCAAAATTTATTACCCGGTTGATCGCCGCAAGTTCGTTGCTCGAGCACTGGGAACGATCCGTCCGGATGCCATCATTCTTGTAGAGGCCGAAATTTGGCCAAACTTCATCTGGCGCGCCCGTTCCATGGGTATCCCCTTGTTTTTAGTCAATGCCAGGCTTTCGGATCGCTCGTTTCCGCGTTATAAAAAATTTAAAATCCTTTTCAAACAGCTTTTTGGCGCGTTCACCGGCGTGGGAGCACAAAATGAAACTGACGCAGGAAGACTTGGTGAAGTGGGCTGCCGGCGTGAAGCAATTCACGTTGTCGGGAATTTGAAATTTGATGCTGCTGTTTTGACCGGCCGGCGCACGCTGGACGTACCAGCGATGCTTGGACAACTTGGCGTTCCAACCGATGCTCGGATACTGGTAGCTGGTAGCACCCATGATGGTGAGGAACTCATTTTGGCGGAAATATTTCTTAACCTTAAAAAGCAATTCCCTGATTTGTTTCTAATCCTCGTACCACGCCATTTCGAGCGGGCAAAGTCGGCTGGTAATGACCTCTCGAAGCTGGCAATTAATTTCTTTTATCGGAGCGAGCTGGCTCCTGATACACAATTTGAGCAGGGTGAGCTGGATTGCCTGCTGGTGAATACAACGGGCGAACTGCGGTATTTTTATGAACACGCCACCGTGGTGTTTGTAGGTAAAAGCCTGGCCGCCCGGGGTGGCCAAAATCCGATTGAACCAGCGGCGCTGGGCAAACCGGTTCTATTCGGCCCCAACATGCAAAACTTCACTGACGTTGTGAAAATCTTCCTCGCTGACAAAAGCGCCATCCAGGTAAGCGATGCCGCCGAACTGGAAACGCGGATAGGCGAATTGTTATCCAATCCTCCCCGAAGGCAGGAATTGGGTTACCGCGCTCAAGAGACAGTAAAGGAACATCAAGGAGCCACCGAACGAACGGTGGAAATGATTCTGGAAGGTTGTGCAGCTCGCGATCTTTACACCGTGCCGAAAAAGTAAACTTCCCGCGTCAAAATGAAAAGGGCACGCGCTTGCGTGCCCGTAATTGGTTGTAAAAATGGATTAGCCCAGAATGCGTTTGCCTTCGCTCAGGAAGATACCCTTGAAGTTCATCTCCAGTGCCTGCGGGTTGCTTGCTTTCGCGAGTGCTTCGTGTTGCGAAATTTTGCCTTCCTTGACCAACGCGAACAAGGCCTGATTGAAATTCTGCATGCCGTCGTCCTGACCGGTTTCGATTGCTGCATGCAGTTTTTCGATTCGGTTATCTTCGATCATTTTCTTGACCGTGCTGGTATTGATCATGATCTCACAGGCGGGCGTCATGGTACCCGTCAACGTTGGAACCATGCGTTGGCAAATAACAGCTTGGAGCGTGCCGGCAATCTGGCGTCTGATCTGTTCCCGTTCGTCAGCCTGGAAAAAATCCAGAATACGGCCGACGGATTGCCCAGCCGTGGTTGTATGTAGAGTCGAAAGAACCAAATGCCCGGTATCGGCTGCACTCATCGCCGCACTGAAACTTACTGAATCGCGCATTTCGCCGACCATGATGATATCCGGGTCCTGACGCAAGGCACTCTTGAGCGCTCCTTGGAATGACCTCGTATCCAAACCCACTTCCCGCTGTTCGATGACACATTGATTGTCTTCGAAGACATATTCAATCGGATCTTCGAGCGTGACGATGTGTTTTTTGCTCACCGCATTGACGTGCTCAATCATGGCAGCCAATGTTGTTGATTTACCGCTGCCGGTGGAACCAGCGAGCAGTACGATCCCGCGAGGTGATTCAGCTATCTTTTTAATGACATCGGGCAAACCTAAGGTTTCAAAGCTCGGCACATTCGCCTTTACGAGGCGCATGGCCAGCGCAAAGGAACCGCGCTGCTGAAAAACATTTGTTCGAAACCGTCCGGAACCAGGCTCCAGGTACGAAAAGTCTGTCTCCCTCTCTTCCTCCAATTTTTTATGCAGATGCACGGGAACAATATTCTTTACGACATTGTTCATCCATTCTTCCGTCGGAATAGGACACTCAATTGCAACGAGTGAGCGATTGATGCGGAATACAACCGGAGTGCCAACTTTGATATGAATATCAGAAGCCGCTCCATCATGAGCGAGCTTCAAAATTTTGTGAAAAAGTTCCATACGCTATATGCACTATGATTTACCAGACCTTTAGGAATGCCGACCAGTACCAAATTGTGAATATTGGTTGGGAAGACTACCAGTAATGGAGGTTAGGGATATAAGGAGTTTATCTACCCTAAATCAAACTTTACAGAAATGACAATACAGTGGCGCAAAAGAAGTTTCTTTTGCCTAGGATGAACCGGGAACAGTTCCTTGGATTAGAGCTGCGAAAACGATCACGAATACGCAAGAATGCTCAGTCGTGCTTGTGCCTGCTTGGACAAATCAGTGAATACCATTGAAACG
This sequence comes from Pedosphaera parvula Ellin514, assembly GCF_000172555.1. Classification (NCBI taxonomy): domain Bacteria; kingdom Pseudomonadati; phylum Verrucomicrobiota; class Pedosphaerae; order Pedosphaerales; family Pedosphaeraceae; genus Pedosphaera; species Pedosphaera parvula. The sequence continues at coordinate 164,509 of NZ_ABOX02000003.1, forward strand.
GTGTATCCAGTGTGCCGATTCCCATTACACGCGACCACAACTCCCGTGCAATGAACTTTGGCGGTATCCCGATTCGATTGCAAGGTGACGGTCATCTCAGTCCAAGGCGCAATCGGCTTTATAGAACGGAATTCAACCCCATTTCTACGAACCTTTACCTCCTTCGGTGCAAGTAGCAAACGTGTCTGAAATGCTTCAACGGTTATGGGCTGAAACAAACCAGGACTATTAAGTTTTCTTGCGCTCATAGTGCTGTAGTCAAAATAGCATAATCCTACTTACCGTCAATTTTTTGCCTACCACTCGATGACGGCAGCACCCCAGGTCAGTCCAGCTCCAAATACCACCAGCAAAATCAAGTCTCCACGTTGAATGCGCTTGGATTCAACGGCTTCATCCAGGGCAATGGCCACTGACGCGGCAGAAGTATTTCCATATTTATCCAGGTTAATGAAAACCTGTTCTGGATTGGCACTCAGACGTTCGCAAACCGCATCGATGATGCGACGATTTGCCTGATGCGGAATAATGCACTTGATCTGCGTGATATCGATCTCACACCGGCGTAGTGATTCCGTAGCCGCAGTCTGCATCGCTTGAACTGCATTCTTGAATGTTTCCTTGCCATCCATTCGCAGGAAATGCAGTCCTGCCGCAACCGATTCGGCGCTCGCAGGACACCGACTGCCACCACCAGGCATTGAAAGCAAATCAGCTTTTTGACCGTCGGAACCCATGCAGGCCGTCAACAATCCATGGGCGTTGGGGCGGTTCTGCAAAATCGCGGCACCAGCTCCATCACCAAAAAGCACGCAAGTATTGCGATCGGTCCAATCAACAATGGACGATAACTTCTCAGCACCAATCACCAAAACAGTCCCGTAGGTACGTGACATGATGAATTGCTGACCAATCTCCAGCGCGAAAATGAAGCCGGAGCAGGCCGCTTCTATGTCAAATGCGGCAGCCCGATAGGCGCCGATTTTTCGCTGTACCAGACAGGCAGTTGAGGGAAATGGCATATCCGGCGTGATCGTGGCTACAATGATCAGGTCGATCTCCTCGGGCTTTATGCCAGCCTGCTTCATCGCTTTCAGCGCGGCTTTTGAAGCCAGATCAGAAGTAAATTCGTCCTTGGCCGCAACGCGCCGCGCCTTGATTCCAGTTCTGGTGGTGATCCATTCATCCGTCGTATCCACCATTTTTTCAAGATCATGGTTGGTTACAATCCTTTCAGGCACATAAGAGCCAACCCCGGATATGGAACATGTTTGTCCCTGGAAATTATATTTGGCGCGGGGATTTTTAAATTTTTTCTGAGTGGATGGACTCATGCGTTGGCGAATTATTCTTCCGACTTGGTCGCGGCCAAACGCTCGTTTGCGCGTTGGATTTCCTCGACAATGGTTTTATTGATTCGATTTTGGACAGTTTCCGTCGTGATACGAATTGCATTCATGATGGACTTTTCTTTCGCGGAACCATGTGCCTTCATGACAATGCCGTTCAAGCCTAATAGTGGTGCGCCCCCGTAAATCTCCGGGTCCATCCGGCGCTTGATCACACGAAACGCGTTTTGAGCCAGGTAAGCTCCAAGCTGCCGTTTCGGGTTTCGCACCAACTCGCGTTTTAACATGGCAAATATTCCCACCGCGAGGCTCTCGCATGTCTTCAGAACAATATTGCCAACAAATCCATCGCAAACCACCACATCAACCTTATTGGCAAACAAGTCATGTCCTTCCACGTTCCCAACAAAATTCAAATCCAGCTGCTTGCAAAGCCTGTAGGCTTCCTTGGTAAGTTCGTTTCCCTTCCCCTCTTCCGTTCCATTGCAAAGCAAACCAACCCTGGGATTTTTATAGCGAAGAATCTCCCGGGAATAAACGCTGCCCATAACTGCGTATTGGGCAAGATGAAGCGGCTTGCATTCGATGTTCGCACCGGAATCCAACAATACAAACTCATTGTCAGGCGCAGGAATCACAGTGGCGATACCCGCACGCTCCACACCCGGCAGAGGTCGCAATTTAAAAGTGGCAAACGTGAGTATCCCGCCGGTATTTCCCAGAGAGATAACCGCGTCAGCCTTTCCCTCCGCCACCAAATCAACTGCCTTGGCGATGGAAGAATCCTTCTTTTTGCGGAGGGCAACGGTCGGCTTGTCCTCCATCGTCATTACTTCAGTAGAATGAACGATGTGGACACGCTTATCGACCAAGCCAGATACCTGCATGGCAGCATGGATGTCCTCCTGCTTGCCTACAAGGTACAATGCGCTGATCTTGCTATCCGCCTCGAGTGCTCGTTTGACGCCTTCGATGACGACTCCACAACCGTGGTCGCCACCCATGACATCCACTGCAATTCGCATAAAGAAAAAGATCCCGGAAGCGAGACCTCCGAGTCCGTTTTACTTTGAATATGGATCAAGCCCCGGCCGTAACCGTGAGGACTTGACGCCCCTTATAAAAACCGCAGGCGGGACAAACCCGATGCGGAATGGCAGGAGCTGCACATTGAGGACATGTGCTCAGTTGAGGCAAGGCCAATACACTGTTATAAGCACGGCGTTGACGTTGACGGCTTCTTGATGGTTTGCGCTTGGGTACACCCATATTCTCTAAAATTTTAGTTTATTTAATTCGGCCCAAGCAGACGAAATCTCTTTAGTCTGACCGGTGCCGCCAGTTTTTTTCGATTTACCAGTTACTTTCTTTGGCAGCCCACTGCACTCAGGTTTACACAACGGATGTTGCGGAAACTCTAGGAGAATATCTTCCCTGATATAGGGCGTCAAGTCCACGCAATCATTTAGGATGGGAGCTGATTCCTCCCCTTCCAGTGGCACGTGGCACGTCCAATTCTCCAAATCCAACGGGTACTTAAACTCTTTTAAGCAGCGTGCGCAATCACAATCCAATGCCAAATCCAGGCTTCCTTGAACCAAAAGGCTGGTTTCAAGTCGCTGAATTTCCAAATCGTATTTTAATGGTTGAACTACTCGGACCAGTTCATCCTGGAAATCAATATCTAATTCACCGGCGGAAAGCTCTCCTTGCACATGCAAGTCTTGATTTTCCAAATGTCTTAAGTTTATTAGTAAAGCCATAATAACTAGTATGTTATGTCGGAGATACGGTTCCCTTACTATGTAAGGCCACCTGAACGGGGGATGGCACAAAAGTACTAATATTACCGCCCAATCGTGCAATCTCTTTAACAATCCGCGAACTCAGGAAAGTGTAAGTATCTTTCGGCATCATGAAAATTGTTTCTACCCGTTCGTTCAGCTTACGGTTCATCAAAGCGAGTTGAAATTCAAACTCGAAGTCTGATACTGCTCTTAATCCTCGAATAATGGCCTGGGCTGATTGCTTCTCCGCATAATCAACCAGCAATCCGTCAAAGGTATCTGCTTCTACATTAGGGAGATGCTTCACACATTGCGAAACCAAATCCAATCGTTCAGAAAGGGTAAAAAGAGGGCTTTTGCTCTCATTCTTTGCTACCGCCACGATGACGCGATCGAAAAGTTTGGTGGCTCTTTGGATTACGTCCAGGTGCCCATTGGTTAGAGGATCAAAACTACCCGGATAGATCACCGTGCGCATGCAAACAAACTTAACAAATCGGCGTTGAATTCCTACAAAAAAGCGAGTTTGTCAGTCGCCCTCTTTATCAGTAGGCGCGAGGTACGCAGTTTGAGCTCCTCCTGCTTCTACATTGGAGTAATTCGTCTCTGCTGCCTCTCCCTCCCTTGTCATCCAAGGCACTTCAAAAATGGGAACTGCATTACGAATCCCTTTAACATTCACCGCGGGCAGTTCCATGCAGGCGAGTGCAAGGTTTGGATCGTCCTGGATAATTTCGGCCAGGGTGGCTTCACTAATAATAATACGTCCCTTTCCGGAAACGCTCTCCAACCTTTGGGCAAGATTCACGTCCCGGCCAAACACGGTGTAGTTAAATTGTTCGTTTGTTCCCATCAAGCCGACTGTGACTACGCCAGTGTTAATGCCTGTTCCAACCGATAGAATGGGCAACATCGGCAATAGCGGTTGGTTGGCTGCAGACAATTTGTAATTTTCAGTTTTCCGGCGTTCGTTCTCCAATTCGCGATCATGATTCAGGTGATCAACGGCTCGTTGAATCTCTATGGCAGCCCTTACACCGCAGAGAGCATGCTTTTGGTTAATTACGGGTGCACCCCAAAATGCCATCACACAATCGCCAATGAACTTGTCAATTGTTCCTTGATGTTTAAGCACTACATCGGCAATGACCTTCAAATAGAGGTTGACGGTGGACAGGATCTCGCGAGCTTGTTCATCGAAGATGGTTTCCGCAGCCTCGCCCGAAAGGTTATTTTGTTTAATAAACTCAACCGCCCGCTCGCTGTACAGGTCAGTTATCTCCGTAAACCCACGAATATCCGAGAACAGCACCGTCACGCTTCGGCGCGCTCCACTCAACGCAAGCTTTTCGCTTTTTAACAATTCATTCACGATGTTAGGTGAAACGACTTTGCTGAAAACGGAGCGCACGCGCCGTCGCTCGGCCTGCTCAAACATAACCAGATAAGCCAGCATCACCGCATAGGTGGCGAGCAACCCACCTGCCAATGGCATTACTACGGGAATCCAAAAGTGAAACATCCCATAGCATGCAAAGGCGAACAAGCCGTAGGCTACGAAGGCGACTAAAATCCAAAAGGAAGCAATATGGGGACGGAATTTCCAGGTCAGATACGCCGCGCATAAACCCATAAGGCAGATCAGCACCAGATTCATGAAGAGGGAACTGCGATGTACGAACTGGCCTGAAACAACTGAGTTCGCCACATTCCAATGCTCGCATGCCAGAATGGTATCTTCTTCCAGTGGTGTTGCTCCTCGATCCATCAAATCATTTCCCACCGCTGTGGAGCCGATGACGACCAGCTTGCCTTTCCAAAGATTTCTCAAGCCGTTTGTTTGACCTGTCTGGCGCAGTTGATCCTGGCGCAGCAGATTTTCCATCGGCTCGCTCGTCAACTGGGGATCATTGCCGGTAAGACACCAGTTGATGTAGAAATACCCATCTGAATCCACAGGCAGTATCCTCTCAATTCCATTGTCTCCGCTTAAAATAATCCGCCCTTTTTCCAACTCAATTTTGGCGTGTTCCAGATCCAGCTTGAGCTGCTGTGCTGCCAGAACGATGCCCATATGCCAAATCTGTTCTTCTGTGAATGGATTATCAAAACGCGCCATCCCGGCAGGGATTTTGGCCCCGAGAAAATCTGCCACGTCAAACTTGCCCTCCTTATTTAATGGCACTTTAACCACCTCGCCATTAGATCGCGGAAGAATTATCATTCCGGGTTCCATCCTCGCCTTACTAAGATCAATCCCATAATCGGGATCATCTTCAACCGCCTGGAAGCACCGGTGCCATCTTCGATAGGTCCGAAATGCTCTCGCGCGCCTCAAAATGCCATCGGAATCTTTCGTGGCTGTGATGTCTCCCAACCAAAGAGCATTGGTTCTGAATAATCGAGGCGGGACAACTCCTTTCTCGGACGCCAGAATAACATTACCTGCAGCATGTATCTGCCATGCAAAATACTCATCGGATTCAACCAACTGCCCGTTCGCCATTGGCACCGGAGCATGGTCGTGACGCAGTTCGCCAAAAAGCACATCAAAAGCGCTTGCCGTTGCACCTTGGGAATGGAGTTCCCGGGCTACCCGCCCGTAGATATGACGCGGCCAATAGAGGCCATAACTGAAACCTAATGATCCGTTATTTATCCGTCGAATCGTTTCCTCACTGATGGCTACGAACCCAAGATTCGTGGTCATCAGCGAAGAATGGTTAGCCGCCCGGCGTACTCGAAGGTCGTAAGTCATCCTTTCCAAACGCTCGAAAAAATCGAAGCGAAAAACCTGCACCAGGCAAACCAACCCAATGACTCCGGCAGCAATCAGGAAAGGAGCCTTTCTTGGGGTCTTCAGGTTCACAAGATGAAGGTACACAAAAAAACCAGAGCAACACAAGGCTGCTCTGGTTTGAAAGTCAGGCTTTTGCCCTCGCCACCCAACTACTGGTTCGGGGAAACGAACACGATGGTATGATCCTTCGGATAAGTCGTTGGCGGAGTCTGAGGCGGATAGTTTAGACGCTTATATTCAGCAGTGAGATTGTCGATCACTTTGGTGGGAATTGGCATGATTTTATCAGTGGCAGGATCATAACGGAATCCAGCCGAAACCACGCGGGTTACAACCGATCCGTCCTTGTCCACCACCGCAACCACCACAGATCCGGTCAGCACGTTCACCACTCCAGATGCTGCAATGAGATACGTCGTGCCACGAATACCAGCAACACCGTTTGGAATCTTGATCTCGTACTTCGAAGCCGCAGAAAGCTTTTTCACATTACCCATGATCTGGCCCGCGCGCAAATCCAACTGCGTGTCGCTGACCTCATCGGCTCCGATTTGTTCCAAAGTAAGCTTGTCAATGGCTAAAACCGAATTTTCATAAACTCGAACCACGTTTTGACCCACGGAATCAGCACCACCACCTGATCCACGATGGGAAATGGTCTGGGCCCCACCTTCTCCGACAGTGCCAGTCGAGTCTTTTGTGCCGAGAACAATGTCCACGAGAGAATTATTTCCAGCGGTCTGAATCACGCTGCCTGGCTTGACAAGGTCGCCCTTGGCAACCGTCTGCCAAGTCTTGCCGTCTGTTGAAACCCGGGCCTTCCCCTTCACATTTACGACCTTCGCCACCATCTCCTGATTTGCAGGATTAGCAATGACGGGGGTTTGTGCTGTTGCGTGCGTGGCAAAAGCGACCACCATCAAAGCAACCGCGCCAGCAAGAATATTTTGGGCAAATCCGTGAATCTTTTTCATAAAATCATCCTGTTTTTCTCAGGTCGTAAATCTATAATGCTACTTACCTCTTCTGTTTAACTATTAGCAAATTGGATGTCAATGGAATAATCTCCGGTTGCTATCGCCAAACCGGACGGATAATGAGCAGATTTGCAGCACTTTATTTCGCAACTGCTGCCTCCAGCATCTTCCGTTTAATGATAGGCAGCCAAAACGACGCTTCTGCGTTATTTTCCCGTTCCAAACGTTGCGAACGCGCGAACCACGTCCTCGCCGCTGCATAATCTCCAATCTGCAAAAAATGCCATCCCGTATTCGCTGTAGTTATATATCCATTGGGATCCAATTCATTCCCATGCTGATAATAAGACCAGGATTCCTCGTGTTGACCAATCCAATCCAGGCACATTCCAGTCCGCACCCAATTATATCCATAAAAAGGATCCAGTTTCATGCCGCGCTCATACCATTCCATCGCCTTTTTGGCTAAAGCCTCATAGTCATCACCACCTTGCCTGCTTTTTATCCAATAACATTCCCCGATGGCATAGGTTGTCTCAAAGTTCATCGGCTCCACCTGATGCACTTTTTCCAGGGCCGCGATCTTGGCGTAGGTATATTCTGGAAGGCGATCCGCTTGTCGAAGCCAATAACATTCTCTCGCGCTCCGCCCCGCTTCGTATGTGAGATATGCCCCACTCACCACCAAACTGGCAGTCCCAATAATCTTCATCCACCTGCCAATCCCAAACCAATAACGCTCCGTGGCAAACCTCAAATGACTGCTCAATATTGCCATCAAGCTGATGGCCAGGATGGCCACTGCCGGCGTGTGCAGATTAAAATCAACCGTGGCATGGAGCAGCACGGCGAACAAACCCAGCGACGCTCCCATGACAAAAGCATATTTATTACTCTTTTTTCTCGAAAAATCATCCTGCACTCCGCGTACTGCTCTCCAGCTTTTCCACACTCCAGCATACAAAAGTATCCATGCCGCCAAAACAATGATTGTCCCCACCAGGCCCCAATCGGCCAATGTGTTCAGGTAATCATTATGCGCCCGACCCGGCCTAAGTTGCACATCCTCCGGACGATAAATCCGGAAGACATAATCAAAATGATCAGGACCCACCCCCAGCCAGAAGTGGTCCTGCCACATGCGATAGGCCGGTTTCCAGATCGAGAACCGCAGGTCATCAGCCCTGCCGCTGGAGAACGTGTTGGCAAACCGGGCGTTCATGCTCCGCAACCTGGGTGCCATCACCATTCCTCCGATCAGCAGCAACGCGAGCAGGAGCAGTGCTTGAATCCGAAAATTCCGCTGAGTGAGCAACACACCGCAAAGAGCCGCCAGCGTCACACCCGCCACCAACCACCCTCCCCGCGACATCGTGACACCAATTCCCGCCAACATCGCCACGCAAGCATAGCCAAGCGCAATCTTCATCACATGTGAAAACCGCCCCGCCAGCACATAGCAAAGCCCCACTGGCAACAGCATCTCCAGATAACCAGCGAAGTTATTGGGATAGATGAATGTCCCCCCGGCACGCCCTGTATATGGACTCACTGCCGTCCATACTTTATTGGATTTTGCCACATACTGATAAATGGCATAAAACGAAATCAACATCCCCAGGAAAATCACAGCCAGGGCAAATATCTGCGTCAATTCCTGTCGATGCAGATTGTTTAACACGATCAAGAAGAGGAACGCGTACACCAGTATCCTGATCAATTCCTGTCGCGCGACATACTCAATGTCCGCCTGTAAATATCGCACGATTGCATAAGCGACAAATGCCACCACGCCCCAACAAACCGGCGTCCACAAAATCTTTGGACGAGGGATAAGCCAGAGCCGGATTCCCCATAATAAAAGAGCTCCCACGGTCAGGCCTTGAACAACCAGGAACTCCCATTGTCCTACAGCTCCAAAAGCCAGAGCCGAAAAAACCAGAATTCCAATTACCAGCGCGAGAATCCCCTTCTCACACCAACTATCTATTTGTTCACGGTCCATTCAATAAGATCGCCAGCCATGCACTGCCGCGACCGAAAAAAAATGCGCCGCCACTTTAATAATAATGACGACGCATCGCGCTAAATTCAATCAACTCCAATACTCGCGCGGATCAGTGATCTTGCCCGTCAACGCACTCGCCGCCACCGTTGCTGGCGACGCGAGAAACACCTGCGATTCCTTGTGCCCCATGCGTCCAGGAAAATTACGATTCGTCGCGCTGATGCACTTCATCGGCGTGTTCATGCGACCGAACGTATCCACTGGTCCACCCAAACACGCAGCGCAACCAGCGTTCTCAGTCATCTGCACACCGGCATCGACAAGAATCTGCCACACCGTCTTCTCCCCCCAACGCGCCGTCTGCAAATCATGCACAATCTCTGGTGTCGCCGGCACCCCAAACGTATCAATCATCACCCGCTTGCCTTTCAACACGCGTGCGAATTCCAAAAAGTCGCTCGTCTTTCCACCCGTGCACGAACCGATATACGCGCGGTCCAGCTTCACATCCATCTCCTTCGCCTTCTTCCGTTGGCCCGGATCAGGATGACACGCCACCGTCGGTTCGAGCTTGCTCAAATCCACCACCATATCATAAACGAACTTCTCGTTCGCATCGCGCTCCACCGGCTGATACGTCGCCTTCGTTCCATTCAATTTGCAACGATAATCCACGAACGCCTTGGTCTGCGCATCAAATTCAAAAATTCCATTCTTCCCACCGGCCTCAATCGCCATGTTCGCAATCGTCATGCGATCATCCATCGAGAGACTCGCCACGCCCGAACCATCGAACTGCATCGCCCGATACGTCGCACCGTCGAAGCCGATCTCGCCAATGCAATGCAGGATGATATCCTTCGCCATCACGCCCGGTTGCAACGCGCCTTCCAAACGGAAATGCATTGTCTCCGGCACCTTCAACAACAACTTGCCCGTTCCCATCACGAACCCGGCATCCGTATTGCCAATGCCCGTCGCGAACTCATTGAACGCACCCGCCATGCAAGTGTGCGAATCCGTGCCGAACAAAATCTCGCCCGGACGCGTATGCCCCTTCTGCGGCAAAGCCGTATGACACACACCGGCGTAATTGGAACCATATTGCTTCTTGAGCAATCCCTTCGACGGATCAAAAACCCAGTTGCCATCCGGGTTGTCAATCACGTCATAGAAATACGGCAACCCCTGCTCCCTCACGAAATCGCGCAGAATATCCACGTTGCGGTTCGACTTGCTGTCCGCGGTGAAAATATAATGGTCGGGAATGATGACGACCCTCTGCTTGTCCCACACCTTGGCCGTCTTGCCGAACTCACGCTTGAACACGCCAATCGTGCCCGGACCGCACACATCGTGCGTCATCAGGACATCCGCCGACACCCACACGTTATCGCCGGCTTCAACCTTTGCCTTGCCCGCCGCACGCGCCAGAATCTTTTCCGTCAAAGTCATAAGAGAACCAATCCTAAACGACCTCTCCCCCAACTGCAATATGGAATCCGGATCTCTGCATGTCTCTCGATTTTTCTCATGTAAAAAAATTTTAACCGTTATGTGCCGTTATATAGCGTTATCTGGCGTTATATACCGTTAGCTTTATTAAGATTGAAATTCGCGACTCGGCATTCACAACTTCTCCAACCTTCCGATACCTTCCGATACCTTCCGATACCTTCCGATACCTTCCGATACCTTCCGAATTTCTGTCACTCGACACAGGCCCGTGAAAAACCACCCCCGCTTCAAATTTTGGCAAATGGACGTAACATCTTTCATTCGACCCTCAAAAATCAAAATTTTAAAATAAAATAACTGCAGTTAACTCGCAGTTAGCCCAACCATTCCTTCGCGGCCACATCAATGCCGGAATCATTTATCTACAATCACTTGAAAGAGATGCTCTCGAAGCTGCTTCCATGGCAAACACCTTGTTAATCGGCTTTTCAGCATTTCCCTAATTTCATTTAAAATAATGGAAAATAGTGTTGCAAATTACTAACTGAGTCAAGTATTATTTTACACTTACTCTCTTTTTAATACCTTATTCCGAAGCGCCTTTCCACAAATGTGGCCCACGACCCCGCCACATCCCGCGACCATCGTTTAATCGCGTAGCAATCGACGTAAGGAGATTCATTTCTCCTGCCCCGATTCCCTTCGCGCACGCGACCCACGATTCCAATCCTACCCGCGACCAACCTTAATTGCGTAGAGACTCAAACTTCCCCTCAAAGATTTGCAAATTGCAAGCTCCCCCAGTAAATCCGCGAACCGAATACATCGTGCGCATCGTGCTCCTGGTCTGTCTCTACATCTTGAATCAGCCTATAGACAGTCTACACCTCCTTGTTCCTCATAAGCTGAACCCCCACCAAAAACACCAAAATCGCCGCCGCTCCACCAATAACCGCAGGCTTATGCTGCGAAAGAAATCCCATGCTCGCAGCTACTGGCGCTTCCGTGATTTGTGGTTGATTCAACTTCTGTTCACAGCTTCCGATGATGCGATACAGCCGATTAATCTCCACCATCTCCGCCTCCAACAGCCTCTTTTTCGGAAGCGAACGATCCGTGTAAAAATATTTGGTCATCGAATTGAACTCCAGTTCACGACCATTGAAAGCAACTCCCGGATTCAGATCCGAAGTGACGTACTCGTTCCTGCCATATTGCAAATCCTGCGTGGCACGCACATCCACCGTATCAAAGTTCGGTTTCTCGGCACCGGCGTGAAACCAACCGGGCTGATACGTGGACACCTCCATGTCGGGAGTGCGCCGCAACTCCGTGACCGGCTGATTGACGATCGCTTTGACTCGCGCCATCGCATCCTCCATCACTGCCTTCGGATTTGACGGGTCAGGAGCAGGGCCGGCCGCACCGGCGCCTGGGAGAGAATATTGGGCATTGGCCGCCCATTGTTTTTGTTCCGTGGTGCTCGCCTTCGCCGCATCATAATGAAAATGCTGCTGCATCGCCGGATCCAGATTCTTCAACTTCGTATTCCCCAACCCCTTGTCGTGTGTGAAATAAATATCCGTGGCCGTGACACTTGTCACCGTAACATTGCTGTAAACTTCACTACCAACCTTGAGCACAGGCAACTGTTCATCCGCCCAAACCTTCAGGCTGACAAAAAACAAACTCAACAAAACGACAACTGTAACACGCATCCCCTCGTATGAGTTCACCCTTTGCAATTGTCAAGCCTTCGCGCTTAAACATCCGTCAGACATCAACCTTGAGTGGAACAGCAAGGCGCACCTCAATTTTTAGAAATACTCCACCAACAAAAACTTGACCACAACCGTAAGAACCCCAACACTCCCCCGCCGGGAAAATCAACAATTTGAATTTAAATCGGCAGAAGATCGTCAGTGTTAGTACGGCCGGCCAGGGAGTCGACCGAACCTAATTAACAATCAAAAATGAAATCCAAACTTACTTATCTCGCAGCATCCGCTGCGGCACTCGTAATCACCACTACAAACCTCCAGGCCAAGGACGAACCCGGCTTTTACGCCAAGGTCGATGCCGGCGGCTCGCTGCAACAAGACCTCAAAATCAACGGCGCCGACTTCGCCTTCAATCCCGGCTTCCGCGCCAACCTTGGCCTTCGGCTACAATTTTTGCAAGGCATTCGCCGCCGAATTCGAAACCGGTTCCATCTGGAACTCGGTGGATAAACTCGATGGCATCCCCCTCGCATCTCGTGCGTCGGGCGATCTCTATCAGTATCCGTTCCTCGCCAAAGCCATTTTTAAACTTCCCTTTGACAACGGCCTTACCCCTTACATTGGCGGCGGCGTCGGCGGCATCGGCAGCACACTACATCTGAAGGATCCCTTCCTTGACAGCAGCTCTACCGATTTCACTTTCGCCTATCAGGCCGAAGCCGGCCTGAAATACGCCATCAACGAACACATCGATGTCGGCGTTGGCTACAAATTCCTCGGCACCACCGGCTACAGCTTTTTTCACGGCCCTCGCACAGACGACACCTTCAACCATGCCATTTTCGCCAGCTTCGTCTGGAATTTTTAATTTGAAGGTCTGACTAACTTTTAAAGAACTCCAACATCAAACGCCGGGCGCTCGCACCCGGCGTTTCTTTTTTATCTTACCGATCAATTGGCTTTTCAACTTTCGAAACTCCTCAAGACCAGCCCGCCTCTCGAGGAATTTCCAATCGGCCTCCACAACTATTATTGTTCCCCTATTTACGGCTGCTGTCGTAACTTAGGATATCCACTCCAAACTTACGATTCGGTGGACTGGCCTTCACCTCTGCATATTCACCATTCTTCCACACAATCAAACGCAATCCCGGCTCTTTGCTAACTTCACGCAGGTAGGAATATTGGTAAGTGTCATATATGCGCTTTCCATACGCCGCCACGATGATGTTTCCTTTGCTCAAACCTGCTTTCTGCAACTCCTCGCTATCCCCGTTCAGGAGCACACCGTATTGCGGCGCCTCTTTGAAACTTTCTGGCGTGACCTCTTCCAGTCCCTTGGGAAAGAACGTTTTTATATTTTTCTCCATCTCTGAGTCATACCGGGTATCGCCTGTAGCGAGCCTGTAACGCAGGTAAAACCAGACCACCCCGGCCGTATCTTGATATCGCTCCTCCATCTTTTTGCGGTATTCCAATGCTTCCATCCACTTCCCGTCCATTTCCAACAAATTCGCCTTGGCCCGCAGTCCAGCAAAGGAATACACTTCATCAGCTGCAAAATCAGCCAGTTTGTACGCTTTCTCCTTTTCTCCTTTGTTGAAATAATAGTCGATAAGCCATTCCGACTGATTCGCTGAAGCCACAGCATTCTGGCATTCCTTCATCGCCACCTCCAGATACTCCGCACCCTTGTCAACTTTCTTGTTTTGGACAAAATAATTACCCAGGGCAAGATAGTTACATGGATTCAATTTGGCCACCTTCAGCATCAGCCTCTCATATTCATCAGGCTTATCCTGCAACGTATTGGCAACCTGTTCCATGAAACGGACGTTGTAGTCCACACTGCGATGATATAATGGCTCCAATTGCTCATACGTCGGCTTTGCGTTGGGATATTTCACCTGCAGGTAAGCACCGATCAAATCCCCATCGTAAGGGGCAATGGCCAGCAATTGTTCCATCACCTGCACTGTATCAGCCCTTCGTGTCAAACTCGGATGATCCAATCGCGGATGTAATGTATACACGGTCCCCGGCGGAGGATTATGCTTGTGCCACTCGTTAAGGTGGGGATTCGGTGCCGGCATATACAGCTGTGCGAAGCGCGGTTGGTAGCAAATGAAATTCCAGATCTGAGGAGAGATGAGATGCGGAGTCGCCACCGTCAGTGGAAATGCTTCATCTTCAGCCTTGTGGTAATCTGCCTCATCGAGAGAGATGTAACGCCTCACAAATGGAAACAAGTAAAGGTTGGAGAAATTCTTCTCCGCCGTGCTCGTGAACTCCTTTGCCGATTCCGGAACTCCAAACTTTTCGTTCAAAACGCGAAAGTTCTCAACCAGGGTGTTGCACAGATGCCTCTGACAGAAGAACGCCCACTGGCCCCAGCCAATCACATTCATCTGCGCCTTGCCCTGCGCATCCACAGTGAGGAACCTGGCTGGCTTTTGGTTCAAAGCCTCCACTATCTTATCCTTCTCCAGCTGCTTGTTCTGGTAAGACTGGTAGACTTCACCAAGTTCCTTCATCTCCATCGGAATGCTGTACTGCATCATGACATGCCCCATCCCCACCGAATAGCCGCTCGCATTCACAATCCGGCAATAATCCGGCACTTGCGTATACTCAGTGTTGCTGAATGCATCCCATGCCAGCGAGGTATCAACCGATACGCAATATGCCCGGAAACACTCAATATTCTCTAGCTTTGTAGGCTTGGAAACTCCTTTTATCTCGCGGTAATCGTGGGTGGCCCGGGCTCGCAACAGTCGTATCCACACGTCCATCTGAGGTTGCTTTAATGCCTTGATCCGCTGCAAGGCGCCTGTCTCGTTGTTCATTAAAAGGAATAACTGAGCCATCGCAACCTGGCCGTGGATTCCGTCCGACGAATCTCCCGCCAACTCCCGCGCAAAAGCCAGATGCGCAGCCATCCGGCAAAGCGGCAATCGCACATCGTAAAATTCTCCCGAACTCTCCCTCATGCTGAACGTCCCCAACAGGAACGCCGCCTGCTCGTGCAATTTTGGATTTGTGAAATTCTCACGTATACTCTGCGAAAGCGTTCTGTCCTCCACAGCCAGCACCTCGGCTCGAGGATCAAGCAGGCTCTTTAGCATCTCTTCGTCATCTGGCTCTGCGGGCGGTCGACTCACCTTGGCTATTCCAAGAGTCTTAAATATTTGGCCTGCTGCTTCCTCGTAAACCTCCGGCGACCAGATCGGCTCTTTTACATCCACGACCGTCTTTATGAGTTTTTTCTCCAGCCTTATGGTCACTTCATACTTCGGCGCCCTGAAAGCAGAACCACTGGTTTCCACCGCGTGCACATAAAACTCCTTGGCACTGGGTAACCGCTTATTCTTCGCGTAAAACGCCATCTCACCGACATCTGTCAGAACCTCCTCCACAATAAACTGGGATTCGTCCTGAAAATGGGTTTTGAAGTAACCATCCCCGTTGCTGGACTCGGCTGGACCGCTCTCCTTATGTGAACATCCGCCTAATGCGATTGCGATTAGGATTAAAATGTATCCCCGGCGAACTCTTATACTTGCCATGAGAATCGTATATACCGCCCACGCTTTTTAGGAAAGCCTTGATTACAAGTGAGGTCTTTCAACATTACCCGCAGGCTCACTTGAATTCGCCATCTCCGATGTGGCGATTTCCAAGACTGCACAACTGATGACAATTAGCTTCGGCTGCGATGGAAACTCACCCCACCATCAGTCGACACTTCATCATTACTCCCCTACTTCAACTTCTTCTCGCAACTCCCAATAATGCGATAGAGTCGGTTAATCTCCAACATCTCCGCCTCCGTCAATTTTTTCTTCGGCAGCGAACGATCGACGTAAAAATATTTTGTCATCGCATTGAACTCAAGTTCAGGCCCGTTGAACGCCACCCCCGGATTCTGATCAGTACTAACATACGGGTGCTTGTCATAGATGAACTCCTGGGTCGCGCGCACGTCCACCGTATCGAAATCCGGCTTTATGGCACCGTCATGAAACCAACCCGGCTTATAGATGCTGACATTCATGCCAGATTTACGGCTCACCTGGGTAACCGGTTGGTTGACGATTGCTTTAACTTTTGCAATGGCCTCCTCCATCACCGCCTTCGGGTCTTCCTCCTCGGGCGCAGGAGTTGGACGCGAGGTGTTGGCACTTGGCGGAACATACCGGGCATTAGCATCCTTTTGCTGTTGTTCCGTCGCACTCGCCTTGGCCGCATCATAATGGAAATGCTTCTGCATCTCCGGCTCCAGCCTCTTCAACTTGGCATTGCCCATCCCCTGACCGTGCGAAAAATAAATATCCGTGGTCGTCACACTCGTGACCGTCACATTGCTATAAACCTCACTCCCAACCTTCAACACCGCCAACTTCTCCTCAGCCCAAACGCTCAGACTGCAAAGAAGCACCCCCAATAAAACCACAATTGTAGCACGCATCCCCCTCGTATGAGTTTCCGCCTCGCAATTGTCAAGCATTCACCCTCGAACCACTCACTCTCAACTAACTCACGGCAACTGAACCACCCGATAAAACTTCTGAGCACCGAGTCCAGGTGCATCCGACACCGTTGCAGTCAAATTTGTCGCAGTGATGACACTCCCGAGATTATTCCATTCAGCTTGATTCAAATCAGTTTGGTACTGTAGTTGATAAGCCTGCCCCACTACCGTATTCCACGTCAGCGTCAATCCACCTCCACTGGCATTTGACGCCGCCCGAATCTCCGGTGGCGGAATGAGCCGGTAAATATTGCCAGCCTGGCCAGTCCCGCCCTCGTCGCAGGCTCCATAAAAACTGCCGTCTTGTCCCTGCACGAGTTCGCCCACCGGCCCACTGCCAGTGTTAAAATCAAAAAAGAACAGAGTAGTAAGTGCACCACTGGGCGTCATTCGAAACACGGTGCCTGTATGACCCGCCTCATCACCGGACGTTGTGCCGTAAAAATTGCCATCCTTCCCTTGCACCAGCCCCCCTCTTGGATAGGCCCCGTTATTCCCATCGAACGATAACAAGGACGTGAAAACCCCGTTGGTCGATATTCTGAAAATCGTGCCACGGTTGTACACGCCACCCATTTCAGTCGTGCCATACAAGAACCCATCGCTCCCCTTCACCAGTGGAGCCATGGGATAATTGCCATTTGTGCTACTGAACGAGACCAGGGTGGTGAGCACTCCGTTCGTTGTCATTTTGAAAACTGTGCCACCCCAGTTCGTTCCACCACCAGTCGTGATCCCGTACAGGTTCCCATCATCGCCTTGCACCAATCCCGCCATCGGCGAGGAGCCATTATTATTATCAAAGAGGACAAGGGGGGTCAGGATGCCATTCGTCGTGATTTTGAATACCGTCCCGTTATTGTTCGTACCGCCCGCGTACGTCGTCCCGTACAACGTCCCATCGCTCCCCTCCACCAGGCTCCCTTGAGGCCTTGCACCATTTGTGCCGCTGAACGACGCAAGGGTGCTGAGTGCTCCGTTCATTGTCATTTTGAAAACTGTGCCGCCCAAGTTCGTTCCGCCCGAACTGGTAGTCCCATATAGGTTACCGTCCATGGCTTGCATCAGACTCCCTTCAGACATCTGCCCATCGTTATACAGGTCGAATGCGACCAGCGTGGTGAGACTGCGATCTTTTGCAATTTTAAATACCGTCCCTCGGCCGATCGTCCCGCCGCCCAACGTCGTGCCATAAAGGTTGCCATCGCTGGCCAATAACAGCCCGGCCCCTGGGTGGTAGCCATTAGGGTCATTCAAGAAGGCCAGGCTCGTCAGGTTGCCGTTGGTTGTTATTTTAAACACGGTTGCTTCGTAACCTATGCCGCCCCCACTTGAAGTGGTGCCATAAAGATCCCCATCAGCACCCTGCACCAGGCTGGCAAAAGGCGTGGCCCCATTGGTGCCGCTAAAAAAGGCCAGGGAAGTAAAGACCCCGTTGGTTGTTATTTTGAACACCCCACCGAAATCATGTCCTGCTCCTGATGTTGTGCCATACAAGAGCCCATCACCAGCTTGTACCAGTCCGCCAAATGGGAGTACACCTTGTTCTGCATCAAGCGACACCAATGTGCTGAGCGCACCATCCGGAGCCATTTTGAACACTGTGCCGTTTCCCTTGGCGTCGGTTGTCATCGTCCCGTAAAAATTACCGTCCATCCCGCGCGTCAGTCCGGCGGTTGGGCGGGCCCCATTGGTAAGATTGCAGGAGACCAGCGTTGTCAGAACGCCAGTGGTCGTCAATTTGAACAAGGTGCCATGATCATACACACCTCCTTCTGAGGTCGTGCCATATAACTCGCCGTTACCGCCCTCCACCAGTCCGGCCATTGGTGATGCACCGTTGATGGAATTGAATGAAACGAGTGTGGTGAGAACCCCGTTCGTAGTCAGTCGGAACACCGTGCCGTTAGCGCCACTCCCACCACCGGAAGAAGTCGTGCCATACAGATTGCCATCGCTGGCTTGCATAAGCTCACCATAAGGAAAGCCCCCGTTGGTGAAATCGAAGGAGACCAAAGTGGTGAGAACCCCATTCGTGGTCACTCGGAACACCGTGCCGTCGTCTCCCGTACCACCACTGAGAGTGGTACCATAAAAGTTGCCATCGCTGGCTTGGATCAACCCTCCCCTTGGCCAGGCACCATTTGTTTTGTTGAATGATACCCAGGTCGTGAGGGTGCCATCAGGAGTCATTTTGAATATCGTCCCCTCACCATACCTACCGCTGTCCATTGTAGTGCCATAAAAATTACCATCATCGGCCAGGAGCAGCGGAGCGTACGAAGTATGGACCCCGGTAAAACTATAAATTTCTTCTACAATGCCTCCCTCGGCGCAGGCCACACGCAGTATCAGAAAAACCGCCACCAGCGCGAACCAGCCCATTTGCTTACGATTAAGCCCCACGGACAAAAATGAATGATAGGTCGGAACTGAGCTCTTTGGCATACTTCGAAACATCTTAAATTTTTTTAGATAAATCCTGACGGAAGAAGCACGAGACCCAACCCGTCCACCTCCACGACCACCCGAGCATTCAGAAGAAACGCAGCCCTGTCAAACTCTTCCATTTAACTCGGCCCGATTCCATTGCTGGGAAAAATGACAAACAGTTCCCTGATGCTGAAGCGGATCCGTTTCCCGTTCTTTCTGGAGATCAACCTGGCTTCATTCTAGCTCCTTTTACGCTTCGGCTTGGACAGCTCTTTTGCCTGCTCCTCCAATAATTTCAAATCGGCTTCCAGTGCCACCGTAGCGCTCGACTCCATCTCAGCCCGACGCCGCTTTTCAAATAATGCATATTGCTCCTCGGCACGTCGGCTCGCCTCTTCGCGGGAAACGTTGCCGGAATCCGGCAACACCTGCCGTTCATTAAAACGCAGGAACTCATCCAGCCTCGTGCGCCAATCGCGCATAAACACCTGCTTTCGGCGACTGGCCTGGTCTTCCGCGTAGTCAAGAAACATGACGACAATGCGGTTGAGCTCCGCGATCTCCTTCTTGTTAAGATAGTTCTTGGCGACCGTCACATCACCTTTACGGACCACCCCTCCTTTCCAGCTCGTCAAACCCATGTTCGGCTTGTTGTGGTCAGCCCGCTTGGCAATCAACTCCGGCGCAGTCTTCCCGCTGACGGCATAATGCAGCTTATTTTGGACAGTTTGAAAAAAAACCTGCACCTCCGCCTCATCAACCTTGTAGTCGGCCGCAAGAGCCAGGACTTCCTTTACCCGCAAATACATTCGCCGCTCACTCGCACGAATATCCCGAATGCGTTCGAGCAACTCGTCAAAGTAATCCGCCACGCCCAGCCCTGGTGGATTTTTCAACCGCTCATCATCGAGGACAAACCCCTTCACCAGATATTCCTTCAGCCGCGAGGTGGCCCATTGCCGAAACTGCGTGCCCCGCTGCGACTTCACCCGGTAGCCAACAGAGATTATGAGTTCCAAATTAAAGAAATCGACCTGATAAGTTTTGCCATCCGTCGCAGTTGTTGCAAAATTTGCAACAACTGAATCGCGCTGCAATTCCCTTTCCTCAAAGACATTAGCTATGTGCCTGGAGATCACTGATTTATCCCTCTGAAAGAGCTCAGCAATCTGATTTAATGACAACCAGACAGTGCCCCCTAGGAGCCGTACCTGCATGCGAGTTTGCTGGTCCTCCGTCAGATAAAGGATCACCTCACCACCAGGATTAGCTTCAGGATTATTCTTCGTCATTCTCTTTAACCAACGCGTCACTATTGCTTACCGACACAAGCTCAGCTTTACAAGATTTAGAAATTACCCTCCGTTCACCAAACCACCTTGGGCAATTTAAGTTCCCCACTGATTCGTTCCGTCTCAGCAATCACCTTATGTTTAGCCTCTGTTAAAATCCGAATCATCTCATCCAAATCACGCTCTTTTTGCTCGGCCGTATAGAGCCTTTGTTTGCCGCCATGTTGGAGCCCACCTGGTTGCTGCGAGTCGGCTGCGAAATTCCGCTGAAGCTGTTACAAATTCATCGTTAAAAGGCAAAGCTCGGATTCCAGAGCCTCAACTTCTTCCCGCTTATCACTCAATGGCCGATTTGGATTTTGCGCCACAGTTCGCTGCTGAGTACAACAACCGGTAAAACCGTAGACTGAACAAACTACGAGTAGAAGCAGCACCAGATAACCACCAAGGTGCGTTGTTCGTATCAAATCCCCCGGCTTATTCAAGCGGTTTAATCGTGCATCGAAAGGCAACAAAGCAGGTGTTAACCCCAGTTCGCCGCCCGCCCGCAACTGATAGTGTTATGGACTGTGTGAGAGGAGTTTTGTTTTGCCGCATAATCATAACCATCCGTTTAAGTATTTGCACCACACATGCAGACTGGTCATCGAGTTTCAAGCCCTGGCTCAACAAGAATCAGCTACTGGAGAGCAAAAGATGTGGAGTCATAACCAGCGAAGCGTGGAAGGGTTAATCGTAAGGCAAAGCTCAACCACTAACTATTCAGAATCATGAAAACGAAACCGGCAAAAAGTCGTTCAGGACTGGTCCATCGGCCAAGTCCAATCGTGTCCGGTTCCCGTAGTCCGTGCAACCCAACACGCATTTGCCTGATCAGAATTTAACAACAACAACGAAAAACCTATGAAAGTCAAACCAACCTCAAAACCGGGACAGGTCGTGATGGAACTCAATCGCCGTGATGAAAAGCTGCTCGACCGCAGCTTCGCAGAAGCTCAAGGTCCGGGATGGCCATTCCAGTTAAAGAACATAATGGTGCCCGTTGATTTCTCCGAGTTCTCCAAAAGGGCGCTGGAATACGCACTGCCGCTGGCAGAAAAATTCGGCGCCAAAATTATTTTGGTTCATGTGATTGAACCGACATTTTATCCGGATAATGTGATGATTCCGGCAGAAACTGAGGAAGTGAACGCCATCATGGCAAGCGAGGGACGAAAAATGCTGGATCAATTGGGGGCTGAAAAAATCAAATCAGGCATCGATTCACAGAAAATTATAACCACCGGCAGACCTTACAACGAAATCATCCAGGCCGCCGCCTCCCAACACGCCGACCTCATCATCATGGCCACTCACGGATACACCGGTTTAAAGCACATGTTTATGGGCAGCACGGCGGAACGAGTTGTGCGCCACGCCCCCTGCCCCGTTCTCGTGGTCCGGGAGCGACGACATGAAACTCAGGGCTAAGTCTTGAAAACAGGATGCCACAGGAAATCACGAAATCACGGTGACGCTCGACCAACCTCGTTGCTGTACACGCGCCTGCCAATACCGCTTCCTGCATCCACTGGGAGCGGATATTGGCGCCAGTGGACTTGCTCCATGTCCAGTGAGTGTCGTGGGGAAGAAAGAACACGAATTTGTTTGGTGCCCGTGTCCACGGCCGCGACTGAAACTAATCCACTCTAAACTCAAGCAAGCGCAACAAGAAAAGGAGATTTATGCCAGCCAAGTCGACGATCCACAATCCTGGTGCATCCAGCGTCCCCTTGCTCGAACAACACCCCTTTCTTCAGGGCATGAGCGCACACCAGGTGAAGATACTGGGTGACTGTTCTCGGCAGGCGCACTTCGAACCGGGTGAGCTAATGTTTCGTGCAGGCGACCCGGCCGACCGGTTCTACCTCATTCAAAAGGGAAAAGTGGCGCTCGAATCGCGGACGCAGGACAAAGCCAACCAGCTCATCCAAAATATCGAAGCCGGTGAGGTGCTGGGTTGGTCATGGATGTTTCCACCCTGCTTCTGGCATTTTGATGCCCGAGCCTTGGAATCGACGGATGCCATGTACATCCAGGGAAAACTCCTGCGCGAGGAATGTGAATCCGACCATGATCTCGGCTATGAACTCTACAAACGCATGGCTGAAGTAATGTTGAGCAGATTGCAGGCAACAAGACGCCGTTTATTGAAATTCGAGGGCAATCCCAACCTGGAAAATAAAAAGGCTGGTTGAATGGCTTTGACAGCCCGATCAGCCGAACCGGAGGTGTGCTGAGGTTTTCATGCTGAAGCTCATTCGTCTCAAGCAGACCCTTGGCCTTGAGAGTTGCTCAATAAGCCTGACTTCGTGGCCCCTGCGCAGCAATCCAAAGAATCCATTGTCTGATCCGAACTCACATGCACTTGCGAGAACAACCATTGGAATGCAGCAATTGCCGTCGCGTGGCCTGCAAGCGTTCCATCATTACCTCGGCCATGCGTTTGTAGAGTTCATAACCAAGATCATGGTCGGTTTCGCATTCCTCCCGCAACGGCGTGCCATAAAAGAATAGTGCTTCGGTGGATTCCACCGCGCGCGCATCAAAGTGCCAATAATAAGGTGGAAAGAGCCAGGACCAGCCGAGGACTTCGCCAGCACCTACCGTCTGGATTGGGGTGACCCCACGTTCCTTTACATACGATTCCAGCGCCACCTTTCCTTGATGGATAAGATAAAAGCGGTTGGCGGGATCGCCTTCTCTGAAAATCACTTCGCCGGGTCGAAAATTCACCACCATGCCACAGTCGCTGAGCAGGCGGAGTTGGTGCGGGCTAAACCCCTCCAGGAAGGGATGACTCGCCATCATTGCCGGCAAACCGGCGGTGGTTATAATTCCCGATTGTGGAGTCCTCGAGGAAGTGGATTCAGTGATGGTATTCATATTTAATTAATTCCTTAATCTGCTGGCAGTCCCGACCCGTCCGTTGGCGTAAGTGTTACATAAATTGCGAAACACATGCCCCTCATGATGGTTGCCAAACCCCGCTGGCAAGTGGTTTGACCGGACTGGATTGCCTGGGTTTTTCCGTGTTCCGCCGCTGTTCAGCATCGTAAAGCGCGGATTCCTTTTCCAGCAGCATCACGATGAAGTAGAGAATGAAGAACACCGCGCCGAGTGGACGTCCCAGACCCCACTGTGAAGCTTCTCCGACATCGCTAAACCCAATGCCCAGGGCGATCAAGGAACAGGTAAGAAGAATTTTTTTTAACATAAGTCTGCTTTCAGTTGAGATGAATGATTGTTTAGCATCACGATTCAAGTTTGACTGGGAAGCAGGATTTGGCTCTCCCTATTTTGGCGAAACCTTCTCCTCAATTGTCGTTCGGAGAGGTAGCCCGGAGAAAACTTCCGGGCACAACACAGATTTTTTGTCGGATTCCTCCCCACAGCGGGGATATACTTTCAAACAATGACAAGCGACCTGGAATTGCTGCAAAACTACGTGAAGAACAAATCGGAAGAATCCTTCGCGGCTTTGGTGAATCGTCACCTCAACCTGGTCTATTCCGCCGCTCTCCGCCAGGTTCGCTCCCCGCAACTCGCCGAAGAAGTCGCTCAATCCACTTTTACCGATCTCGCCAGCAGTGCCCACCGCCTCGCGCCCGACACCATCCTGGCCGCCTGGCTCTATCAAGTCGCCCACCGCACGGCCATCAACGTCGTCCGCCGCGAAGCCCGCCGTCAACTTCGTGAACAGGTCGCCTGTGAACTTACCGCCATGAACGCCACCACCGCCGACTGGACGCACATCGCTCCCCTTCTCGACGAAGCCATGCACGCGCTCGATAACACCGACCGCACCGCCGTCCTGCTTCGTTATTTCGAGAATAAATCCCTGCGTGAAGTCGGCCAAACTCTTGGGGTCAGTGATGATGCCGCCCAAAAACGCGTCGGCCGCGCCGTCGAACGTCTCCGTGAGTTTTTCACCAAACGCGGCATCACCATCGGCGCGAGCACTCTTGTCGTCATCCTCTCCGCCAATGCGGTCCTGGCAGCACCCATCACTCTCTTCACCGCCATCACGACAGCCACTGCACTCACCGGAACAATAACTACTGCCACCGCCACCCAGGCCGTCGCCATGACCACACTCCAAAAGACATTAATTGCCACCGCACTCGCCGCCGCCGTTGGCGTGGGAATCTACGAGTCCCGCCAGTCTTCAAATTACCGAAGCCAGTTCCAAACCGCGCAACAACAGCAACGTTTGCTGAGCGAACAAATCACTCGCCTCACCCAGGAGCGTGATGATGCCATGCACCGCCTCGCCTCAATCGGCAACGGCAACCAATCTTCGAACCAGAACTCAGCCCAACTGCTCAAACTCCGCGCCGAAGTAACACGTCTTCGAAATGAGCAGGACAGACTTGCACAATTGTTAAACGAAGATTCCACGCTCTCCCCCGACCCGATGGAAATGCGTGCCAAACTCTGGATGGATAAAGTCAGAAGACTGAAAGAGAAACTGGAACAAAATCCCGGCAAGTCCATACCTGAACTAAAATATCTCAGCGATCAGGATTGGCTGGAGGTGGTTAAGGACGCAGATGTCGTCACCGATTGGGGATACAAGGAAGCCTTGGCTCGACTCAGAAAACTGGCCAAGGACAAGTTCGCTCCCAGACTGTCCCGTGCTTTGCGTGAGTATGCCCGGGCAAACAATAACGAACTGCCTCCTGATACTGCCGCACTGAAGCCCTATTTCGCATCCCCTGTTGAAGACGCCGTGCTCGAGCGTTACCAACTATTACACACAGGCCCCGTGAAGTGGGACGAATGGGTGCTGGCGGAAAAAGCCCCTGCAGACGACCAGAAGGATACCATCTTTAAAGTCGGCCCGACCGGACTCCAATTCAGCAATAGCAGTAGCATGGGCGAAAGCGGCAGCCAAATGTGGGGAACAAATGATCCGCCATTATCAGTCATCGCGCAAAGCGAGGCCAGCCAGAGAAACACTTCAGACGAAGAACTAAAATCCTTCACAAAATCTTTCATGGAGGATCAAGCCAACGCTCGTGATGGGAAAGTCCTGGATCAAGCTTTCAAAGCGTTCTCCGCAGCCAATCCCGGACAGGAACCTAAATCACCGAATGAAATCAAACCTTATCTCCAAACCACCGCGGAAAAGGACGCCTTTGACCGATTGATCAAACGCAACAATGTCTCAAACTGACACAGTAAAACTTCATGTGCAAAAACCGCCTCGATCATTGCCTTCGTCCTGCACGGAGTTATAAACTCAGGGCATGACTTCTCCGAAACGTGATGAACTGGCCAAACCATCTTTCATTCCCTCTCTCGCTTCTTCATTCAAGCTGATCTTTCCCCTCATCCTGATTGTGTTCAGCCTGTCGATGGTGATTCATTGCACCGCACAACCAACTTCCCCTCCTCCAAAAGCAATCATCGACGGCACCGGTTCAAGCTGGCGCATATTGGGCGAAAAAGATTTCGTAAACGTCAACTGCCAACCGTCAACCTGGAATTGGACCAATGGCATCCTCTATTGCACCGGCACTCCCATAGGAGTAAGCCGGTCGGAGAAAGTTTACACGAACTTCGAAATGGTCGCTCAATGGCAACACCAACAATCAGGTGGCAACTCGGGAATCTACGTCTGGGCCTCTCCTGAATCCATCAAGAACCTGGAACAGGGCGCGAAGGGCCCATTTCCCTCAGGCATCGAAGTGCAAGTGCTCGATCACGGTTACAAGGAACAATACGAGAAGAAGTCCAAAAAGAAGGCAACCTGGTTCACCACAAACGGCGATGTCTTTCCGGTCGGCAACTCCACCATGAAGCCATTCGTTCCCACATCTCCCGATGGCAGCCGGAGTTTCCCCTCCAAAAATCTAAGCAAAGGATTTGGCGAATGGAACCATTATTATATCCGCTGCATCAACGGAGAAGTCCGCCTCTGGGTCAATGGTGAAGAGGTTTCAGGTGGCAACAACGTCCACCCGGCAAGCGGTTACCTCTGTATCGAATCCGAAGGTGCCCCCATCCTCTTCAAGGAAATTAGAATTCGGGAACTGCCATGAAAGTGGTCGGGGCGGATATTGGTGAGATGGCTTCGAGTGCCAGCTTGACCTAATCTTCTCAAAGTGTAGTAATAAGAGTAATCAGCTACTTGTGCATTTCAACCCGCCATCGCACCTTGCTGGCAAGGTATCTTGCTTTGGATTGGTATGCCGGCTGGTAACTTTGCTTCTCTCCCCATCGAACTGTCTCGCTGAGAACGTTGCCACTTCTCAACCTGCCACCATAAACACAGTGGCCGTGGATATCACGAAGCACCACTGAGCTTTCCAGGCACCCAAACTGCCGGCCATCCCTAAAGTGACGAACACGCACCGGCCACGAAATCCAATCGACTCCTTCATTCTCGCCAAACCCGAGCGGTCATATCGCGGATGAGAAAAAACTTTGTCGGATTTTCTGCCCAGCGGTTGTTTAATGGATGAAATGTACGATCAGTCCGACGCCCAACTGCTGCGGCTATACGCCGAACACGACAACGAAGCCGCGTTCCGCGAAATCGTCGTTCGCCACACCGGCCTGGTCTACGGCTCCGCACTTCGGCAGGTCGCGTCGCCCGATCTGGCACAGGACGTCGCCCAAAGCGTCTTCACCGACCTCGCCCGCAAGGCAAAATCCATGACTCGAACACTGGACGAGCACGCTTCACTTCTCGGCTGGCTTTATCGCAGCACCCGCTTCGCCGCGCTCACGCAGTTGCGCAATGACCATCGCCGTCAGGCACGCGAAAAACAGGTTATGGAACACTTTGACACAGCTTCCGAAACGGTACCTGACTGGGGTCGTGTCCGTCCCGCCCTGGATGAAGCCATGAGCGAGCTTAGCGAGGAAGCCAGGGAAGCCTTGCTGTTGCGTTACTTCAAAAACAGTGATTTCCGTACGATCGGCCAATGCTTCAAGATCAGCGATGACACCGCCCAAAAACGGGTAAGCCGCGCCTTGGAACGCCTTCGCCAGCATCTAACCAACCGCGGCGTCACCACCACCGCCGTCGCCCTTTCAACCACACTCTCAACCAATGCCGCCACTGTCGCGCCTGCTGGTCTCTCCGCAACCCTCTCCAGCGCCGCCCTGGCTGCAACCTTCTCCGGCACCGCGACAACTATTGCCATGACCACGCTCCAAAAATCCCTGATCACTGCCGCCATCGTTGCCGCCATTGGCACCAGCCTCTACGAAGCACGCCACGCTTCCAATTCTGAAATCCAGGTTCAAGCGCTCAAACAACAGCAACGGCTTGCGTTCAACCAAATCGAAGACTTGCGAAAGGAGCGGGATGCCGCACTGGGTGGAATCGCCGCTCTGAAGGAAGAAAAACTGCAGTGGCATCGCGAGAACGCGGACCTCCCAAGATTGCGCGGGGAAGTTACAAGGATGCGTCGCGACTTGAAGGAACTGGCAGAATCAAACACCGCCGGAAACGATCCCTTCGTGCAAAGAGCCCTCAAGTGGAAGGCCAACGAAGCCCGACTCAGACAACTGTTTGATGATCGACCGAACCAAAGGATTCCAGAGATGGAATTGCTGTCAGAGGACGCCTGGTTGGATCTGGCCAGGGACGAAGACTTGGAATCAGAATCCGGCATCCGCAAGACGCTGAGCGAAGTTCGGCGCTATGCCAGAAACATCTTTGTGAACGATCTGAGCGACGCTCTTGAAAAGTATGCCGAACAGAATAACGGTTCCCTGCCAACAGATATTCTTCAGTTGAAGACCTATTTTAAAAAGCCCGTGGACGACGCTCTGCTACAGCCGTATAAACTTCTGCAGACCGGAAAAGTGAGCGACATGAAAGGGCAATGGGCAATCACAGACACGGTTGTGGATGCGGAATACGACACTCCGTGGGGCATCGGCCCCGGCAGTTTTGGCCCAATGCGTGGTTCGTCGGAAGCAGTGGCAACCCTCAGCTCAAAGCTCAACTCCGCAATTAAAGAGTTCTCCGACGCGAACAATGGCAAGACACCCGGAGAGCTGGAGCAACTCATTCCTTATGTAAAAACCGCTGCTCAATCGAATGCGCTTGAACAGCTGAGTAGAATGAATGTGCGTCTTGGTCAAAAATGATGCGCCCAGATCGCTCCATATTTTTCCGGCGCTATCAACCTGCACCAGCCTTAAGATGTCATTTGGACTGCTGCAGAACTTTTTCAGGGGTTGTATCGCCATTCCTCTTGTCAATCTTCCGCGTCACAAAGGAGCTGTGAATACACCCCAGCATCGGACAGATCAGGACCACAAAACCCCAGGCATGAAAGAACGTCTCTGCGTTCCTGGGTGCGCATAACTGGACCATTCCCACAACAAATATCGGAATCGTCCAGAGCGAAATTATCCTTCCACCATAATGCTATATTTGTCCCGAATGCAGATTAAACGTCCCCCGCTCTCCTACTTGATGAAGTAGCCCGACACCTTCCACTTGCCATCCTCCAACATCGGCGTGACAGTTTCGATGGCATCCTTCTTATTCTCAAATTGTGTCTTGAACTGGATGATGACGTATTCGCCCTTGGGCGCGCCCGGCAATTCAGTCATGTAGTCCCGATTCCTCACCTCTCTCGATTCCACTTTCCCCAGCGGAGCTCGAACCGGCTTCACCATTTCTGCCCACTTTTCCGGGGTCAAGGAATTCTTGAATGGCACAGCAGATTGCTCCCAACTTTCCTTGTAACTCCCCTTGTCAATCAACGCCAACCAGGCAAGTGCAGCATCCGTTGCCGCCTTCTCTTGTTCCGCATGGGAAGAACTTGGTTTGCCGCATGCAGACAATCCGCATGCAATAATCAACAACCAGTAGATGTAGTATTTTTTCATAAAACCCCTCGAATTTAGCCCCTACTGCGAGGCATGCCGAACCACCCCCAGTTTCTTATACAGCACGTAGGAATACAGAATGGAAAAGAGCGCGAATCCTAGAGTGAGAGGTAACACGACCCAGAACGCATAACGCTCCGGTGGCACAATGAAGCAAAGCCCGATCATGAGAAATCCTTCGACCATCATCAATCGCCCACCGACTCGATGGGTTTGCGCCCAGACCTCCTTCGATTCCAGTGTCCATGGGGTGCGAATCCCAACAAAGTAATTGGGACGTAGTTTGGTCATGAAATTTCCCAGCACAACGAATAGGAAACCCATGCCAATATATATCGCGTAGGTGAAATTCGCCCCATCCTTGAAAAGCTTGAGTGTCGCGGCCAGCATTACCAGGGATACAAAGGACATGAACGCGGTAATGGCCAGGCGAAAAATCCGTACTGTTCGCCACAGGCTGGCCCGCATTTCCGGATCGTGCTTTCTCAGCTTGGGATCGATCAACGGCAGTAAACCCGTCAACAAGGCAATCCCAACGTTGACCACAGGTACCAGCAAGGTGCCAAATGACTTCCTCGCGATCCCATCGACTTCTCCACGGGCGTTCCAATGAATCGGCACCCAGCCCGGCAGTCTATCCCAAAGCAGGGCGACGGCGCAAAACGGCACGGCCAGAATCACCACTTGAAGCCACTCCTTTTTCAGATCGGCGAGTTTCATGTTTAACTCCTTTTTTGCTCGGCTTTGACAACTTCATCAACCACGACAGGCATTCATCCAATACGCTTGTATTTAGCGAATAGGTGATAAATTGCCCGTTCTTTTCCGAAAGAACCAGGTCGGCTTGCTTCAGCAGATCCAGATGATGCGAAATGCTCGGCTGGCTGATGGTAAATCCATCGGCAATTTCGCCTGCAGTCATATCCCTCTCCCGGAGCAACTCCAGAATTTTCCTGCGCGTCGGATCATTCAATGCCTTGAAAAGCTTATCCATACTTCCTTCGATATATAGACAAATATCTAAATACTAGCCGAAGTCAAGTTTGTTTGGAAGACATCGGGGATCAGCCCAGCCATTTTCTTCGCTCTGGCCCAACCAAAGCGGCTGAAACGCAAGCATATGGATGTTTACACTGGCAGAATTCAGAATCGTCCCCAGCGCAGCCACTGCCCAAACCGCTGTTTTACGAACCTTCGTGTCAGCCATTAAATCCACTTCGTGTTTTGTGCCCACCGAAAAAAGCCATGCGGAGGCCTCATTTTTTCAGTCGATAACACTTGATAATATTAACTGCTGGCACGGTGACGGTATGCGTTGTGTCTGTGTCCAAAACTGCTTGTGATGTTGGCGACCAAAGTCCACTGTCAGGTGCCCCAGTCTCTTCCAGTGAAAACCCGCTTATCCCCACGGGCCACGAAAGGATTGCATTGCTGCCGGCAAGCCGGATGTTAAGGATCGGTGCATTGGTATTTTGGATGATGGAAACACCGCTCCAATAACCACCTTCAACCGTATAGCCGCCGCCGGAGAGGACTCCAGCATCGGGCTGCCCGACAGTGCCGTTGATGGAAAACGCCCCGCCACTGCTGGTTCCGCCGCCGCCGTCCACGGTAAACCAATCCATGTTGTAACTCTGAGCGCTGGCAAGTCCTTGCACACTTATTCCGAATACAGCAACAAGCTGCACGAGACGGATTCGCTGAAGAATTAATTTCATGGTTTCGTTGAGGACAAGGATTGTTGAGCCAGCCAGGCGTCGCAATCGAGCTTCGGAAAGCTCACTGATGCCACCGTCAGCGTGGCATCAGTCCGCTCCTTAGCCAGGTAAATCAGAAAGCCGGAGGGCGTTTCGATAACGGCGCTCACATCCCCGGCACTTCGCAATTGAGTCTTTAACACTTTTTGCAACTGAAGCGGTAATTCACTGAAGCGGGTCGCCTTCGTCGGGCTGGTTTCATTTTGGGCTGCCGTTGTTTGAACAAACTCCCAGGTATGTTCCCCCACCGACCCCACGGAGGATTCCTCCAGCCGTTTTAGCTGGGTGGATAAACCTTGTGCACCGGAGCGCATTGCCAGCAACTTTGTACGTAGAGCATCAGCTTCTTTTCGCACTTGAGCATGAAGTTTGTCGTCATTTTCAAACCGTTCGCGCAACTCCCGCTCGACGACAATGGGACGGGCAAAACTGCGGGCAAATCGATTCGTATCACTCCCAAGCGCCGCCTTGATCTCCCCCAGGACTTCTGGCGCACGGGTGCTTTGATTAATTCGCGATACCTCCGAGTTTACCTGTACGGTGGTAACTTCGATGTGGAAGTAGGTCTTCAAAGCCGCCTCGCGGTCAGCATCCCGCTCCACCAACCGACGAAGCTGTTCCACTGGCACTACTTCCTCAAATGGAGGTTTCGTCCCGGTGCGATGATTATAATAAACCCGCTCAATCGCCGTGCGGTCCGCCAGCAAGTCGTTGAAGTCATCGGCGTGTAACGAGCAGCATCCGAGCCGCCAACTCAATCCCATCAGCCCAAGACAAACAAGTAAGCGTGTTTCGAATCGCGCAATTCGCATCATAAACGACCTCCTCACGGTTTGAGGTAGAGGTACATTGTTTGCGGCGGTGTATAGCGATAGGTCGTATTGAGATAGGCCGTGCCATTGTAGCCACCCCAGACCAGCATGTCGGAACCGGTCCACACTGCCACGTGATTGCCCCGCACCGGCGGCGCCGAAGCATCCCAGATCATCACCGCCCACCTGTCCTTCGCCGGATCATAGCGCCCTGAAAATTTCTCATAAGGACTGCCACCGGTATCAAAAGTATCCAGGCCACCCCAGACAATCATTTCCGAGCTGGTCCAGATTGCGGAATGCTGGCTGCGTCCGCCATATGGGAAAGGAGCCATGGTCTTCCAACTGTTCGCCGCGGGATCAAAGCGTCCGCCCAACGCGAGGTTGGTGGTCGCATTGACACCGCCCCAGACAATCATTTCCTTGCCCGTCCAAACTGCCGTATGGCCAGTACGATTGGCTGGCGCCCCAACCGTCGGCAGCGCGGTCCATGTGTCATTAGTCGGCTGGTACCGCGAACCTGTATTCTGATAGTTGGGCGAGAAAAATGAACCGTTGTATCCACCCCAAACAATCATTTCCTTGCCGGTCCAAACCGCCGTGCAAGCGGCGCGAGCCGTCGGCACACCGGTGGTACTTATCAAAGTCCACGAATTGCTGGCCGGATTGTAGCGACCACCCAGATTGGGATACGTGCCAAGTGTCGCGCCGTACCCTCCCCACACCAGCATTTCGCTCCCGGTCCACACTGCTCCATGCAAGCCGCGCGCGGGTGGTGCATTGTTGGTAGCCACCGTCTGCCATTGGTCCAGCGCCGGATTATACCGCGCTCCGGTTTTTACCGCCTGCACATCATAACCACCCCAGATAATCATTTCCGTGCCGGTCCAGATCGCGCTGTGATTGATGCGCCCGCTGGGAGCATTCGATACCGATGTGAATTTCCAAACGTTCGCTATCGGGTCAAACCGCGCTCCGGTATGCAAATTGATGCCGGAGTTTTCGCCTCCCCATACAATCATTTCCGTGCCGGTCCAGATCGCGCTGGCACTTTGCCGCGTGCCTGGTTCTGCGGCAGCTTGGAACGTTGACATCGCGCTCCACGTATCGGTAGAAGCCTGATAGCGCCCCCCAATTTCCGTATAGCCACCGCTCGAGGTACCCTGGTAACTGTACCCGCCCCAAACGATCATTTCCGATCCTGTCCAAATGGCGGTGTGCGAACTGCGATCCACAGGCACTCCATTCGTACTCATGGCACTCCAGGTATTGGCTGTGGGATTGTAAATGGCGCCATCCTGATACGTATAGCCGTAGGACTGATTGGAAAAAGGATCGTACCCGGAAAAACCGCCCCCCCAAATGAGCATGCGGGTTCCGGTCCAAACGGCCGAATGGCCCACCCGGGCAGAAAGAAGAGTATTTGTGGCCATGGTGCTCCAGGTATTCGCGGTGGCATTGTAGACCCCGCCGTCCTTCAAATAGTCAGAATTATTGTTTATACCGCCCCAAATGATCATCTGGCTGCCAGTCCATACTGCTGAATTATCATATCGCGCTGTCGGCGCATTGTTCGCCGTCATCGCCGTCCAGGAATCGGTGCTGGGATTGTATTTGCTGCCCGTATTCAGTTCGCCGCCCCAGACGATCATCACGTTCGGGCCCGATGCCCAAACCACCGTGGGTCCGTAACGCGCAACTGGAGCGTTCACCGTGGTGGTAGTCAGCCATGTGTCGTTGACTGGATTATACCGCCCACCGGTGTTCACGTTGGATGAGGCATCCGTTCCACCCCAGATAACCATCTGGCTTCCGGTCCACACAGCCCCGTGATAGTAGCGTGCGCTGGGCGCGTTGATCGTGGAAACGGGCTGCCACGAATCGGTGGCGGGTTTATAACGTGCGCCTGTATTCTGTGTCATGTCGCCGCCCCAGATGATCATCTCGGTTCCAGACCAGACCGCCGTATGGCTGGCTCGTGCCGAAGGTGAGCCGATCTGGCTTAATACCGTCCACGAATCTGCTGCCGGGTTGTAACGGGCACCGTCATTGCGGAGCGAACCGTTGTCTCCACCCCAGATAATCATTTCGCTGCCGGTCCAAACCGCGGTGTGCCCGTCGCGTGCCGGACTATATGTTCCCGTGTTGGTCGGCCCAGTGGCAAGATTCGTCCAGCTTTCCGAAATCAGGTCCACGCGTCCGATCTTCACGTAGCCCGCATTGATAAGATTGGTGGCATTTAATTCCGCTGACAACACGACGCCACCCGAAGCCACTCCGCTTTGGCCGCTGGCCAGCAGGTTGGCTGCGGCTGCACCAGTGCTCAACTGAGTCGCTGTCACTGCACCGGCAGCAATATTTGCCGCCCC
This sequence comes from Pedosphaera parvula Ellin514, assembly GCF_000172555.1. Lineage (NCBI taxonomy): Bacteria > Pseudomonadati > Verrucomicrobiota > Pedosphaerae > Pedosphaerales > Pedosphaeraceae > Pedosphaera > Pedosphaera parvula. The sequence goes on from NZ_ABOX02000003.1 coordinate 198,704, forward strand.
GACTGCTCCCGGCGCGAGCTTCGCACTGGTAACCGAACCATCTGCAATTTTCGGCGTTGTCACGGAGCCATCTACAATTTTTGGAGTCGTCACCGAATCATCTTCGATTTTCGGCGTCGACACGGAACCATTGGCGAGCTTCGGCGTCGTCACCGAACCATCTTGAATTTTCTGTGGCGTCACGGAACCGTCAGCCAGCTTTGTGGTGTCCACCGCACCAATGGCAAGTGCATTGCTGCCAACGCCGCCATTCACAACCCCTTGGGCCACGTTGGCTGTCTGCGCGCTGTCAGCACTCGTCGCCAGTGTTGCGCGCCATGCATACGGCGCGCTGGTGATAAGCTGCCTTGGCGTCAATGTTGTGTAATTGCTGCCACCAACGGGAGCCACCTGGAGCTCAAGATAGAGAGGGCTGCCATTGAAGGCATGCGGATCGAAATCAAATCGCGTAGTGAACAAACCGGCAACTGCTCGTACCGTGAGATTCGTAACCGGTGGCACCACGCCGCCCACCCCGTCCGCATCGGCACTGTAAAGTGTGCCGATGATGCTGAAGACCCCGTCTGCTGGCGCATTGCTATAAGTCAGTCTGCCTTGATAAGTGAAGCCGCTACTCTGCGCGTTCGCGTTCAACGAGATCAGGCATGTTGCTAAAACAACGAGCGACGCTGCGCCAGGGAATGCGCGAATTCTTCGCCATATAAGTTCTCGGGCTGAGAGTCTCGATACAACAACGCGGCAAAATAGTTTGAATTTCACGCCTGCATCACTACCCGACACCCCTCTTCTCACCAATGGGCTGAAGGAACCAATTTACGCCCACCACTGGCACTTTAGAACCAGTTTCCAGCAATAGTCTTGCACTTGCCCCACACCAGCCTAGGCTGGTCGTGAACTTTCCGTGAAGAAGATTTTGGTTATCGAAGATCAGCCGGAAATGCGGCGAAGCTTGGAAACGACTCTGGAAATGGAAGGCTTCGAAGTGTTGCTGGCTGAGGATGGTCGCATGGGTCTCGAATTGGCGCTCGCGGCCAGGCCCGACCTGATACTTTGTGACGTCATGATGCCGGGCATGGACGGCCATGGATTATTGCAGGTGCTCCGCGCCGATAACCGCACGGCGCATCTCCCGTTCATCTTTTTAACCGCCCGCGCTGATAAACAAGATGCGCGTACAGGCATGAACTTGGGCGCGGATGATTACCTAACCAAACCAGTCGCCAAATCGGACTTACTCGCTGCCATCTCTTCGCGATTACAGCGTGCCGAGGTACAGAAACGACGGTTGGACGGGAAGCGTGGAGAATTTAAGCCTGATTTCAGCTCGCCCGCAATTTTCGCAAACCTCGGACTCTCCCGCCGCGAGGCAGAAGTGCTATTGTGGGTGGCTCAAGGGAAATCCAACGGCGACATCGCAGATATTCTGGGACTCAGTGAGTTCACGGTGAAACGCCATATGGCGGGTATTTTCGATACGCTTGGAGTGCAAAGCCGCAATGCTGCCATGCTTCGGGCGCTTGAATCGATGGGCTCGGAGCGATAATTGCATTTGTTCTCATGCGCGCGCCTACCAGGATTCGCCAATCATTCTCCGGCCCCATGCTGATGCCGTGGATTGTTTGCATCCTTACGCTGAGTCTCTCCGTCGCGGCCTGGATTCAAGTGCGCCATAATACCGAACGCGAACTGGCACTACATTTCGATTCCCTAAGCTCAATCGCTTGCAACTCCATCCAGCGTGCCATTGGCCTCGAATTTGATGATGCGCAAATCCTGAGCGAACTCCTCCGCCATGACTCCACCATTTCCGACCAGCGCATCACCAACTTTCTCAAATCTGTGCATTGGCAAAGACGCCACCCGGGTTTCATGGACATCGGAGTAGCTCTTTACACCACCAACTCTTCTGGAAATGACTCGTTGTTGGTTAAGCTGAGCGAAAGTCGCGGTCCAAACAGTCTTCACGTCCGCGGCTTTGACCTTTTGAGCGAAGCCGCGCGACGGGCTGTTTTCGAAAAAATCATGGACTTTCCGGGACAAAGGGCAGGCGACGTTGCAAGCTTGACTGATACGAACATGCCAATTCACCCGGGCGTGGTTCAATATCATCCGTTTTGGAAAAGCCCGCCAGGTTTGCTTAAGCCAGAAGAGCGCAAATCCAATTTGCGCGGAGTGGTGTTCGTTTCGATCGATCAATCACAGTTGCTCCGCGGAGTCATGGGCGGACTCACCAACCTTCCGTTGATCGTGACGCTGGTTTCCCAAGGTGCCCCGCGTGTGACCAGGGGGACGATGGCACGCACGGCCACTCTGAGCATCTCCGGAGGTGAATGGCGGTTGGATATCATCCCCTCGCCTTCCTTCTACGCCGGCACACGGATGATATTTCCCACCGTGGTCTTAATCTGCGGGTTAACCATGAGCATGTTGCTCACCAGCATAGTATGGATTCAAGCGCGCCGCCGGGTGGAAGCCGAAACGGCCATCCTTGAATTACGCGTGCGCGATGCGGCAATTTTGGGATTCAATGCCGAACTCGAACGCCGCATTACCCTACGCACCGCCGAACTGGTTGAGAGCCAGACCCGCTTGCGCGCTTCGGAGGAAGAGTTGCGCCACGCCTTGGAACAGGAGAAGGAACTGGTTCGCCTCAAAACAGATTTCGTAAGTTTGGTTTCACATGAATTTCGCACTCCGCTCGGCATCATCCAATCTGCGGCGGAAGTATTGGAGAGCTATTTCGACCGCCTTAAGGCCGAACGACGCAACGCGCACTTGCAGGACATTGCGAGGGCAACCAGACGAATGACTAATCTCATGGAGGAAGTGCTCCTGCTGGGCCGGGTGGACTCAGGCAAACTGGATTGCACACCGCAGGTCCTCGACCTGACAGACTTTTGCCGTCGGCTAACCAACGAACTTCTCGCTGCCACCAATCGCAAGTGTCCGATTGAACTTTCGATTGCCAATCTCGAAGGTCAGGTCGCAACCGACGAAAACACCTTACGCCACATTTTTACGAACCTGCTTTCCAATGCTGTCAAATACTCGACCGGAGGCCATCCGGTCCACTTTAGCGTGGTGCGGGAAAACAATCATGCCGTCTTCGTGGTGCGGGATTCCGGCATCGGCATTCCTCGCGCTGATCTGCCCCACCTTTTTCAGGCGTTCCGTCGCGGCTCCAATGTCGGCGGCACAACCGGAACAGGTTTGGGTCTCGTCATCGTCAAGCGGTGCGTTGAATTGCAAGCTGGAGAATTAACTTTCGTAAGCACTGAGGGTATGGGTACGGCTTTCAAGGTAAAACTGCCTCTGTTTACATAAATTATTTTTGATTCTCATCGTCTCTGGCGTTTCACATCCCGACTGAAATTTATACCGAATGCCATGTTTTCATCGCTCCTAATCCGCCTATCCGCTAAATAATAGCCTGATGAAACAGTTGCTCTTGCTTTGGCTCTGCCTCTCCACTGCTTTGGCTGCGGATGTCAGGTCTGACAGCAATACCGTCGATCGTAAACTCATCATCGACCGCCTTGCCCAGGAACTCGCCCCCCGTCTCGCCCGCTCCCGCTACATGGAAGCCAATCCACAAAAAGTCACCGTGCCGGGCTGGGAAAATTTTCCCACCATCAAATACACCTACACTCTCAACGACAAGGCCACCGGCACCAATAAAACTGTCAGTGTCATCATGCTTAATCCCGATGCCCAACTACTCGCCCGCTGGATCGTGACCGCCTGCTTTGAGGTCAAAGGCTCGGCGGATACGAATCTCACCAAAAAGCTTACCGACCGCATTATCTCCCAATCCGGCGGTCAGTTCCCTGTTCGCGGCATCGTTTACGAAGACATCCTTCCCGCCAATGGCATCCACGAAGTCTATTGTTTTATGGACGGCGTCACCGTGAAAGTGAATGGCGTTGATCATCGCAGTGAAAAACAATCATCCCCGGACCAAATGAACAAAGCCCTTCAAGCCACCAAGGCCGACGTTACCTGGGTCGGCAAATACGCACGCATCCAAGGCACCACCCGTGAGGAATACCAACAAGCTGGCGGCAAGGAGAATGTTCAAGATGCCGCCTGGCTCGACATCAGCCGCAAACTCTATCAACAAGCGTGGAACTCCGACCGCAATGAGCTACTCATCGCTTGGGCCAGGGTCAATCTGTAAGCTGCCGGTTCGCTTGCTCCTTTCATCTGTTCCTTTCCCTGTCCGATTTTTGCACCGGCGGTTACTCTCTCATGAATGAACAGTTTGACGGATCAACAACTACTGCGCGACTACGCCGGCTCCCGGTCAGAAGCAGCCTTTGCCGAACTCGTGCGACGGCACATTGATTTCGTCTATTCCGCGGCCCTGCGCATGGTTCGCGATCGTCATCTGGCCGAGGACATAACCCAGGGTGCCTTCGTGGCTCTGGCGCAAAATGCCGAACAACTCACCAAACACCCGGTTCTGGCCGGCTGGCTGCATCGCACTTCGCAAAACCTGGCCGCCAATGCAGTTCGCGCCGAGGTCCGCCGTCGCGCCAGGGAAGAGAAATCTGCTGCCATGAACGAACAGCTTTCCAACGAAACCGACGCCACCTGGGAGTCTGTCGCCCCTCACCTGGACGCCGCACTGGGCGAACTAAGTGAAACCGACCGGGACATACTTTTGTTCCGCTATTTTCAAGGCAAATCCGCCCGCGAAATCGCGCAAACCCTCGGGCTCACCGACGAAGCAGCACAAAAGCGCGTCAACCGCGCCGTCGAACGCCTCCGCGAAATTTTCGCCAAACGCGGCGTTACTGTCGGTGCTGGCAGCCTCCTTGTTCTCATTTCTGGCAATGCCGTGCAGGCCGCGCCGACTGGATTGTTCACCATCATTTCAACCTCCGCAGCAATGGCCGGCACCGCCGCCATCTCCACCGCAACCAAAACCATCGCTATGACCACACTTCAAAAATCACTGCTCACCGCCACCCTCATCGCCACTGTAAGCACAAGCATCTACCAGACGAAACAAGCTTCAACCCTGCGTGCCCAGATGCAAAACCTTCAACAACAATTGCAACCCCTCACCGACCAAAACAGACAACTCACCCTTGATCGCGAAAAAGGGACACGCCAACTCTCGGCCTTGCGTGCAGAAATTGGACGACTAAATAGCAACCAGTCTGAACTTCTAAGGCTGCGAAGTGAGACGGGAAGGCTCCGACATCAAACGAATGAACTTGGGAAGCTGGTCCGAACCTGGTCCGCCGCCAGCACACCAGACCAATCCTCCGAGTCCACCAACTTCCCCAAGGACTCCTGGGCATTCGTTGGCTTTGGCACACCGGAAGCCACTATTCAGTCGTTCATGTGGGCCAAGAGTCGTGGTGACGTAAAAACAGCGTTCGATGCCGCCACTCCCGAACTTAAACGGAAGATAATGGACCTTTATTTCAAGGATAAAACCGATGCCGAGATTTCGGACTTATTGGTTGATTCTTCAAAAAATCAAAACGGTGTCCGTGTTTTGAAGCGAATGAATGTGGCGGATGACCAGGTGATCTTTCAAGTTCACTTTGATGGCTATCCCGAAAAGTCCTTCGACATACTCTCGCTCAAAAAAATCGACGATGAATGGAAAGTCTCGAATACCGAGGACCACGTGGAGCAAAAGTGATCCTATGGAAAAATTGGATTTGCTTCACGAAGTTCCCGCGAATGCCACACCAAACGCCTCGTCGAACTCAGCCACGACCTGCAAAACGATCTAATCTCGCTCCGCCCTGCCGAAAGTCTCCCGCATCACCACTTTCAAATCCCGCAGCGCACGCCTTCCATCCCCGACAAAGCTCGATCCATGCATGATGGCAAGCGTCCGGGGTTCTAAATCCGCGAGGCCATTCAGCAACCGCTCTGTTTGTGACGTATAAGGCATGTAATCCATCAAAGGCCCCTTTTGATACTCTGAAATGCTTTGATGAACACGGCCAATGATATCCGATTCAGTGACGGCTTCCACTGCCCCAGCCTGATGACACAAATCTGAACAGAACAACGTCTGGTTCGTTTCTTCAAACATCACGCCAGCATCCCAGCCATGCGGCAAATGCGGCGTGGGACAAAACCGAAATTTATATTTGCCAGTTTGCAGAACCTCGTTCTTATCCAGGGCACGCGCAGGCCGGATGGCAAAATCCGCCAGATTTACCAACGACGTCACAACCCCACAAGCCGCCTGGGCAGAGGGTGCGATTTGCAACCATTCATTCAGTGCCCCGCACTCATCCACCTCGAAATGGCTGAAACTGATCCAGCGCAAATCGGCAGGATTGATCAGACGAGCCACCGCCTCGCGTATCTCCGGAAACATCCGTCTCATCCCTGTGTGATAAAGCAGAGGCTCCTCATCCTTCACGAGGAAGTGATTGAATTGAAGGTTGATCTCCGGAACGAAAAGCGAGATGCGATAAACATCCGGCGCAATCTCATTTACCAATGTATTTGCACTCATATTAGCTGGTTTTAGGACCTGGACCGCTTCCGGTCCTGATCAGGTTTCTTATCCTTTTTATTTGTTCCCCCGCTCGCACACAAAAGCAAACAAGGAAATCTAACTCACGTGCGGACGTGATCGGATTTGCCTTCGAGAATAGCACGCATGAGTTTCCAAACAAGGCGGCAATTCATTTGCTTGGTTGGACAATTAATGCCATCAATCTTCACACCCTTCCTGCTTGCCTTTTGCAGTGCCCTCCTCCAGCCTCGATTTATCCATCGCTTTTCGAACTGACCAAATGACCAAAGCTGATCTCCAATTGATCGAATCCGAACTCGGCATCACCCTGCCCGATTCCTATAAACGCGCTGTAGTTCCATTCCCCATTTCCGCCCTCGTTGGCAATACCGATTACGAACTCTGGGACGATGCGCAAGCCCTCATCAAGCTAAACCGCGGCCTGCGCAATGGAGCACACCTCCGTCCAGCGTGGCTACCCCACTTCTTCGCCATCGGCGACCCTCGTGGAGATGAACTCATTGCCATTGATCTTCGCGATGCCAATGCTCCAGCTTGGTGGCTCGACCACGGCTTATTGGACAGCAAAGCCAGTTACCAATCTCACGCCCGCTTCACAGATTGGCTTCAGGAATTTAATCGCGATCTCCGTTCAGACCTTGAAGGCGATGGCTACAATCCTGACGGAACACCGGAAAATTTGAAAGCCGACCAAAATCGGGAAATGAAGCGCGGCTATCTCGGCTGTCTTCTCTTTATAGTCCTCGCAATCTTTGCTTTGGCTACTTATCGTTACTTCCGTCATAACTTATGAAGCGATTAGGTTTCTCACTCCTTTTTCTCGGATTCATTTGGATTATCTACCTCGTCCTTTTCGACTTCACAGCCTATCAATACACGCTGACAGTTTATTACGAGAAATCAAAACTGCCCGAAGGGGAGCAAATCAGCAGAAAGGATTCAGCGACGGCATTGCGAAATCTCGCTCTAGAATTAAAGGATCGGAATCGTCTCGTTCTGCTTCCCGGCTGTCTCATGTTGTCCGGCGGATTACTGGCGGGTTGTTCATCCTCAAAGCATGGAAAAGTCTCAACATTTTCCACCAAGGGTTCGACTTCTGCACCAGGAAGTTAGAAACCCCATACCTCCTCGAGCCGCCGCCCAAACATTGACGCAGTAAAACTTCTGGCGACAACGTCCAGCCAGCAGAGCCATCAAACTTCTCTTCACTTAAATCAATACCATTGAAAATTTTATCAATTCACACCTTCGCATGCGATTCCGTTATTACACACGCATGCAATTTGCTGACCGCATCATTCAACTCATCATCAGCGTTTTTCTTATCGTAGGCGTTTACCAATTCTACTTCTGGTGTCAGCGCAACCACGTTGCCAAGCCACGCGAACTCCGCTCCCCCATTGATGACAGAATCCCCTATCGCCCGCGCTGGGTCTGGATTTATAGCTTTCTTTACTACCCCGTCATTGTCGCCATTAACTGGGTCGTCACCTCGCCGCGACACTACCTTTACGTCGTCATCAGTTTCATGTTTCTCCTCGGCCTGCAAATGTTCTTCTTTACTTTCTTTCCCGTAGCCACGCCAATCGAGTGGCGCACCTGCAATGCCCGACGCGGCCGTTCCGAACGCTTCCTCGCCTTCGTGCAAACCTTCGATGCCCGCTCCAATAGCTTTCCCAGCATGCACACTTCTGTCGCCACTCTCACCGCCCTGCATCTATTTCCTGTGTTCGGCCCCTGGGCCTTCGCCTTCCCCATTCTGATTGCCTTAAGCTGCCTCTTCACCAAGCAACATTACATTATCGATCTTCCCGCAGGCGCCCTCCTCGGCTGGGTCGCCTTCAGCTGTTTTAAACTCATTTACTGAACCTGGGGCCGGACCGCTCTTACTCTCGCCGGGTTCCCTCGGGCAATCTCCGTTCATTCATGAAAAATTATTCATCCTTTTGCTACCAAACTCATCTTGCTTTCCTCCGGCCAACTGACTACGTTTGCAGCTCCTTAGGATTACCATGAAATTAAAGTATCGCGCCGCTGCGCTTCTATTTTGTTTTTTTCCCTTCCTTACCCGCGCAGCCACCACTGTCCCCGCCCTTGTTCCTCAACCGCAACAAATGCAGGTGCGCACAGGTCTTTTCACTCTCTGCCCTTCCCAAAACAACCAAGCTCTGCCGGGACGAGCGCTCACCAAAATCCTCGTGGACAATGCCTCCCTGGAAACCGGTCAGTATCTTTCCACGCTGCTCTTCAAATCCACAGGTTATCAATTTGAAGTGCAGACGAACGCTGATACCTCCGCCGTCAAAGGCGCCATTCTGCTCACCACTGCCAATGCCCTTACTAATCTTACCTCCGAAGGTTACGAACTGACGGTCGCGCCCGACTCGGTCGTCATCCGCGCCCCGGCTTCTGCCGGAGTTTTTTATGGTGTCCAGTCGCTGCTGCAACTCCTTCCTCCCCAAATTTTCTCCACTCATCCTGTGGCTGGCGTGCAATGGACTGCTCCTTGTGTTTACATTCAGGATCAACCCCGCTTCGCCTGGCGTGGCTGGATGCTTGACGTTGTCCGGCATTTCTTCACCAAGCAGGAAGTGAAACAACTGCTGGATGTGATGGCTCAGCACAAGCTCAACACCTTTCATTGGCATCTCGTCGATGACCAAGGCTGGCGAATAGATATTTTGAAATATCCGCTCCTCACTCAGGTCGGTGCCTGGCGTAACGGCATCGATTATGGACTCAATCCCCGCGCCAGCGTCTCCACCGACTTCAATTCGGCCGGCCAATATGGAGGCTACTACACTCAGGATGATATTCGCGAGGTTGTAGCCTACGCACAAAAATTGCATATCACCATCGTGCCCGAAATCGAAATGCCCGGTCATTCCAGCGCTGGCCTCGCGGCTTATCCGCAGTATGGTTGCTCCGCCGGTCCGTTCAACATGGACACAATCAATTACGGCATTGATGTCTACAGCCCCGGCACTCCGGGCACGTTCACCTTCTTGCAGGATGTCCTCACCGAGGTTATGGGGCTGTTCCCCGGTCAATACATCCATTGCGGCGGCGACGAAGTATCAACCACAATCTGGAACCGGACTCCTGCCGATGTCGCCCAGATGCAGCAACTCGGCATCGCTACCAACGGTTTCACTTCCGTCGCTCAATATCAAAGTTGGTTCTCCCGCCAAATCGCCAGCTTTCTTCAGGCACACGGACGCACCATGATCGGCTGGTCAGAAATCGAAAACAGCGGCACCGTCACCAATGCCGCAGTGATGGATTGGATCACCGGCAGCGGCAGCGTTGGAAAGACTACTGCTGAGGGAGGCCAATATGTCGTGATGACGCCAAACACCAATTGTTACATTAACTATTATCAGACCACCGATCGTTCGGTGGAACCACTCAGTCAGTCGGGTTTGCTGCCATTAAGGTCGGTTTATGATTTCGAACCCGTGCCCGCAGGTTTGGCACCCCAATACGTTCCGTATATTTTAGGTGCACAAGTCAATCTGTGGGGCGAGTACGTCCCCTCGCTTAAAAACGCTCAGTTCCGCGCCTACCCCCGTCTCTGCGCGCTGGCCGAAGTCACCTGGACCCCCGCCGCTCTGAAGGACTATACCAATTTTACCCAACGCCTTGCCATCCATGAGCAGCGGCTGGATCAAATGAACGTCAATTACGATCGCGAATCCATCACTCAAATTGGCACCTGGTCTCCCGCGCAGATCACCACTTCCTACATCGCTCTAAGCTGGACCGTCACCACCAACCTCACTTCTTCGGGTGAGGTGGACGTGAACTTCTGGTACACTTCAGGTGCCGATGCTCTCAATATTGCCTGGGTTGCCCTGTGGGAAAATGGCGTCGAAATTGATCGCGACACCCATGCCGGACGCACAGGAGCCAGCCAGACCATCCCAATTTACGTCCTTCATTTGCCAGCCAAAAAACCGGGCGCAACCTACAAAATTAGGGCCTACGTCGCTGGGTGGGGCGGCAACGACTCCCATGGCAATGTGTATCTTCCCAATTGGAACTAAATCGCCAAAACCTACTTTCTCTTTCTTTATCCAATGAACGCCATCGATCAGGCAAACCGAGTTATGTGGAAGAAATCACTTTTTCCTGCTCTGAGCAAACCCACTGCAGTCCTGCCTGCGCTCGCCTGTGCTCTTTTGCTGACCTCTTCGTCCACTGGGTGGTCGCAGCCACTGAACTTTTACACGCTCGCCGGCTATGCTGGCCGAGGGAGCGCGAACGGCATTTCCTCAAGTGTGCAATTTAAGGCTCCCCAAGCCATTGCCATCGATATTTCAAACAATGTCTTTGTTGCCGATACGGAAAATCATGTTATCCGCAAGATTTCTTGTACCGGTATCATCACTACTCTTGCCGGTTCTTTGGGAACTCATGGCAGTCGGGATGGTTCCGGAACGAACGCTCTTTTTTTCCGTCCGGCAGGAATTGCCGTGGACGCCTCCGGCAACGTCCTTGTGGCCGACACTGGGAACAACACTGTCCGTAAGATCACCGCGACTGGCGATGTCACCACCTTCGCCGGATCTGCGGGCAATTATGGTAGCACCGACAACCTCGGCACCAATGCCCTCTTTTATCGCCCCACGGGAATCGCCATCGACAACTTCAACAACATTTTCGTTGCCGACACTGGAAACAACACCATCCGTAAAATCACTCCGTCTGGCAATGTCAACACCATGGCTGGATCTGCGGGCGTTTACGGCAACCTCGATAACTCTGGCGCCAATGCTTTATTCAGTGGACCTCAGGGATTGACAGTTGATAGTTCCGGGAATCTATATGTGGTCGACACCGGCAACGGAACCATCCGCAAAATCACCTCCAGTGGAGTGGTCACCACCTTCGCTGGTTCGGCAGGCAATTATGGCGCCACGAATGGCATCGGCGCAAACGCACTCTTTTATGCTCCGCAAGGAATCACCATCGACCTCTTCGGCTGCGTTTATGTCGCTGATACTGGCAATCACACGATTCGCAAAATTACCTCAGACGGAACCGTCACAACTCTGGCCGGACTGGCCGGAAACTACGGCAGTGCCGATTCTGTGAACAGCAGTGCCAGTTTCTGGAACCCTCAGGGAATCACCTCGGACGCCACCGGCAATCTCTACATTGCTGATACTGGCAACAATACAATCCGCACGATCACCCCTGGCGGATCAGTAACCACCTTCGCCGGTTTACCCTCCATCGGCAGTGCCGATGGTCTCTCTTCCGACGCACGCTTCAGATTCCCGCAGGCAGTTGCAGTGGATGCGGCCACGAATGTTTATGTAGCGGATACTGCCAATCAGACCATCCGCAAAATCTCTCCTTCAGGTCTCGTGTGCACGCTCGCCGGTTCGATCGGACATCCCGGCAGCGTAAATAACATCGGCACGAATGCGCTTTTTTCCGGTCCTCAAGGGATCACGGTCGACGGAGTGGGAAATATCTATGTGGCTGATACGCTCAATCACATTATTCGTAGAATCACTCCTGACGGTGCTGCAACCACGTTCGCTGGCTCGGCTGGAGTTTCTGGAACGGCCAATGGCACCAACACCGATGCACAATTTTACGCCCCTCAAGGACTCGCCGTGGATGGCACAGGTAACGTCTTCGTTGCCGACACCTTTAACAATCTAATTCGCAAAATTACTCCCGGCGGTGCAGTCACCACATTGGCTGGCAACTTTGAAAACTTCGGCAGTTCCGATGGCACGAACAGCAACGCTCGATTCTACTGGCCTTCGGGAGTCGCGGTCGATAACGCGGGGAATGTGTTCGTGGCCGATTACATGAATCACACCATCCGCGAATTGATCCCTTCCGGCACCAATTGGATCGTCAATACCGTGGCCGGCTTGGCTGGCTTCTGGGGAAGCATTGACGGCACGAACACCAGCGCCCGCTTCTTCCAACCGCGAAGCCTTTCCGTTGATGCATCAGGAGCACTCTATGTCGCCGACTCCGGCAACCATGCCATTCGGAAGATTACCCCTTCGGGAACCAATTGGGTCGTAACCACTGTGGCCGGTCTGGCGGGAGCTGCGGGTAGCGTGGATGGCACGGGAATCAATGCCGAATTTTCCCATCCCGCAGGCATCAGCTTGACCAGCGCAGGGATTGTTTATGTCGCCGACTCGGATAATAATACGATTCGTTTTGATGGCTCCGTGCCTTCCACATTGATAAACAATCTCGTGGTAATTCCGCAGTTCACCAGCGCCCTGATCAAGTGGGACACTCTCATCCCAACCACCTCGCAAATCATGTATGGTCCCACGCCCGCTTATGCCAATCTCTCTTCGCTGAATTCAACCCTGCGCACCAACCATTCCTTCCTGGTCACAGGCCTGACAACCAACACCCTTTATTACTTCCAGGCAGTGTGTTCTTCCACCACGAACCAATTTTTCGCCGTTGGCTCGTTCTCCACTCTCGATAATGAAATCATCGTGCAAAGTCACGATGCCTCCTACTCGGGTAACTGGTTGACGAATTCAGGCGCTCAGGATGAGTATGGATATTCCTACAGATATGCCTCCACTACCACCGGTGCGGACACTGCTGAGGCTTTCTTTACTCCCGCAATTTCGGTGCCTGGATACTATGACATCTACATTTGGTACTCAGCAGCCAGCAATCGTTCGACCAATGCTCAGTTCCTGGCCTCATCTCCCAACGGAACGCTACTGACCAAGGTCAATCAGGCCTCGAATGGTGGCGGTTGGAGATTGCTGGCGGCGGGCCAATACTGCGCTTCGGGCACCAACAACTTCGTCCGCATCGGCAACGGCACTGGTGAAACCGGCAGGCTGGTCATCGCCGATGCTGTGCGATGGGTCTACCGTCCGAACCAGGACTCACCGGCCAATGGAACCGTGCCCGCCTGGTGGTCGGCTTTCTATTTTGGCACCAACGGTGTAAATGGTTCGGCTCTTGCGGCCAACGGTCGGACCTTCTTCGAGGATTATCTCATCGGCATCGCACCCAACGATCCAGATACACATCTTGAATTTAATATCTCTCCCATGAATCCCGGATTTCTGGTGACCTTCAGTCCGTGGGAGGGAGGTCGCACTTATCAACTCGCAAGCGCCACCAACCTGAGCAATCCAGTCTGGACAGTCCTTCCAGCCTTGCCTGTGACGCAGAATACTTACGGCGAAGGCCTCATCACTTATACCAACCACAGCGGTTCGCACACATTTTATCGCCTGACAGTCAGTCCTTCCCCCTGATCAGGAGGAACCAGGATGAATGCCATCTCTGTGATTTATCCTTACAGATATCAAGGCATGTGGGTGTTCGATGACCCGGATGTTGGCCTGCGTCGCGAACCATTCGTTGCTGGCATCGATACCATGATCGACCGCCTGGTTCAGAACATCCCGAACGCCGGGAAAGGTTTTCGCCTTTTGTTTTCGCCAACACCGTTTCCGGGCTACACTGTCAAACTGGAATGGCGGCGTGAAGAGTATAGCGGCAATTGGTATTGGTCCCCTGATTATCAGATGGAAGGCTGGCTTTGCCCCGTGCTCTTCAAATATTTTACGGAAGCCCCGAAGGAGCTCTACGGTCGCGCTGAGCCGAAATCATGACTGATGCTGCCCTGCGGTGGGAGGAATATGAAAAATAATCTGCACTCGTGATGTGAAGAATGTTCCGATTGCTCCCTACAATTGATCTTCTCTGATACCGCCGGGTTTCTGCCCATCGAAATGATCGATGTAGGACGTTTCCTACAAGAAAAAGAGAAATTATCCGAGTGGCGGATGCCAGGTCTGTTCTTCACTCTGAACCAGCACATCCGAAGTCCTCCAATCACGGACGCACTTGGATTCGTAACCAGGACCATCCTGGCCAAAACCGCCTGGAGGTGGGGGCTAGTTGGGTGACCCCGATGGTCCGCGTTGGCATTCAGCGCGGGCTAAAAACGCAGGGACGGACAGATTTTGACAATGGAGTCAGAGCGCCGTCCCTGTTGCTTTTTACAATTCGACAACCGATCTCGTTCCGGCTAAGGCGTTATCGACCGATAAAAACGCATTGGCTCTGTCGGTCCCAGGTTTGTATATGAGAGGTGTCCAACCGCGTCGGAGACTACCGAGGCCAGGGTCGTCCAATTCGTAGTGAGCAGATTGGTGTTATATTGGACACGATAAGTAAGATTCGGTGTCCGGGTAAAGTTCAGCACCTTGTTCGTCCCCGCGAGTGAAATACTGGCCGAGGAAACCGTGATTGTCACCAACCCCGTTGCCGTACCGCCATGCGCATCATTTATCACATAATGGAAAGTATCCGTCGCCAGGTTGGCCGATGCGCCATAAAGCACATTGGTGCCTGACAAGCTCACCGCCACTCCAAGGGCGCTCGCCGCGTCCACCGATTGCACAGTCAACGGATCCCCGTCCTGATCCGTGTCATTCGCCAGCAAACTGCTCACCGGAACGGCCATGGGTTGTCCTGCTGGATGATCAAACCGATCCGCATTCGCCACCGGCGGACGATTTGCAGCCGTGCTTACCACCGTGGTGGTTGTATTCGTCACGAACAGCGAGCCATCATTGGCGGTTACTTTGAAGAATGACGTCTCAGTCAGTCCACGCGCAACACGGCCTTGAGCTGGCTTAAAAACCATTTGTCGGATGGCCGTGGTGACTGCGGCACCGGTCCCGGAAAAGCTATAAGACCCGGAGCCGAGTGAGAGGAAACCACCGAGAGCAGTGAATGTCCCTTTTGCCACGTTATCAAGCTGGACCGTAACAGTTAATGCGGAGGCATTATAATCTGTAATGGTGACATTGGAGAAGGGACTCAGGCTTGCCGTATCCAATGTGGCCTGATTCGTCACAGCTCCCGCGATTGTCAACAGGTTTTGCACGGCGGATACTCCGGACACATGGATGCCTGCGGCATACAAACTTGCAGGAGTGCCAGATCCGTCCAGGTTGGCCACTTGAACCCCATTGCCGCCCAGACCGTCGGCGATGTACATCTTTCCGGCGGCCACATCCAGGGCCAGCCCCGTGGGATTGGCAAGATACGTTGACGCCGTAAACAAGACCGTTACACCAGTGCCATTATAGTTTACCCTTCCAATCTTCGCCGGACTCCCGCCTGACGCATATGTCAGATAGACTTTCTGCCCAACCGAATCGAGGGCCACACCGGTGACATTAATTCCGGCGGTATATAGGTTCGTCAATGCCCCCGTGCCGTTCAAATTTGCTTCCTTAACTGAATTCGCATCGGTCACGAACATTTTTCCGATACCCGCATCCACGGCAATCCCGCTGGGATTACTCAGTGATCCAGGTCCTGAATACAGCGTGGTCAAACCCGTGCCATCATAATTCACGCGCATCACCCGGGCGTTCGTAGCAATGCTGCTGGAAGTGGTGAAATAAATTTTTTGATTGCCTGGGTCCAATGCCAGACCTGAAATATTGATACCCACGTTAACCAGATTTGTCACCGGTCCTGTGCCATTCAAATTGGCTGCCCGGATACAATTCGTGCCGTTCCCATCCGCAAAAAATATCTTTCCCGCCACGGCATCCACCGCCACACCATTGGGATTGCTAAATGCTGCCGCTCCCGAATACACGATGGCTGCGCTGTTTGGTCCGCTCACATTGATCCGCGTGACACGGTCGTTTGCCGCAATGGAACTGGATGTGGTGAAGAACAATTGCTGCGCGGAAAGCCGGTCGCCCAACGAGACAGCTGCAGCAAGCATAACCAAACGTGAGAGCACACGGTTTATATTCAGGTGCATGAAATTTATAAATTGTTGACCGTTTGATTATCTTTTTAACGCTCAGCCACTCGAACCTTTTAACTCCGGCTTGGGAAAACGCCCTCGAAGGCGATGATAAAATTCACGGTGAGAAACGGCTGCCGATTTTCATGTGGCTGGGCGCTTGCGTTAATGCCAATCATCCCCGCATTCATCGTGCTGTTCGAGGTTGTCTCATATATCCCCGCCCCCGTGCTTTCCGTCCCGGGAAAATTATTGATCGGCGTCGTCTGCGTGGCCACCAATGCCTGGTTGGTCCCTGCACTGTTGCAATTCACCGCATGATTGTGGATCGGCATCTGGTTGGAAGTAATGGTCACCTGCTCCACACCCTGTGTTCCTCCCTGGACATAATTACTGGTGCCGCTGCTTTGTCCAAAATGAATCGGCACGCGCCCCCGCAAGTCGGGCAACGCAAAAGTAGTCTGCCCATCCCCGCCGTAAGTAGTGCCAATCAGGGCATACAAAACTTCATACTGGGCAATGGGTAGCATCTGCCCCTGACACAACATCCATCCTTGTGGAGGAAAGCTTCCCGCAAACATTTTTATCTCCGAAACATAGGGAGTAGCCATAATTTTGCTCGATTTAAGACCTGGATGGAAAAACTCCGTATAAACAAATGATGAAATTCAAGGCCAGGTAAGGCTGATGATTTTCGTGCGCCACCCCCCCGCCGTTCGTGCCAATCATTTGCGGATTCATATTAGCGCCGGCGGTCGCTGTGGCTTGATAAATACCCGAACCCGCGCTTTGCGTTGCTGGGAAATTGCCCGCTGGATCCGCCTTGGTGCCATGCTGGGACTGGACACCTTGAGCGCTATTGCAATTTACCGGATGGGTGTGCGGCGGCATTTGCAGAGTGGTGAGCGTAACCGTTTCCACCCCCCCTGATTCGCCAATGAAATAATCGCTCAGGCCAGGCCCCTGTCCTTGGGAGAGTGGCACTCGCCCTTGCAGGTTCGGCAACGCAAAGGTTGATGTTCCATTGCCGCCATAATAAGTGCCAATGATGCTAAAAAGCGCCGTATTGGAACTGATGGCCAAAATCTGCCCGTTGCACAGCGCCCAGTTTTTTGGCGCAAAATTCCCTGCAAAAATCCGAATTTCTCCAACATACGGGTTCATAATCTTTTTTCTTCCTAATAAGTTAAGACCTTGAAGGGTAAATTCCGAGCAGGGCGATGACGTAGTTCAAAGTTAAACTGGGTTGGCGATTCTCATGCGCCTGACTCCCACCTGTATTACCAATCACCCCTGCAGCCATCGTATTGTTGCTCGTCGCTTCGTAAATACCTGCCGAATTGCTGCTGGCTAATCCTGGATAATTACCACTGGGATCTGCTTGCGCACCGCCTGTTGTGTTGCAAGCCACCGCGTGATTGTGCAGTGGAAGTTGATTGGTAGCCAACGCAACCGATTCCACACCACCCGTCTGACCTATTACATAATTGCTCAACCCAGTCCCCTGGCCCATGTGCAATGCCGCCCGCCCTTGCAGGTTTGGCAACGCGAAGGTTCTTATTCCATCGCCTCCATAGTATGTGCCCAGAATGCTGAACAGGGCTGAGTTCTGGGCAATGGACAGCATCTGGCCGTTGCAAAGCGCCCACCCTTTGGGAGCGAAATTGCAGGCCATAAGTCTAATTTCACCAATGAATGGACTACCCATGATATACCTTTGCAGCAAAAAAAATGTTAGATCAGAACAAGTCAACAAACCTACACCTCTGCCTCTAAACACGACTTGTGCCAGAATCCTAGAAAGGGGGCGTTGTTTGTAAAGTTTTTAAGTGTTCCAAATTGCGAAATAATAATGACTTCCACAGCAGGTTGGCATCAACTATGCGACACATTTCAAGCTTGAATAACATCGTCATCTGACTATCTAATGCTCACCTTATGAGCTCACTCATTTCGCGCCGTAGTGCCCTCGTTAAAATTGCCGGTGGCGTGGCTCTGTCTGCCAGCCTTTCCCCGTTGCTCGCCGCTGAAAGCGAAAGTCTCAAAACAATTTCGAAAGTTCGTTCCGTGGCAGGGACCAAACCCGCGCTCGCCGAATTATGCAAAGTCGCCTTGGAACTCGGCCTTCCCTCAGTTGAATTGCAAGGCCCCAATGATTGGACCACCCTTAAAGAATCCGGCCTCACTTGCTCCTTGGCCAACGGTGCCGATCTCGGAAAGCAACGCGGCTTCAGCCAGGTCGAACATCATGAAAAGTTGATTGCCAGCTATAAGCAAATTATTCCTCAACTCTCCAAAGCTGGCTTGACCAATCTCATTTGTTACTCTGGTGCTCGTGGCGAACTGGAAGCCGAAACCGCACTCGCCAATTCTGCCTCCGGACTCAAAAAACTCCTGAAGCTCGCTGAAAAAAACCGCGTCACTCTCTACATGGAGTTGACCAATAACGACCTCAATTCGAAGCATTACGATCCGGAGTATTCGACTCAATATTCCCGACTCGCACAACGGCTCGGTTCCGAACATTTCAAAATCCTCCAGGAAGTTTATCAACTCCAAACCGTGCCACTCAGCGCCGTAGCAGCCATTCGGAAATATCATCCGTATCTCGGCTACTATTATCCCGCCGGTTTGCCGAAACAGGCTGAATTTGCCAAAGCCGCAGCAGTCACGACCAGGGATAAAATGCTCCAGTACAACCGTGCTGTTAGACTTGCCGTCTAAACCACCTCGCGTGACTGACATATCGCTCCGGCGCGAAGTTCCCGAAGACGAAGCTTTCCTATTCAAGTTATATTGCAGCACGCGCGCGGAGGAAATTGCTGCCTGGGGTTGGCCCCCTGTCCAACAGAACGCGTTTCTCAAAATGCAGTTCAACGGTCAACGGCATTCCTATCGTTCCCAATTTCCCGAAGCCGAACACCACGTCATTCTGCTCCAAACCGATCCTATCGGCCGATTGCTCGTTTCCAAAAACCATGTTGAGTTCACACTGGTTGATATCGCTCTTTTGCCGGAACAACGGAATCGCGGCATTGGCTCCGCGCTCTTGCGCAATCTTTTGGCTGAAGCAACCTCCTCCAATCGCAAAGTCCGTCTTCACGTTCTAAAATCCAATCCCGCACAAAACCTGTATTCCCGCCTCGGATTTTCAAGGGTCAGCGAGGATGGCCTTTATTCTCAGATGGAGTGGATACCAGAAGTCAGTCCTGCTCCGCTCACTCAATAATTATGTCCCGCGAAAACTTCGAGAATTTTCGCCGACTCGTTTTGGCTGATACGGCGCTTCAGGAAAGATTGCGTTCAGTTTCCGATCGCGAAGCCTTCCGCCTCCTGACCGTCCAGATCGGCAAGGAACTCGGTTTCGATTTCACTGCCGAAGAAGTCGAATCCGCTCTTAAGGACGGCCAACGTGCCTGGATTGAAAGGTGGATACAACCATGACCGCATCGCACCTGGCTGGCTGGACCCCGATCTGGATTGTGCCCCATCCGACCGGACCTCAAGTCGATTGGTGCCATCTAAACGGACTTCGTTTTACGCATCCATTCTTTAACGACACCATCGAGCACGCCGTCCGACATCCCTTCAATCTGCTCTTTCGCCAACGCACTTCCATTGACCTGCTTGGCGAAATGCACGCGACCTGTCCAGGCCTGCATCCCACCGGATTTATTTTTCACATGTCGCGTTGCGGCTCGACGCTCGTCTCTCAAATGCTCGCCGCTCTCCCCCAAAACCTCGTCCTTTCCGAGGCGGGCCCCATTGATGCCATTCTGCGCGCGCATCTGTGGAATCCGAAGTTCGATGAAAATCAACGCATCCTCTGGCTGCAATGGATGGTGAGTGCGCTCGGCCAGCCGCAACAAGCCCGCCAAAAGAATTTTTTTATAAAATTCGATAGTTGGAACGCTCTCGATCTGCCTCTCATTCACAAAGCCTTTCCCGATGTGCCCTGGATTTTTGTCTATCGCGAACCGGTGGAAGTCATCGTCTCCAACTTGAAACAACTCGCCGGCAAAATGCTCCCCGGTGCAGTGCCGCCATCCCTGCTTGATTGCGACCTGGTCACCGCTCTGCTAATGTCGCGCGAGGAATATTGCGCCCGCGCTCTCGCGAAATATTGCCAAAACGCTCTCACTCATCATCAACAATATCCCGGTCTTTTTATCAACTACACCCAGTTGCCTGACGTCGTTTTCTCCTCCATCACCGACCATTTTAAAATGCATTGGTCCACATCTGAAACCGAACAGATGCGCAAGGTAACTCAGTTCAATGTCAAAGATCCCTCGCGGCAATTTGTCGCGGATACCGCCGCCAAAACCCAGGCTGCGAGCGACCTTGTCCGTCGCCTGGCTGATCAATGGGTGCGCCCGTTGTACGACCGACTGGAAACCGTTCGCCAAAAGCAATCTTCCATCTGAAGCGGAACCGCGTCACTTTTTCTCCACCCGCTTTGCGCTCTTCCCGCAACATAAACTTGCCGGGCTTGGACATCTTCGCTCTTCCATGTAACTTGATACTGTTATGTTTGCCCCCGAAGATCTCGAGCGCTTGCGAAAACTGGAACAACTCATCGCCAGGCTCACCGAACAAAAGGAAGCCTTGACCGCTCAGGGCATCGACGCCCCCGCACTCATCGCCAGATGCCACCAGCAATATGACGACTACGTCGCATCCTGCCGGGCCCAGGAACGGGCCTTGGAAGAGCACCTCCAGGCACAAGCCAACCTGGCCGACTCCGAGTACAACCTTTATTTATCTGTCAAAAGACAAGTGGAAGGCATCTCCGAAGCCCAGCCCGATCACCCTCAACTCCCCCACTGGCGAGCCACTCTGGAACAATGGTCACAACATCTTCCCAAATCCGAATGATTCAAGACTCCGGCACAGAATCTTCTGTCTCATAAGCGACTCTCTTTTATTCGTGTCAATTAGTGCACATCAACGGTTCCCCACATCTTACGCCCCCGTCTCTCCCGACAAATCATACCGCTCAAACAATCTCCCCAGCAGCAGCAAACCTCCCCAACACTCCGCCGCAATCAGGATCGCTGCTGGTATCGCGGCCACGGGCAAAATCAAAACCGGATTTCCCATCAAGCCTCCCACCAGCATAACCAAACCAAAAACGATCGCTGGCGGAAGTATCGTCACTGCGAACACAAAAAATTGTCCCAAAGCCAGCACCAGTCTCTGCCCCGTCGCTTCTATTCCCTGCGGCGCATCTTTGCCAGCCTGAAACCACCCCGGAAAAAGCAGCACCGCGCAATTGGGTATCATCAGGCAAATCAAATTCAACCCGGGCATGATTACAGCCAGCGCGAGTCCGGCGGAGATTCTCATGCCCAACGGAATTGCCCGGCCATCGAACTTGTAAAACATCAGCACGCCCATGACGATCAGGAACCAATGGACAAAGGTTAGAATCACCGTCGGAGCCAGCAACTCTCCCAACGCCAATTGCCAGCTCTTTAACGGATAAGTCTTCAACACATCCGCCATAGCCATGTCACTCCGGAAATCCTGCCGAAACAGTTGCGGCCCGATCAGCAACGACCACGCCATCAACATCGGAATCAAAATCGCAATCACCGGCATGACTTCACTGCCAAATCCTGTCCCCCGCAGATACATGCATAAAATGACGCCCACCACCAGCAGCCTCAACCAGAATCGCGGTGTGAAGGAATGTCCGGCGTGAATCAAATTCTTCCACAGCAACGCGACGGACGGCAACCCCGAGGGCTTCAATTCAAACGGTGCCCGTTTCTTCTTCCTGGGCTTGATCATTGCCCCTCCATTCGACCGGCTCGCCCGGATATTCGCGATCCGCTCCGCCATCTTCTGCGACGCTTCCACTGAAGCCTCCTCAAACGCCACATCCGACCGCATCACCCAGACATAATGCACTACCACCAGCAGCGCCGCCGGAGCTAACGCGACCAGAAACGAAACCAAATCCGGCGCCAGATACGGTTTCACAATCAATCGAAATGGAAACAACAAGTATGGCAACGGCCCGGATTCCAGGATCTGCTCCCCGTAATACTTCAAATCTTCCATCCCCGTTAACTCGCTGAAATCCGGTCGCGGAATTTCTTTCATCACCCACACCGCCACTCCCGCCACTCCAAGCCCAGCCAGCGTCAGCACCATCCCGCGCCGCTTCCAATTGGAAATGCCATGATCCAGCAACATCGTCCGCGCGAAGGAAGCCCCCAGCTTGTGCAGGCTTAATATCGAGAAGATCAACCACCAGCCGATGCCATGAATCAAACCTGCTTCCAGCGACCTCGTTCTTCCCGTCAACACTCCTATGAACTGCAGAAAAATCACCGAGGTCACAATCGCAACCTGCGCCTTGAGCAGCTTGAATCGCACCAGCGTCTTTCGATCAATGGGTGCCGGAAAAAGAAACGCCACCTCCGCTTCGCTGAGCACCAACGCCGCCCGCTCCGTCGGAAAAATCCACATCCCCAGGAAAATCACCAATAAAATCAACGCTCCAATCGATTGCCACAAAACCGGGTCCGACGCGCTCGCACCAAACGGCCCGACACCCATTCCACCGGCAAATCTTTTCGGATTGAAAAGAAACCCGATAAAATACGAGTAGAAATATCCCGCTCCAATAATCGCAAAAATCAAATACTTCGGCTGCTTCAACCGACGCACCCGCATCCAGTTGCGATTCTGCCACGACTTGACCAACAAATAAATCAGCGCGCTGTTCATGGCGTGATTGCCGGCGGCACAATCGGCGGCACCCTCGTCTCCGCCGTCGCCTGGAAGAACGCATTCTCCAGATTGTTTTCACCGGTTTCCGAAAACTTCTGTTTGATTTCCTCCACCGTCCCATCCGCCACGTTCTGTCCGCCCTTCAAAATCAACACATGCGAGCAAACCTCCTCCAGCAAATGCAACAAATGCGAGCTGATAATGATCGCCGCCCCTTCCCGGGCTCGTTTCAGAATGGAATCCTTCATCCTCCGAATCCCGATCGGGTCCAACCCCGTCAGCGGCTCATCAAAGAAAATCACCTTCGGCGAGTGCAACAATCCGCACGCAATCACCAGCTTCTGCTTCATCCCCCGCGAAAGTTCGCCCGGCAACTTGTCCTTCTTATCCGTAATCTCCAACTCCGCCAGCAACGGCTCCGTAATCCGTTTGTAATCCGCCACCTGGTAAATCCGCGCGGTGAAAGCCAGATGCTGCTCCACCGTCAAATAATCGAACAACCGCGGTTCATCCGTAAAAAATGCCAGCTCCTTCTTCGCCGGTATCGGATTCGAAACCAAATCGATTCCACAAATCCGCAAACTGCCCCGCGTCGGCGGAATAATCCCCGCCAAACAGCGCAACGTCGTCGTCTTACCCGCCCCGTTCGGACCAACCAACCCCAGCACCTGCCCCGCTTGCACCGCGAACGAAAGCTCATTCACCGCCACAAAATCCCCATACAATTTCGTCAACCCCTGGACTTCAATCATAAGCTTGGAAAATCGCAACCGCCCACCGTTCTTATCATTGTCTCACCCTACCAACCACCGAGCCTCCAGTAAAGCAACGAAGCTCCCCAACCCGTTGACTCGATAACCCGCAACTCTGGAGTTCATTCGTCATTCGAGAGTATCAAAGATCTGCCGTTAACTGCCGTTAGCTCACGGTCTCCGATCTTTTTGATTGCCCATTGTGCAATCAACCTTGCCGTCATTACTGAAAACCTCATCACCATCCGAGACTCCAAATTAAAATGCATTACCCTCATGGCTGGCTCCTGTTTTTAAATTCAAAGTTCAAAAAAAATTTTGACCGTTATCCACCGTTATCTGGCGTTATGTAGCGTTATCCACCGTTAGCTTCTTGAATTCGAAACTCGAAATTCAGCATTCGCTATTTCCATGGCCTCCCGAATCTTATACGGCAACCGCGCAACCTTCTCTTTTCGACGATCCTTCATAACTTTGTTCCTCCATTGGGTTATTTTGTTATAATTGCATGAAGAAGTTCAGGCTAAAACCTCATTTATACTTAATTTATGACCTCATAATATTAACATAGTCATCATTCGTCAACAAAGCTTTTTAACCATTTACACTTATGTTAGACTTCTAATGATGACTAAAACCCCTTTTTGAAACTTTAACCTGCGACTCGGGCTCCTGCATTGATTCGGACACGCTGAAAGCATGCGGCCGTGCGCAAGCATCCCTGGGGATCAGCTCGCCCACTTGGTTATACCGAATGCCAAAAGAAATTTCCGAATGGCAGGAGGGATTTTGGTTTGAGGCAAGGCGGAGGCCGCAGGCGCTATCCTTAGATAGCGGCCAGGCCGACAACGCCGCTTCAAATCAAAAGCACCCTGTTCCCAACAACTAACGAATTTCCTCGCCCTCAAAGTTCATGGCTTTTTCAGCCTCCACTTTCATCAGGCTTATCACCTGTTTTCATTCCAGTTCTTTTCCATTTCGGAAATTAATTTTGGCATTCGGTATAAATGGACGAGACCAGAGTTGGTGATTTGGGGCTTCTCCGAATTGCGGCAACACTCTCCTCGAGTAATGACGGGGCGGCTTGTGGCGCGGTGGTTGGACTCAATGAGCTGACAGCCCGATTCCGACCCTCGCCTCCAAGCTTTTTAGCTTGGTTTTATTAGGGTAAACGAAGGTTGGGAAGGCCACTGTCAGTGAAACTGTCAGTAATGCACCATCTGTTTGATGAGCAATGAGAATTAACTGTAAGCGCAAATAACATACCCCTGATTATACCCTATCCCAAAATCACTACAGGGAACATTCCAAATGTCATAGCAGGACACCAAGAATATAACAAAGACTTGGGCAAATCATTCGGTGAATGTTGCAGCATAGTGCAGTGGCTGACCCACTTGTTGCCTGTTTAAGTCACAAATGTTAACCTCCTGAAGATCTGCACACTCCCTTTGAGGTGTTCCACCGGATCACCTCCGAAAGACTACGCCGCCGCCAGCCAGCCTCTGCATGGCCGTCATTATTATGTGAATTTGGGCTACCACAAGAAGCGTTCACTTTCTGCCAAAGAACTTGACGCCGTTTGCGCCGCCTACGCCCTTGACGACGCGCGGCTTTATCTCAACCGCCAGTGACCGCGAAACAAAGCGGCTGGACTTTGAAAGTCCAGCCGCTTTTTTATTCTTGGGAACTCGTGGCGTCCCCCAAAAACCAGCCGCAAGAGGCGCGGCCTCTGGACTCAGGCGTTCGTGCCGCCATCGACTGTCAGGCTGGCTCCAGTGATATAAGACGCTTCCGGTCCAGCGACGAAGGCTACCATCGCTGCGATATCATTGACATGCCCGTAACGTTTAAGAGCCGTGTTGGCGATTTGAGGAGTTGCCCAGTCGCCCGCAGCCGGATTCAAATCCGTGTCAATCGGGCCGGGTTGCACATTGTTGACAGTGATGCCTCGATTTCCCACCTCTCTGGCCAACCCTTGCGTGAACATCTTGACCGCTGCCTTCGTTGCCGCGTAGGCCGCCAGACCGGGCGTCATATTCCGCTCGCCCACGCACGAGCCGATTGAAATGATGCGACCGCCGTCTTTAATGTGCTTCAGCGCAGCCTGCGTCGCGATCATCACGCCGCGGAAATTGAGGTCAATCACATGGTCCAGTTCCTCCAGCGTGGCCTCCTCGAACGGCTTGGGAATAGCCGTACCGGCATTGTTCACGAGTATATCCAGCCGGCCAAAGGCCGCGACGGTCTTTTCAACGGCGGCCTTGACGGCGGCGGCATCCGTGGCATCCGCTTGAATCGCGATTGCCTTTCCGCCTGCCCGTTCAATTTCTTTAACAACCGAGGCGGCTGCTTCCGCGCCTTTTGTATAAGTAACTCCTACGCGCGCTCCATCGGCTGCCAGCCGCTTGGTAATCGCCGCGCCAATTCCTCGCGAACCGCCGGTGACTATTGCGACTTTGCCCGCCAATTTTTGTCCATTGTTATTGCTCATATTTTTTCCTTTTCTATTTTGTTATCTGTTGTTTTTCGTTGTTTTTTGGATGTGAGATTCACACTTTTCCTCCAAAGCTGACTGCGAGTATAGCCCTGCCAATCCCTGTCAAAGCGCCGGTTATAAGTACGGTTTGCTTAGTCATAACTCCACCTTTGCATTTGTTAAATTAAAGTTTTGAGCCGCCATCCACATGAAGGATATCGCCTGTGATCCAACGCGCATCGTCTGAGGCCAGAAAAGCGATGACGTCGGCAATATCTTCGGGCTGCGCGACGCGTTTGAGCGCCTGCATGCTTTCAGTAAAATCGCGACCTTCGTCGGTTTTTGCAAAGCTCGACATATCTGTTGCAACCACGCCCGGAGCCACGGCATTCACGCGAATGCCACGGTCACCAAGTGCCGCCGCAAAATGTTTGACGAGCGTAGAGATGGCTCCTTTGGTTGCAGCGTAGGCCGCCAAAGTACCGACAGCGGCATGGGCTGCCAAAGATGACAGCAAAATTACACTACTGCCCTTGTGCATGGTTGGCAGCAGTTGCTGAACCAAAAAGAAGGGAGCTCGAACATTGACGGCAAACAGTTCATCGAAGTCCTCGATTGTCGTGTCCTCAAAGGTCGCGGATTTTGCGATTCCGGCATTCGCGACCAGAATATCCAAACGATCACCGATGAGGGCGCGCACTTGTTTGGCCAGCTTATCCGGGCCATCCGCCGCCCGCAGGTCGGCGGCGATCTTTTCAGCGCGTCCGCCGCCTGAACGGATTTCTTTGATCACGGCTTCGGCTTCTTTGATGCTGTTGCTGTAGTGGACTACAACCTGAGCCCCAGCCTTAGCGAGGGCCAAAGCTGTTGCCCGACCAATGCCGCGTGAAGCGCCAGTAACCAAAGCGGTTTTTCCAGAGAGTACAGACATATTTAGGTCCCCTTTTTCAGAGTGTTGAGTGTTTGTTGTTTTCAAGCTGCTACCGCAGGAAATACAGCTTCCCTGGCGATAGCCCAATTCAGGAACTGGTTAGCATGCGCTACGAACAATTCCGGGTATTGGTAGAAAGAGCCGTGATTCGCGTCCGGATAGAGGATCAGCTGGGAGTTCGAAATCAACTGTTGCATGATGTAAGAGTTCACCGTTGGCACAACGACATCGTTACTGCCCTGAACGATCAGGGTTGGCTGTTTGATGTTCTTGACCTGCCCCCGGCCTGCTTCGCCAAAGGCGACATATTTGCCGATTGCTTCGCCCTGAGCTGCTATAGCTTGAGCGCTGACTTCCGGGTCACGGTCTTTACGCAACCATTTGCGTTTTAAGAATTCACGCCCGGCAGCTTGGCTTATTGCAGATGGTGCAAAGTGAACCGACAACCACATATCTTCCGGTTGCTCATAAGTGGCCGAGAAAATATCCTGTGACTTGCTGGTTGACATATCAGCGCCACGGGGGCCGGTGCCAACAAGGATCAAACGGCGGACAAGTTCTGGAGCCTGAAGGGTAATTTCCTGTGCGACCATGCCGCCGATCGAGAAGCCGAGGACATCAACCCTGTCCAATCCAAGCGCCTTGATAAAGGCAATCGCGTTGGCACCCATTTCAGGAAATGACGTTGGGGCTTCGCCTGAGCTGCTCGAGACACCTGTATTGTTGAACAGGATAACTTCACGTTCTTTGGCCAGGCCATCGGTCACTGCCGGATCCCAGTAATCCATCGTGCCGGTGTAGTGCTGGTTGAAAACCAGAGGAACGCCACTTTTTTTGCCGAATTGGCGATAGGCAAAGCGAATGCCATTGGCTTCTACATATTGGGTTGGTACTGTCTCATGGGTATGGTTTGTCATATTAGTCTCCGTTTTGTTGTATGGCTTAAAATTTACGCATCAGCCGATTGTTGATAAAATATCGTTTGTTATCAGTGTTGTATTTAACTCATGGACCTAAACTATCTAAAGTTTGCCACTTTGAAAAAGACCTTGTTGGTTGACTTTCCATACCTATAAGGCATGGTTAAACGGATGGAACTCAGACATCTTAAATATTTCATAGCTGTCGCCGAAGAGGGCAGTCTAACAGTCGCTGCGGAAAAGAGACTGCATACGGCGCAGCCATCCTTAAGCCGCCAAATACGCGATCTGGAATACGAAGTTGGCACGCCTTTGTTTACGCGTAGTGTGCAAGGCGTCGAATTAACGGCGGCGGGGCGAGCCTTTATTGATCATGCGCGCCTTGCCGTTACACAGGCCGACGCCGCGCGCGATGCGGCAAGGCGCGCCGCGAAACCGGCCAACAAGACATTTGCGATAGGGTTTCTGATGGGGCAGGAAATCAATTGGCTGGCCGAAGCGACACGCATCATCGCCAGCGATTTGCCGAATATCGAATTAACGGTGTCCAGCCAATATTCCCCGGATTTGGCAGAGGCTCTTTCATCGTCGCGGCTTGATCTCGCCTTCATGCGCGCCGAGCCAGGCTGGCCTGAGCTTGATTATATCACGATCAGTTCTGAACCTTTCGTCATGATTATGCCCAGCGATCATCGCCTTACCAAACACAAGAAGGTTGATATTCGCGAAATCGCCGGGGAAATTTTTATTGGCGCTTCCGATATCGCGGGCCCCATGCGCCGCAAGATCGAAGAATATCTGGCGGCAAACAATTTGGATATCAAGCCTGCACACCGTATTCACAACCTTACAATGGCGATGTCATTGATCGCGTCAACACGGGGTGTCGCCATTTTACCTATGTACGCATTGAATTTTCTTCCCTGGTCCGTGACCAGCAGACCGCTTAAAGGTACGCCGCCAACAATTGATCTGGTTGTCGGCTACAAAAAATCGAATACATCGCCGATATTGAAAAGCTTTCTGTCTCGCGTCGATCAACTCAAAGAAAAACCGCCGTCTTTGTCCTCCAAGGTTATCCTTAAGAGATAATTCTAGTAACTCCATAAACGCAATGGTTCTGGCGTACGGATCGATATTACCGAGACGGAAGGAGATATGGCAGATGCTTAGCCGCCACCCGGATTGCGGCCTAACCAGTGTCAGTAAAACTGTCAGTGAAAGGTCATTCTAGTAATGAAAAATAGTGAACGGGTCGGTCCTAATTATTTACCCAAAAAAAGCGCTGCTGGCGCGCGACGCGAATATGCTTGCTCCAGCGCATGACAACGGCAATCGTTGATCGTCACCCGTGAGCACAATAAACAAAATCATTTCCATAATACTTTGGACTCTACTGCGTCCAACATGCGCAATGGTTGTTGCGGCCCTGCTATTACCCTCTAATGGCGCAATCGCTCGTGACCTATCCGCCGAACAGGTGTTAAAACCACACATTCAAGCTGACTGGTGGCAAATCGCCGGCGATCCAGATCTGGGTGAATTAACCTCTTCCAAGCAGCAACCGGTTGATTTCGCGGTCTGGCAGGCAACGGACGGGAAATGGCAGCTTTGGTCCTGCGTTCGCGGCACCAAGGAGCCGGGAAACACTCGCCTCCTCTATGCCTGGGAAGGCGAGAAACTGACTGATCCAAACTGGAAGCCAAAGGGCATTACACTCCGCGCTGATCCAAAGATGGGCGAGCACCCGGGCGGTCTGCAAGCCCCCTTCGTCTTCCGCGATGGCCGACGCTTCGTGATGTTTTACGGCAGTTGGGACCATATCTGTTCCGCAATTAGCGCAGATGGAAAATATTTTCAACGTCATCTCAACAGCGAAGACAAAACCCCACTCTTTGGCGAAACATCCGGCAACACGCGTGATCCCATGCTCATTCGCATCGGCAATCTCTGGCATTGCTATTACACCGCCCATCCTGAAAACAAAGGCACGGATTACTGCCGCACCTCCAGCAATTTGCTCGATTGGAGCCCGGCGCACGTCGTCGCAAAAGGCGGCCAGGCCGGCGAGGGACCGTGGTCAGCCGAGTGCCCATTCG
Source organism: Pedosphaera parvula Ellin514 (assembly GCF_000172555.1). Lineage (NCBI taxonomy): Bacteria > Pseudomonadati > Verrucomicrobiota > Pedosphaerae > Pedosphaerales > Pedosphaeraceae > Pedosphaera > Pedosphaera parvula. Next base: position 228,945 of record NZ_ABOX02000003.1, read on the forward strand.
TCGTTGAACTCGAGCCGGGAAAATTCTATTTGTTTCGCACGCAACGCTATGGAGCCAATGCGCAGACCAGCGTCTATTTTTCCCACGACCCGCTCGATTTCGGCCTAAACAATGACAAAGACCATTTCGTTTGCACACTTCCAGTCGCTGCTCCTGAAATCATTCACCAGATAAGCAATGGTTCATTGCCGCACTTCTGCCGAGCCTGAAGGGAATACAAGTGGCTCGACTCACATGGGAAAAATAAGCGAGAGGAACTATACCGAATGCCAAAGGAAATTTCCGGATGACAGGAGGGATTTTGGTTTGATTAAGCGGCTGGCCAAAGTAATTACACTAAAGCTTCAATCCCCACGTTCTCGTATTGATCGCCCCAGGGTTACTTGCCCCTGCTAACCATTCACTTTTAGAGCAGATAGGCCGACGGTTAAACGAGTCTCTTGGCGTGGTTGCCAAGGCTCTCCAATTTATCTTTAAATTCACCACGTCCTGAATTGGGCGAAGTTATGTTTGCAATAACCAGGAGCGATGGAATGTTGAGTTAGACGGCGAGCCAAGAAGCACCGTCGGGAAGGCCGGCATCGAAAGGATACTGGCCTTTTTTATCTTTGGATTCCCACCGTTGCCAAGGCACTTCTAATTCGCCATACTGCACCCAAAGATTAGCCTGAGTGGGGTTGATTTCCTGAATGGCCAGTTCCAGAAATGGGACTGGCCTTTTCACTTCGCGAAATGATTTTTCGGTTAGGTTGAGTATAGGAGGCTTCTATGAACCACACCGAACCACCAGAAGATAAAAAAGCGCTTCCAAAAGAATTCTATACGTTTGCCATAAAGCATATGCTTGATGGAGAATCGGCAGCCAGCATTCAAAAGAATTTTACCGAGAACGGATTGCCTTCGGACCTGGCCATGCACATAGTTCACAGAGCAGAGTCGGAATTATCTCACGTCCACTGGCTCAACAGGACGAGCAACCTTTCGCACTTCATTTGTGGATTGGGACTGAATTTTATACTTTGCTTATTTGCGACCGCAATGATTTCGGTTTTAACAAGCCCCGATTCAAATACTGGCTACCAACTCGGACACCCAATTGGACATGGAATTGGGCTGTTCGTTTCCGCCATGGCTACACAACTGAAATTACAATATCTTTTCGCCGGAGCGTTCACGGGTTACTTGCTTTACATCCTTGTTCTCGCACAAGAAATCGGAGCACTTGATTAGCATGGACGTGAACGGGTCGCTTCTTGATAAACCAACGCCAACATCATCGCCACTATTACCGGCAACCTCTCCCTGCCCCAAACCTGGAAACCTTCACCCATTTGTAAATTCCCCAACTTCAGGTATAATACTCCGACTGAGGCAGATCATCATTACGGACAGTGCATTTGGTTAAGGGCAAACTTATGGCAGACCAGAGCGATACACCTTATTTGCAAATCCGTTTCCATCTAGCCGATGGTTCGATTCAGGAATTTCTTCAGGACAACGAAACCGCCGCCCGGCGCATCTTCGAAAACCTTCGTCCCGCCCAGCTTTTCAAACAGGCGCGGATCATGATCGCGGGCACTTATTCAATGACCGCCTTCATCCCCTCCCATATCAGCAAGATCGATCTCGTCGCTGCTGATCTGGCCTGTTGGGAATTCCCCGCCAAGCTTTCCGACGTCGTCGAACTTTCCGAGGCCAAATTCCGCGAACTCTCCGGGCTCGATACCGAGACTTTGGAAAAACGCGGCCAAACCCGCATCCCTGGCGATTCCTTCGTCGCCTTCCTCGACCTCGAAATGCGGAGCGCAAAACATGTTTATCTGATGATTGAAGGCGCGGTGGATCTGCCCGCCGAACGCTTCAGCCGGCTCCAACTCCTCCTTTCCAATACTCATCTGCACGCACGATTACCGGAGGGAGGCTTGTGCATTGTGAACCTTGCCAACCTCGTCCGCTTTACCGTCTATCCCGGGCCGGCCGAAGCGCCTATGGACGCCTGGTGCGCGCACCATAAGCAAACGCCTGACCCGGCTCTCGTTTAAATCAGTCGCCCCATGCCTCACAGACACATCGAGGCGCTCTTGAGAGGTTTGTCCACACCGAGTTCATATTATGACAACCGCCATCCAGCAAATTCCGGGGAAAATCGGCCCCGGTCCGCACTTGCTGGTTATCGTCGCGATTTGCCTGTGTCTGATCGGCTGCAAAAAGAAGGAGAATAAACCCGCCCCGCCTCCGCCCGATGTTTTGGTGGTGACTGTGCAACCAACGAACGTTCCCATCTACGCGCAATGGATAGGCGTTCTGGATGGATTGGTAAATGCACAAATCCGGGCGCAGGTAACCGGCTACATCCTCAAGCAGGACTATCTCGAAGGCTCGCAGGTAAAGAAGGGAGATTTGCTGTTTGAAATTGATCCGCGCCCGTTCCAGGCCGTTTTGAACCAGGCAGAAGCCAAGCTTGCCCAGGATCAAGCCCAATACACCCGGACCCAATTGGACGTCAAACGTTACACGCCACTCGCCAAGCAAAGCGCCATCAGCCAGCAGGAACTCGATAACGCCATTGCAGCCAACCTCGCCGCCAGGGCTCAGGTCCAGGCAGACGAAGCGGCAGTGGAAACCGCGCGCTTAAATCTTGGCTTCACGAAAATTATTTCGCCCATCGATGGCGTGGCAGGAACGGCCAGAGCTCAGATTGGCGACCTGGTCGGCCCCAACAGCAGCAATCCGCTGACGACCGTTTCCACCGTCAATCCCATGAAAGTTTACTTCAACCCCAGCGAACAGGAATACCTCGCTTACCGGCGTCGCCACGTCAACCTGGCTGAACGGCAAAGAAGCGAACAGGAACTGGCATTTGAACTCATCCTGGCCGACGGCTCAATCTATCCTGAAAAGGGAAGGTTCGGTTATGTCGACCGCGAGGTGGATATCAATACCGGTACCATCCGCATCGTTGGCCTTTTTCCCAATCCCAATTACATCCTCCGTCCCGGTCAGTTTGGGCGCGTGCGGACCCAGACCCAGATAAGAACGAATGCAATCGTAGTGCCGCAACGGGCCGTGGCCGAACTTCAAAGCATCTACCAGATCGGCATCGTCGATGACCAGAACAAGGCTCACCTGGTCGCCGTCAAAACCGGAGACCAGATCGGTTCAGATTGGATTATTGATAACGGCCTCAAACCAGGACAACGGGTCATTGTCGAAGGCGCTCAAAAAGTCCGGGATGGCCAACCGGTAAACCCAAAGCCTTTTACCCGCCCCACTCCCAGCGAGAAAAAGAATCCTGCTGAAGGCGGAAACACCAACTCACCACCAACCCAAACCAACCAACCACCATCAAGAAATCAAGAAAAGTGATGCCGCCTTCTTTCACATCATCTAGCAGAAAAAACCGCTCCATGACAGCAATCTCGCGACAACCCAAAATCGCTCCAGACATTAAAGCCGTTCGCCCCTCTCCTCGGGGAGCGGATCAAGGTGAGGGGGACAACGATACAAACCAGCCCGCCCGTCCTTCGCGTAAAGCCCCTGAGAAGCCAGACCTTTTCTGACCATGTACCGCTTCTTCATCAACCGTCCCATCGTTGCCATCGTGATCGCCATCGTGATGGTCATTGTTGGCGGCGTGTCCATGTTGCAGCTTCCGATTTCACAATTCCCCAACATCGTTCCTCCAGAAATCCGCATCCAAACCACCTACCTGGGTGCCGACGCAGAAACCTTGGAACAGTCAGTGGCCACCCCCATCGAACAGCAGATGAGCGGCGTGGATAACATGAATTACATGTATTCCATTAACGCCAACAATGGCGTGATGCGTCTCGTCGTAAACTTTGACATCAAAACAGATCCCAATATCGATCAGGTCCTGACTCAAATCCGCGAGAACCAGGCCGAATCTCAATTGCCTCTCGACGTCCGGAACTTCGGCATCAGCTTGCTGAAGTCTCCCACCACGCCCCTGATGCTGGTCAGCCTTTTTTCTCCCAACGAAACCCACGATGATATCTTTCTGGCAAACTATGCTTATATCAACATGGTGGACCAGCTCAACCGGGTTAAGGGCGTTTCAAACATTCAGGTGTTTGGTGCGGGACAGTATGCCATGCGCTTCTGGGTGAAGCCCGACCAACTCGCCAAGCTCAACATCACCATCAATGAAATCATCGTCGCGGTTAATAACCAAAACACGGTCAACCCTGCAGGCCAGATCGGCGGACCACCGACTCCGAAAGGACAGGAATTCACTTATGCAGTCAGCGCTCAGGGCCGGCTGCAAACAGAGAGGGAATTCGGCGCCATCATCCTTCGGGCCAATCCCGATGGCTCCGTGGTGCAGCTCAAGGATGTTGCCCGTATTGAATTGGGCGCCCAGGTGTACAGCCTGAAGGGCCGTCTCAACGGCAAACCAGCAGCCGTTCTGGCGATCTACCAGCTACCCGGCTCAAATGCGTTGGATGCCGCCGATGGCGTGAAGAAACTACTGGCTGAGTTGAAACAACGCTTTCCCTCCGATCTCGATTTCGTCGTCTCCCTCGATACCACCCGGGCAGTTTCTGAAGGCATGAAGGAAATCGTCAAAACCTTGTGGGAAGCTCTTCTATTGGTGGTGATTGTCGTGTTTATTTTTCTGCAAGGATGGCGGGCCACTCTCATTCCCTTGCTGGCGGTGCCCGTCTCGCTGATCGGCACTTTCATGCTTTTCCCAATCGTCGGTTTTTCCATCAATACTCTTTCGCTTTTTGGCCTCGTTCTCGCCATTGGCCTGGTGGTGGATGATGCCATCGTGGTCGTCGAGGCAGTGGAACGTCATATCGAAGAAGGACTCGACCCCAAGGCTGCGGCATTAAAAGCCATGGAGGAGGTGTCTGGTCCTGTCATTGCCATTGCCATCATCCTGGCCGCCGTATTTATTCCGACGATTTTTATCTCCGGCATTACCGGCCAGCTTTACCAGCAATTCGCCGTCACCATTGCCATCTCAGTGATTCTGTCCGCCTTTAATGCACTCACCCTCAGCCCCGCGCTCGCCGCCAAGTTGCTCCGGCCGAGAACGAAATCGCGCGGACCATTGCAACGTTTCTATGACTCGTTTAATCGTGCTTTCACCCACGCAACTCATGGTTACGTCCGCCTGAGCGGCCTCCTGATGCGCAAAGTCGCACTAAGCCTGCTGTTGCTCGCCGGGGTTACCATTCTGGCGCTTTTTCTGGGCAAGAGAATTCCCACATCCTTCCTCCCGGAAGAGGATCAGGGTTACGTCTATCTCAACGTCCAGCTTCCCCTCGCCGCTTCACTCGATCGCACGGACGAAGTTTGCAAACAGGTCGAGAATATTCTGAAGAATTCACCCGGCGTCCAATATTATACCACCGTCATGGGCTTCAGCCTCCTGAGCGGCGTGCAGAGCACTTACAACGCCTTCTTTTTCGTCACCCTCAAGCCATGGGGAGAACGCACAAAGCCTGAAGAACAATACGCGGCCATCAAAGCCCACTTGAACAAGGCCTTAAGCGCCATCCCGGCAGCAACCGCATTTGCTTTTCCGCCGCCAGCCATTCCCGGAGTGGGTTCCTCCGGCGGCTTCACATTCATTCTCGAAGATCGTTCCGGGCAGGATCTCGCTTTCCTCAATCGGAACGTGAATATCTTCATGGAAGCAGCGCGTAAACGCCCGGAGCTCGCCAGTGTGACCACCACTCACCTGCCAAATGTCCCACAAGTTTTTATGAATTTGGATCGTGACAAGGCCTTGAAGCAAGGTGTCAATTTGAGCGAGGTCTATCGAACCATGCAGGCGTTCATGGGCGGCTATTTCATCAATTACTTCAACCGCTTCGGGCGCCAATGGCAGGTCTATGTCGAAGCCGAGGATGAATACCGCGCCAAGGCTGAGAATGTCGGCTTGTTCTACGTCCGCAACAGCCAGAATCAAAGCGTTCCCCTCTCCTCACTCACCAAGGTTGAATCCCGGATTGGTCCGGAATTCATCATGCGCTACAACGCCTACCGCTCTGCCCAGATCAACGGCAACGCCGCGCCCGGCTATAGTTCCTCCCAAGCCACCAAAGCCCTGGAGGAGGTCTTCGCCCAGACAATGCCTCGCGAGATGGGCTTCGATTATCTCGGGATATCCTTTCAGGAACAAAAGGCTGCTCAAGGTGTGAAGCCGTCAGTTGTGTTCGCGCTTTCAATTGTCTTCGTGTTTCTCATCCTTGCCGCACTCTACGAAAGCTGGTCCCTGCCTTTCAGCGTGTTGCTGACGACCCCCATCGCGGTTTTCGGCGCTTTCGCAGCCCTCCTGGCCCGCCGATATGAGAACAATGTCTATGTGCAAATCGGGTTGATCATGTTGATCGGCCTCGCCGCCAAGAATGCCATCCTGATCGTGGAATTTGCCAAATCGGAATATGAAAAAGGCAGATCTATTACCGATGCCGCGCTCACCGGCGCTCGCATTCGCTTTCGTCCCATATTGATGACTTCCTTTGCCTTCGTGCTTGGATGCGTGCCTCTCTGGCTGGCGTCGGGCTCAGGAGGTGTCGCCCGCAAAACGTTGGGAACCGTGGTCATCGGAGGCATGCTCAGTGCCACCCTGTTGGGGATTTTCATCATACCAGTCTCCTTCTACGTGGTGGAAAGTCTCATGCAACGCTTCAGCAAACGTCGTGAGGGAAATCCGCCGCGCGAAGGCGGAACGCGCGAACCTGAATAACCATGAACAATCAGGCACAGAAGCCTAATGATCGCCTGGCCCCGTCGAAGACGCGGTCAGGCATTCGCGTCATCTCGTGCTTCTTGTTGGTAGGGATCCTCGCATCGACAGTGATTCTGGTTGGATGTGCAGTCGGGCCGAATTATAAACGTCCAACCGTTAATTCCCCCAACAATTTCCGCAGCGCCACTGGCCCTCCAACCACCAACTCCTTCGGCGATCTGCCATGGTGGGAGATTTTTCAGGATGATACCCTTCAAAACCTGATCAAGATAGCTCTCACGAACAACTACGACATTCGCGTGGCGGCAACCCGGGTGGAACAAGCCCGCGCCATTTATGCGGAAAACCGGGCCGCTTTCTTTCCACAACTCGGATATCAGGTTGGTGCCAGTCGAGGCAAGAATGCCCTTTTCACCACCCCTTTCTTCAATAACGGCAGAGTGACCAGCGACTACATTGGCGCTGGAAATGTTTCCTGGGAAATCGATCTCTGGGGGCGCATTCGCCGCCTCAACGAAGCAGCGCAAGCTCAATACTTCGCCAGCCAGGAAGCACGCCGCAACGTCATGATTACGCTTATTGCCGATCTCGCCCAGTCATACCTTCAATTGCTCGCTCTCGACCGGGAACTCGAAATCACCCGTCAAAACACTGCCTCTTTCAGCGACAGTTTAAAAATCTTCAATCAACGTCTTGAACAAGGGGTCGCGTCCAAACTGGAAACCTCCCGCGCCGCAGCGGCATTGGCTTCCACCGCCGCAAGCATTCCCGATCTTGAACGCCAGATTGTCATCCAGGAAAATCAAATCAGTGTCCTCCTCGGACAAAATCCCGGTCCTGTCTTCCGCAATAAAAATCTGCTTCAGCTCACTCTTCCCCCCGATGTTCCGGCAGGACTGCCTTCTTCGTTGTTGCAGCGTCGACCTGACATCCGCGAGGCCGATCAACTGTTCCGCTCTGCCAACGCGCAAATCGGTGTGGCTGTTGCTGATTTTCTTCCGGTTCTAGATCTGACCGCCTTGTTGGGCGCCGTGAGTCCTGAACTCTCCGCAATCACCTCTGGCAAATCAGGTCTTTGGAGTGTTGCGGGCAGCCTCACCGGCCCGATTTTTCAAGGTGGACGTCTGGTTGGCCAATACCACGCAGCGCAGGCAGTCCGCGAACAGGCGCGGCTGAGCTACCAACAAACAGCCTTAATCGCCTTTCAGGAGGTTTCCAATGCCCTGATCGCCCGACAAAAGTTCCAGGAGATTCGTGTTCAGCAAACTCTCTCAGTCAGTGCTTATGAAGAAGCAGTCCGAGTCTCAACTCAGCGCTACCTTGTAGGTCAGGCCAGTTACTACGAATTGCTCGAAGCCCAACAACAACTCTTTCCCGCTCAGATTTCCCTGGTTCAAACCCAGCTCAATCAGTTCCTGGCCGTGGTACAGCTCTACCGTGCACTCGGCGGCGGTTGGCAGCCTGAAGTGGAAGCCAAAAAGCCTTGATATGTATTAGCTTATTGAATAGGCTCCTCCCGCGAGCGACCATATAAGTATTTGGTAAAAAGATGTTTATGAAGCACAAAAAGCTCCCCTATTTCGGATTCTGAATAAAAGCCTACCCTCCCGGTCTAATCTGCCAACGACAGTTGAACCTGACTGCCACCATATTATGAAGCATGTAAAACTCCTGGGATTGATGGGTGTGATTGCTTTCCCGATGATCTCGGGATTCGCCCAAACTCCACCCGCACCCACTCAACCCGTTGGCGCCCCAACTCAGGCGCCGCCAAACACTCCAGTGGTTCTTTCCACAACGGCCGGTGAAGTGGTGAAACTCGTCGAAGCTGGCTCCAGCGACGATGTGGTCATAGCCTATGTCCAGAATTCGGGCTCCACTTACAATCTTTCTGCGGATGAGGTGGTGTATTTGAAAGACCTCGGTGTTTCTCCCCAGGTTGTGACGGCCATGCTGAGTCACGACACCGAACTGCGGAGTCAGAACCAGCAATACACCTATAATCAAAGACTCTATCCCGCGACTCAGGCTCCTGTTCCAATAACCCCTGCTCCCCAGCCTGCGCCACCGGTCGAACCGGCTCCTGCTCCCGCCCCCGAAGTGCAAGTGGCACCCGCTGCACCTGCGCCGGTTTACGTCAGCAATCCTCCCGCACAGGTGAATTATTTTTACAACGACCTCTCACCATACGGCAGTTGGGTGCAGGTTGATGGCTTCGGCTGGTGCTGGCAGCCGCGCACAGTAGTGACGGTCCACGGCTGGCGCCCTTACTGCGATGGCGGTCACTGGGTTAACACGGATGCCGGTTGGTACTGGCAATCGGACTACTCCTGGGGCTGGGCCACCTTCCATTACGGCCGCTGGCACTTGCATGAACGTTGCGGCTGGGTCTGGATTCCCGACACTGTGTGGGCTCCCGCCTGGGTCACGTGGCGGGCGGACGAGGGCCATTGTGGATGGGCACCGCTGCCTCCTCACGCCGACTTCGATATTAGACTCGGCTATCGCTTCAACGGTGTAAGCGTCCGGGCTGATTTCGATTTTGGCCTCCGTCTTGATCATTTTACTTTCGTTGCCGTAAATCACTTTGGAGACCGTGACCTCGGTCACTATCGGTTGCCGCCGACCGAAGTGAAAAACGTCTACAACCACACCACCATCATCAACAATTACGTGGTGGAAAATAAAACCATCGTGAATCGTGGTCTGCCAGTGGAACGCGTTTCCGCCGCGACCCACAAGGAATTCACCAAGGTGACAATTCGTGATCTCCCCGCCAACTCTGGAACGACTATCAGAAAAGAAGTAGTGGATAAAAAAGCTCCGGTCATCTATCGCCCGCAGCTGCGCCCGGAGCCGGTGGTGCATAAGGAAACCATTGTAGCTCAGAAGGTGGATGAAAGGCATCCGGTTATTCAGCACAAAGAGGTGATTGCCAATACCAAGGTCGTGCAACCGCAAGCTCCAGTGCATGTCAGTCAAAATCAAAACACTCCCGTGCGCCAGCCTCAGGTTGAGAAACCTCAGCCCGCCCCTCAAAATCAAAATCGTCCGGGCTTTGATAACCGTCCCGTGGCGACTTACAATCCGGCCGTGCCGAAAGATCAGCATTTGCCACCGCAGGCGAAGCAGCCACAGCAGCAGCAACAACAACAACACCAGCAGCAGCGTTATACTGCAAACCAGAATCCACACGTATATTCCCCCAAGAGTGCCAACCAGGCAGCAGAAATTCCTCGCTGGCAACGTCCGGACGGAAAACAGAATATGAACCAATAGCACTTAGCACTTTTTCGCGGCGACTTGATTCGCCGAAAGATTCACCGGCTTGTGATCAGTTCACAAGCCGGTTTCTTTTTTCCATCGTTTGAAGAGCCGTGACAAACAAAAAGACTCCTTTTAATCACCGGGTTGGCCGCCCTGTAAATTTGCCGTTACAAAAATTCTTCTTGGCATTTTCTCAAAACGGGATTAACAACACCACGCTCTTTGAAAACGATGAACAAATAGTTCATCTGCAATACAATCAAATGTCAGGGAACCCCGTGAGAATCGGGGACGGTTACGCCACTGTAACGGGTTACAGACTCCCACAGCCACTGGTCAACAGCCGGGAAGGCGGGAGCGAGATTCGAAACCCCAAGTCAGGATATCGGTTTGATTGTGCTCGTCGTGATTCTGCAACGCAGAATCAACTTCTCCGTCAAGAGAAGGATGAGGCCAGCCTGCCGATCTGTTTTCGTCAGGATTCGCTGAATGCCTTCATTCCCCGTTTTGCCGGAGTCTGAAGGTTTTTCTATGCCCTGAAATCTTCGGTCTCCGCACTGGTCTCTCAATCATCAACCCTCCGCACCCGTCCGCGGAAAATTGAAAGATCAGTCATGAAAAAAGTCTATTCACTGTTGCCAGCTCTGGCTGGCTTGTTTGTTCTCTCCAACGCTCAAGCTGTTTCCCTGGATGATGTCCAGTTGTGGACTGGCACCGGCACCAATCGCGCCGCGATGGTGATCAACTGGACTTCGCCTGAAGTGCACAACAACACCAGCGTGCCAAACCCCGCAGCAGAAAAATCGTTGGTTTGGGGATATCGCTGGAACGGTACCGCCACGGCCGAAAACATGTTTAATGCCATCGTCGCCGGCGATCATCGCCTGTTCGTCGCGGCAAGCGATCCCTATCCTGGATTCGGTCCCTTCATTTATGCCATTGGTTACGATCTGAACAACAATGGAGTGTTCGGCATTCGTATTGGAACCAATGTTTTTGCCGAAAACGCCTTCACCAACGGCCTGCGCGTTTTCACAACGGAAGATGCCGACAGCGCACAATCGCTCGATCCAGGCGATCTGTACTGGAGCGGACAATACGGAGCGAACTGGGAGATGTGGCAGGAACATGGCGGCACAGGCGGCTTCACCAATGCACCAGATCGCGGACCAAATCCTTACTGGACGCCGCTCGATACAACTTATTTTTCCTACGGACCTCATGGTCAATGGGATTACACCTCGGGCCTGGAACTGGTCACCTTGCACGACGGCTCGTGGGTTGGCTTTACTGTTTCGGCGGGCGGATTGAATTACTCAGACGATAGTGATCCTGGAACAATCGCCTACGATTTTCACAAACACGCTCCAGCGACTCCGGAAGCTGTTTCCATCGTCAGTTCCTACGCTGTGCAACTGGTCGCTTCACAGGGGCCATTTGGTCCATCCCCCTATGATGATCCGACTACGGTTCTTGGCGCCCCTTCAACGCGTTTTTATGAATCAGCCTCCAAACCCGCCACCAGGGTGAAATTAGTTGAAGCAGTTTACAGCACCGCGCCTGATCGAACGAACAAGTTGATCGTTACCTTGAACAACGGCAGTTCGATCATCGCCAAATTCAACCAGCCGGTTTATGACAACCCGGTTAATCCCTACGGCATCGATTTTCTAGTGTTTGGAAATGCATTTTACTCCGGTGGCGGTTTCAGCAGCGATGCAGCGAACATGAACACTTTTACGCTTGGCACCGGCGGCTTTTATGAACCTACCAAGGTTTCCGTCAGCCCTGGCTTCACCGGCAAGCCGGGGGAAGACGCAAACGATCCCGCCACATGGCCATGGTATCGGTATGACAATGGCCCTTACGGCGACTCGGATTTTCCAACGCAGGCCTATAAATGGAATCGAGCCGGCACGAACTGGACCGATGAAGTGATGGACTTTACCAAACCGGTAAACCCTGCCATGCGCGCGAGCTTCAGCGCAGGTGGCTTGACTGCCGCCGATGGAATCGATTTGTACGATGGCTCGGGCGGTGGCACCGGATTTGATCTCAAGGAATCGGGTTTTACCTCCATTCAATACATCAAAGTTGAAGGGATCAGCCCAGGCTTCAGTGCTGGCGAAATCGATGCGATTTCCATTGTGCGACCGATGACTCTCGGCGATGAACTGACCATCTCACCCGCAAATCTGACCAACAATACGGCACAACTATTCTTTCAAAAAGCCGGCAACACTGTTCAAAACTTGTTATCGGTCACTTTTACTTCCGTCAGCGACATCGCAAAAATCACCACATCGCGACTGGATAATCCCGCCGCCCTTTATCCTGTTGCCGGGAATGTGATGAATGCGATTCAACTTGTTGTATCACCTGTGCTGGGAACAACCCTTGCCAGTTATCAAGCTGACGTCGCCTTGTCAGCCGGCAATTACGTTGGCAACGGAAGTGATTTGCGCGTCTTCCAATGGAACGGCACCAATTGGACCACACAACCGTTCCTATTCAGCCCGACCAATAACGCAGTCGTCGTGCAGAGTGTCACGAACCTTTCGTCTTTTGCGGTCACTCAACTCATCCCGCCGCAATTGAGCATCCGTCCGGGCACGAATGGTTTTGTGTTCCAGTTCACTCCAATACCCAATTGTCCGCATGTTTTGGAGCGCTCGACAGACTTCATCAACTGGAATCCTGTCACCAGCTTTGTGGCGACCAACGCCCAACCGATGATGTTGGAAGACCACGCCGCCCCCGTTGACAAGGCATTCTACCGGCTGCGCTTGAATCCCTGAGTAATCCAGTTGAATTTGGTCTGCGGAATGGTCCGTTCCGTCTTGGACGAATGCAACTCATGGCCTGGATAAAGTCAATCGCTCGCACTCTCCTCCTCAAAACAGGAGGAGAGGTTGAGAGTAACATGACTGGTCTTCCAAACTACGCCGTGCCTGTGGATCGTTCAGCGCGACAGCAGGCGTTTACTTTGATCGAACTCCTCGTCGTCATTGCGATCATCGCGATCCTGGCTGCTTTGCTTCTGCCTGCCTTGAGCCGCTCCAAGGAGAAAGCCAAACGCATCCAGTGCGTGAACAACCTTCACCAGATGGGCATCGCGGCACTTGGTTACGTGGATGACAATGCCGACCGTTTCCCCATTGCTTATTACGAAGCAGAAGTGAATGGCGTGACTTGGTCCTACGCCTGGGACCTGACCACCGTTGAAGGCGATCCGAACACCGTGATTCCTGGCTTGCTCTGGCAGGGGCAAACCACCATGCAGATCCAGCAATGCCCTTCATTCACCGGCGGCGCAAATTGGCTGACCGATCCCTACACCGGCTATAATTACAACACCAGCTTCATTGGCCACGGCCAGTTCGAAAGCATCCCGGAACCCGCCAAAACTTCCGATGTGCAACACCCCGCGCGAACTGTTGTGTTCGGCGATGGACAGTATTCCGCCGGCGCAAACAAATTCATGCGGGCACCGTGGGCAAATCCCGGCGATGAATCCTTCAACGGCCGCTGGTCCGGCACACAAGGATTTCGCCATCAACAGCGCAGCAACGCCGCTTTTGTTGATGGCCATGCCGAATCGTTGCGCGATCGTTATACGGAAAACGAAAACGGCTCCAATAATGTCGCCCCAGCGACGGGATTTCTCTCGGCCGACAACTCCCTGTACGATCTTCAATAAAGAGCCCATCAACCAGCTGTAGATGAGATGAGTGAAGGACTATCAAAAGAATTTGACGCGGGACATTGTCCGTTGTGCAATCAACCAAACCATTGCCAACTCTGCACTGAACGGGCTTACAAAGGCCCCTGTTGGTGTATGAGAGTGGAAATTCCCGGCGCCCTGTTGGCGCAAGTGCCGCCGCCATTGCGGAATCGAACTTGCATTTGCCAGGCTTGTGTAACGGCCTTCCACCGACGGCACAAGACCGTTGCGCAACCGCTCTTACCCAACGATTTCTATTTCGATCCCGGAGGGCTGCTGGTTCTCACCGCCGCATACCACCTGCGCCGCGGCTTTTGCTGCGGGAGCGGTTGCCGTCATTGTCCCTATAAGGAAAACAAATCCAAGGCACCCGGAAATAACCCGCCCCTGCCATGAAATGACAGGGGCGAAAATTGCCATTTAAGCCCCTACCTGCTTCCGAATCGCATCGCAGATGGATTCTGAAAGCCGTTCCAAAGCCACCGCGTCCGGTCCCTCAATCAACAAGCGAGCCTTCGGCTCAGTTCCGGAATAGCGCAACAGCACTCGCCCACCGGAGGGTTTCACTTCAGCCTCGGCCGAGGCCACCAGTTGCAACACACCATTCATTTGCTCAAAAGGCTTCTTCTCCCGCACCTTCACGTTGGTGACCAGTTGCGGATAGCGTGTCCAGCATTTGGCAAGCTTCGAAAGCGGGCGCTCCTTGGCCTTCATGATTTGCAAAATTTGCAACGCGCAAACCAAACCATCCCCCGTGGTGCTGTGCTCACCGAAAATCATATGACCGCTTTGCTCACCGCCAAAACTATAACCATGGCGCAGCATCTCATCGATCACGTTCTTGTCGCCGACAGGTGTGCGGAGCATTTTCCCGCCTTTGGATTCAATGGCCTTGTCGAGCCCGGCATTGCTCATCACGGTACTGACGAGGGTCTTGTGCGCGAGCGAGCCCCTTTCCAACATGTCCAACCCCGCAATCGCCATGATGTCATCCCCGTCGATCAATGTCCCGGTTTCATCACACAACAAAACGCGATCGGCATCGCCATCATGCGCAATGCCCAGTTGCGCCCCATGTTCCCGGACTTTCTGACACATCTGTTCGGGATGCATTGAACCGCAATCCTTGTTGATGTTTGTGCCGTCAGGTTGATTGCCATAAACGATTACCTGCGCACCCAATTCACGCAACACGCAGGGTGTGGATTTGTAAGCTGCGCCATGGGCGCAATCCACCACAATGCGCATCCCTTCCAGCGTCATCCCCCGGGGAAATGAGGCCTTGGCATATTCAATGTAACGCCCCAGGGCATCATCGATACGAACTGCCTTGCCCACTTCACTTGCCTTGGGCCGGAGACTTTCAACATCGCCGCCAAAAACAAGTTCTTCGATCCGTGCCTCCACCCGGTCATCCAGCTTATAACCGTCCGCTCGAAAGAACTTAATCCCATTATCGTCGTAGGGATTGTGCGAAGCCGTAATGACAATGCCCGCGTCCGCACGCAAGCTGCGGGTCACATAGGCGACTCCGGGCGTCGGCAATGGGCCAATGAAAAGCACATCCACTCCCATCGAGAGTATTCCCGCCGAGATGGCATTCTCGAGCATGTAGCCCGAGAGCCGGGTATCCTTGCCAATAACAATCTTGTGTTTACCCCGGCCGCGTGATTGCGATTCGAGATTTTTAAACACGTATCCGGCAGCCCGTCCAAGTTTCAATGCCGTTTCGGCGGTAACTGGCTCCACGTTGGCTGTTCCGCGTACTCCATCAGTACCAAATATTTTCTTCGGGGCAATCATTTCGATATTCTTTCTTGCTGAATTATTTTTGGCCAGTTATTCGCTCCACACTGACATAAATCGGTTTTGTGCTCACGACCTTCAGGTCTTTGGGAACCTGCACTTGAATGTCTTTCCTAAATTCCTTTTCTTCCGCCGCTTCGCTTACATCCACCACGGCCTGTATCTGCTTGGTTTGCAGTTTCTCCAGCACATCGGCAGTGCCGCTGACTTCAACAGTGACTGTCACCGGGCTGATCCGGTATCGATTCGTATTGGCAGCCGAGGTTTGTAAAATGATCGGAATCGATGCAAAGCTTCGCGTGCTGGTCGTAATCACCGGCGATTGCCTCAGGGTCTGATCCTTCTGGAAGGCAGTTTGAATGGTAAACCACGTAAGCGCCGCCAGCAACACGGACAAAAGCTTCCACCAGAAATTATGTAAAATGTAATCGCGTGCTGCCATGCCTATTTGGAGCCGGCTTTTACTGCCGGGGCTTGCGGAATATGCCGCTCACCGATCAATTTACGAAGCCACTCAATCAAACTGCGGGATCTGCCACTCTTGACGAATACCGAAGTCAGGAATGCGCGCAGTTCTTCCTGGGTCACTCCGCGCACGAGTTGCCCCTTGTACGCATAAGAGGTGAGCCCCGTTTCCTCGGAAACCACCACCACAATGGCATCCGTTTCTTCCGTTAATCCAATCGCCGCCCGGTGACGTGTGCCAAGGGTTTTGTTCAGGTCCTGACGTTGGGTGAGTGGAAAAATGCAGGCGGCATAAGTGATGCGGTCTCCCTTGATGATCACTCCCCCATCATGAATGGCATTGTTGGGAAAGAAAATGGTTTCCAGCATTTCAGGCGTGGCCTCGCAATCGACCACAAGGCCGGATTCCACCACCTCCTGCAGTTGAATGGCTTGCTCCAGGGCAATCAGCGCTCCAATTTTTACCTCCGCCAACCGCTCCACGGTTTGAATGATGACTTCAATGTTCTCACGCTGTTCCCGTGCCGTGTAGAAGAGGCGCAGGTTTCCCAACTCTGAAAGCATGCGCCGCAACTCAGGTTGGAAGATCACCAGAATGGCGAATGCCGAGAAAGCGAAGAATTTACCCAGGAGCCAGCTAACCACCTCCAGCTTTAGGACCCAACTGACAATCGTAAAAAGAAAGAGCAGCAGAAAGCCGATGATCACGGACCACCCGCGTGATCCCTTCACGAGCATGAAGGTATAGTAGATCCCTATCGCGAGGAGCGATATCTCCAACGCGGGGCGCCAACTATTTTCCAACATGGACCAATTTAACGACATTTATAAGGTGATGGCCTCCGCCATTCTCAGTGCTTGTACCGTGGCTGCAACGTCATGCGTCCGAAACATCTGTACTCCTGCCTCAAACGCCGTCAGGGTGCAGGCGAGAGCTCCCGGCAGACGGTCTTCGGCGGCAACTCCCAGCAATTTACTTATGAAGGATTTGCGTGAGACGCCGAGCAGCAACGGTCTCTGTAGAGTTGTAAATCTCCTCAGGCTTCCGAGCAACTGCAAATTGTGTTCCAGAGTCTTTCCAAAGCCAATTCCCACATCCAAAATGATCTGTTCCGGACTGATGCCCACTGCCTGCAGGTCAACAATTTTCCCGTTGAGGAAAATCCTAACCTCTTCCACCACGTCCTGATAAGTAGGTTTAACCTGCATGGTTGCCGGGCTGCCTTGCATGTGCATGGCCACATAACCAACCCCGGTCTCAGCCACAATTCGCCACATTTCGCCATCGGTTCGGTTTGCCCCCACATCATTAATGATACTTGCACCCGCCCTCACCGCCGCCCGTGCCACACCAGGCTTAAGGGTGTCGATGGACAGAGGAATGTTGATTTGAGGCACCAAAGCCTCGATAACTGGCATAACCCGCCTCAATTCCTCCTCCTCGCTGACGGGCTCTGCTTTGGGCCGGGTCGATTCTCCTCCCACATCGATGATATCAGCCCCCTGCTCTATCAAGTCCATGGCATGTCTCACGGCCGACGCATTGTCAAAGTACTTCCCGCCATCGGAAAAGGAATCAGGCGTCACATTTACCACCCCCATCACGAGGGACGGTCGCGGAAAAACATATTTAAATTGGCCGGCTCGTAAAATCATCGTCATCGCTGAGTTGGTCTGTCGCCTGGCAGATGCACGCAGCGTGGGTGCCTATATCAATGGCACAAACGCCTGACTCCGTCGACAAAATCCAACGTCTGACTCCAATTTTACTCCGCCCGATTTCTGCTCGACTCAAATTCAATGCTCAGCCCATCCCCGCCATATGACTTCCGCTGCTGAGTTTTTTATCAACCCCAATTCGTCGCTCTCCCCAATAAACAAACCAGCAAAACTGAATTTTGCTTTACTTAGCCCGCTCGATCAGCTCGATCTCGTAGCCCTCAGGTGCATCAACGAAAGCAATGCCGCCGCCCTCCGGGCGCATATGCGGACCGTCAGAGTACTTATATCCCTTCGAGGCCAGATGCTTGCCGAACTCCTCTAGACTGTCCACCTCGAAAGCGAGATGGGTCAGATCCGGTTGCACCTCGACCGGGCCACTGCCGGGAAAATAACAAAGTTCAATCAGTTCTTCACTTTCCGGCGCTTTCATAAATGCCAGTTCCGAGCCACGCGATGACTTATGACGCCGGGTTTCTTCCAAACCGAGAATCTCGCGATAAAACTTCACGGTGCGTTCCAGGTCATTCACACGATAGCGGGTATGCAGGAGTTTCTTCGCAATAGTCATGGCCAAAGAATACCCTTCCTTTGAAAAGTGGCAATTGCATAGAGCGCGACATTTTGGAACCCGGTCGGACCGGGGTGGGTTAATAACCACTTGCCCCTTTCCTTGCTTTTCGATAGGAAAGTGGCCGTGGTACGAATTAGGAATTGGATTGCTGTTTTGTTGTTACTCGGAGTTTTTGCGCCTATTTCTTCCTACGCGCAAATTGACCCCGTCAAACGCGAGTTGGTGCAGATGGGTTATAACCAACCTTTCGAAGGTAAGCCGCCCATTTCCGGTTATGCCTTCCTCTATTATAACCAGCCTTCCTTCATGCGTACCAATCTGACCCTGCGCCTGGCCGTGGCGCCGGTTTATATGGACTCGGAATTGGGATTCAGCGGCCTGCTTTCCGAGCATACTGACCTCGGCATCGGTGTCTTCGGCGGTGGTTTTGCCAACAGCTACTCAGAAATTCGTTCGGGAAAACTTTTTGATGAGGAATCTTTTACAGGTGACGGCGGCGGGGCCGAGGCGAGCATCTATCATTTGTTCAACCCGGACCAACGCATTCCCCTCAACGCGATTATCCGGGGCGAACTCAGCTACGCCGCCTATAGACGGGACAGCGAGACAGCGCCGAACTTTGTGTTGCCCAATGATGGCCCCACCGCCATCGTCCGCACCGGTCTGCGCTGGGGAGGTCGCGAACCATTGCTGACTTCGGATGCCGCCTTGGAACTCTCAGTTTGGTATGAAGGGCAGTTCCGCCTGAATCCCGGCCCCTACGGCTTTGCCGGAGACCGGAATCTCAATCCCAGCTCGCATCTTTTTTGGGGTCGAGCTCTGTTCGCGTACACACTCCCGAAGAGCGGACAGAATATCGCCGTAGCCATTACCACTGGCGCGAGTGTTAATGCCGATCGTCTGAGCGCATTTCGCCTGGGTGGCGTCCTGCCCCTCTCTTCCGAGTTTCCACTGATCCTCCCCGGTTACTATTTCCAGGAAATCAGCGCCACGCGTTTTGCCATGTTGAACGGCAGTTATTCGTTTCCTTTGGATGAACACAAACGCTGGTCCATTACCACCGTCGGCAGTGTCGCGGGTGTGGATTATCTTAAAGGACTAAATCAGCCGAATGACTTTCTTTCGGGCGTGGGGGGAGGCATTACTTATCGCTCTTATTCCGAGGCATGGCAGGCATTCCTGGGCTATTCGTATGGCATAACCGCCATCCGCTCCGGCCATCACGGTGCCAATGCCATTGGCTTGCTCGTGCAGTTTGACCTGGAACGTCACAAGGAAAATTTTTACGACCCGGGTGACCGCACCGGCTTTTCCCGCGGCTTTGATCGCATCATGCGCAGCTTTCAGTGATCAGCGAGCCATCACCTGAAGCACCGCGATCATCGCTTCCCTGCCCGCGATCATTTTCCCAAGTCGTTCTTTTATTGAATTAATGGTGGCTGCTGGTGTCTTGAGATAATGGCATTAGCTTGCCCCATCCTGAAGATGGGTGTATGGATTTGACGGGCATTACTTATGAAAAGACTTCAATTTTTCCGGGTTGCGGCGCTGGGTTTGATTCTTGCAGGAATAATTTCCGGCTGTGGTAAGAATGAGGGAAGTTCATCTGGCACAGGAAGCACAACGCCCCAAAAGTCCGAGAGTGGTCCACTTCCCGAACCGCCGCTGGTTGCCAAATCCGAGCCGGGTGTTCCCGGAGGGCGATTGGTTATTTCCAGTTTTGGCGATCCCAAAACTTTCAATCCCATCACTGCCAACGAAACCTCCTCGACTGACATTATTAACAGGATGTTTGCCGGCTTATTAACTGTTGATGTCCCCACCCAGGAGATCCGTCCCGGCCTCGCGGATACTTGGACGGTTGAACCGGATAACAAAACTTACACATTCCATCTTCGTAAAGGCCTTCGCTGGAGCGACGGCCAGCCCCTCGATGCTGATGACGTCATATTCACATGGAATGATGTCATCTATAATACGAATATTGTTAATGTCGTGGTGGATCAGTTTCGTCTGGGCGGCAAGGATTTCGCCGTAACCAAAGTGGATGACCTAACAATCAAGGTGGTTACCCCGGATATTTACGCTCCCTTCCTGATGTTCTTCGGAGCTGTCGCCATTGTCCCGAAACACATTTTGACCAAGGATGTGGAAGCAAAAAGATTCGAATCGGCTTACGGCATTAATGCCCGGCCGAATGAGGTTGTAAGTAACGGGCCTTTTCGTTTAAGGGATTATAAACCCGGCCAATACACGCGCCTGGAACGCAATCCTCACTTCTTTGAAGTGGACAGCAAAGGTGAAAGACTGCCTTATTTTAACGAAGTGGTGTACACTGTGGTTCCAGACCAGAGCGCGATTTCACTGCGTTTTCTAAGAGGAGAAGCCGACCTCCAGGAACTGGTGCGGCCTGAGGAATACGATCGGTTCAAGGAGGAATCGGCCAAGGGACGTTTCCAACTACTGGATCTTGGGTTGGCTTCAGAACAGGATTCTCTCACTTTTAACCAGAATACAAATTCAAACCCAAAAACCGGGAAGCCCATAGTCGACCCGGTAAAATTGAAATGGTTCCGCAACACTAAATTTCGTCAGGCCATCTCCTTTGCCATTGATCGGGAAGCCATCGTAAGGTCCGCGCTGGGCGGCCACGGCGCTCCCAGATATGGCTTCACTTCACCGCAAAATAAAAAGTGGTTCAACCCGGACATCAAGACTTATCCCTATGATCCAGCCAAGGCCCGCGCACTGCTCGCCGAAATTGGCATCAAGGATCGGGGCGATGGAACGCTTGCTGATTCGGAAGGCCATCCAATCGCATTCGTTATGAACACCAATGCCGGAAATGATCGCCGTCAAAAAAGCGCTGTCATCATTCAGGAGGACTTGAAGCGCCTCGGCATCCAACTGATTTTTCAACCCCTCGAGTTTAACCTTTTGATTGATAAATTCTCGAACTCCTTTGATTACGACTGTATTCTTCTCGGCTGGGCGGGCGGCCCTCCCGATCCCGCCTATGAGATGAATGTAGTAAAATCAAGCGGCTTCAGTCACGAATGGTTCCCACGCCAAAAAACTCCCTCAACTGAATGGGAGGCTCGCATCGACTTTTTGATGGATGAACAGTTGAAGACTCTCGACCAGGCTCAGAGAAAGAAATATTTCGACGAAGTTCAGCTTATCCTTTCCGAGCAGATGCCCATGATTCCGACGGTTTCCATGCAGGCCTACTCTGCAGTCCGTTCCGACATCGGCAACGTTCGCGGAACCACCCTCGACCCAAATCGGCTGACTTGGAATCTGGAAGAACTCTTCTACAAGAAAAAGTAAGTAGACGTTCTCCTCAAACTGTTTCGCTCGTGCAAGACAGAAGCCGCGTGCTTCATCGCGGCAACTGCTCCCGCGCAAACAGAGAATTTCTTTTTACTCATGCAAAATTTCAAAGATCAACCGCCCCTTTCATCTGGGAAAGTCGAAATAACAACCTGCACATCTCCTACGCCAGCATCGCATCAATCGCTTGTCCCTTGCCATCCTTGGTCACGTAGAAAGGCCGTCCCTCGGTGACATAATTCGCATCGGCCGGAATTCCCAAAGTCTTATAAACCGTCGCCAGCACATCGATCAACGGCACCGGATTTTCCACCGCCACCATCGGATGCTCATCCGCGGTTTTGCCGTAAACAAATCCCTTCTTGAACCCTCCGCCGAAAAACATCATGGCGTTGCAACTGCTGAAATGCCCATGGAACCCATACATCTTCTCATTTTCAATGATCAACTTGTCACCTGTGTTCCGCTCCGCAAAACCATCTGGTTCCCGACCCGCCGCCGGAGCCGACGCAATTGTCCTGCCAAACTCCGTGCTGATCATCACCAACGTCCTATCGAGCAAACCTCTCTCATCCAAATCCCGAATCAACTGCGCAATCGGCCGATCAATCTGCTTCTTCATTTCCACCATTCGCTGCTGCCCGCTCTCGTGCATGTCGAAACCCTTGAACGGCCCGTATTGATATTCCACCTGGATATAACGCGCACCCGTCTCAACCAATCTCCGCGCCAGCAGCAACCCATTCGCAAACCGCTTCCCGTGATAATAACCCTTGTCCAACAAATCACTCTCACCAACCTCCGGCTCATACGCCTTCAGCACCTCAGGCTTCTCCTCCTTCTGGTAATCGAAAGCTTTCTTCACCGGCGAATCCATCATTGCCCGCGCGTCAGCCATCACCTTCATGTAATCACTGACCTTGTTCGCGTTCTGCAACTGCTTCTCTTCCAGCCCTGTGATCGCGCGCAGATATTCCTGCCGCCGATCCAGCCGGTCCATTTTCATGTTGCCCACCGCATTTAACGTGGCCAATCCCTTCGCCGGATCAGGAATCATGAACGGTGCATAATTCACTCCGTAAAATCCAGGCCCGATATACTCGCTGATGAACATCTTCTCTTCATCGCTCGTATCAATGTCGCGCCCAATGTAAATATAAGGAGGCACATTCGGATCTCTCCGCCCCAACGTCCGCGCAATCGCCGCTCCCACGCTCGGAGTCTTCACGCCCGACGGAAACAAATACCCCGTCATCGCATAGTACTGGGCCTTTAAATGCACCGCCCCAAATTTCGTATCGCTCGTCAAACTCCGCAGCACCGTCGCCTTGTTCATAACTTTCGCCATGTTCTCCAATCCCTTGCCGAGGAAAATTCCATCCGCCGAAGTCGGAATCGGCTCGCACGTCCCCAGCAACTCGCTCCCCTTCATCCCCTGACGATACGGTGTGTACTTCTTTGGATCCCAGGTGTCCGTCTGCGCAACTCCACCCGGCAACCAGATATGGATGATCGCGTCGGCTTTCGGCACCAACTTTTTAATCGCCTTCTCAGTTTCCGCGCCGTGCGCCAATCCCATCGCGCTCAATCCCGCTGCCGCCATCGCACCGGTCTGAATAAACTCGCGTCGATTGATCTTTGTTTTCATAGCTCTTCCTTATCGAATAAATTGAAACTCAGGGCTCGTAAACAATGCCCATAACACATCGCCCAACGGTTCACGGTTCGGATTCATCGCGCGTTTCACCACGCCGGCCTTGTCCCAATAAACCTTGCCTCCATCCTGATCAAAGGCCCACCCATCAACTTCCTCAGCCGGACTGATTCCCACATCCTGCGCCGGCACCTCCAGGCGCACCCACTCTCCAGCTTTTGGCAACGCCCCCATTGCATGCCGCGTCGTCGAATTCGCCGTGCCGAATGCAATCAAATCCTCTCCCCAATATGCCCGATGCTCCCAGCCACCTTGACTCCACTGCAACATGATTTCCTTGGGCGGATTCTTCGGATCAAGATACACATACGTGAACAACACATCCGTTGCCCCCACTCGCAATCCCGGATTGGCTCCGATTGCAATGTGCTGCCGTTGCTCTCCCTTGCCCCCTTGCGTGTGCGACCGCTCGCCGCTGAACACCGGCCCCTGCTCCTTGGTCACCCATTTCCAGGCATTTTTTGCTCCACCCGTTCCGTCCATCCGCGCACCTCTCGGCAACTCATCATCTATCCAGACCTGCTCGGAACTCTCCGTTTTCGCAGGCCCCACCCCAACCGCATTCGCTCCCAGCAACTTTTCCGTCACCTGCCGTTCCTTGCTGGATGCCGTCCGGTTCAGCGCCGCCCAATACAACCTGTCCACCGCCTTCGAAACCTCCTTCTCCCGCGCCGCCTCATCCAACACCGGCCCGGAATAAATCGCCTGGTAAAATTCCTCGCCATTCAGCAATTCCAACGCCTGCACCACCGCCACATCCTCCGAGCGCGACGTGCTGATTTCATTCCTCGACGCCGGCTTGGCCAACGCGCGGGTTAACGCCGTCGATGCATTGTTCAAATACAACCGCTTCTTTGGGTCCAGCTTTTGCGCCGTCGCCAGGCGAATGCTGTCGATCAATTCCTCCGCGGTCAATTTCCTCAGCGAAGGTGACCGGAAATACCGCGCCTCTGTCGGCTTGGCCACGTCAAAATGATCTTCCAACGCCGGGTCATACTTCAATTGATACGTCCGGCTCGTGAGAATCAATCGGATGGTGTGCTTCAAATCATAACCACTGCGAATGAAATCGTCCGCCAGATAATCCAACAACTCCGGATGACTCGGCGGCTGGTCCAATCGATAATCATCCGCCGGCGCGAACAATCCGATGCCGACGTAACGCTTCCACAGCCGATTCACCATCGTCCTCGCGAAACGCGGATTGGTCGGGTCCACCAGCAGTTGCGTCACACGATGCAGCCGTGGCTCATACTCCTTCGGCATCTCCTCTGGAACATCAGGCAGCTCGAATGGAAATTTGGCCGTGACAAATTGGCCGCTATGCTTTTCACAACGGATCGATTCCAGATCGTTCGTCGCAAACATCCCGCCAAACGCAAGGAATCTCGCCTGCGGCCATTCCTTGTTCAGAAAATGATTATGGCAGCTCGCACACTTCATTCCCGTCCCGAGAAACACCTGCCCCACATTTGCCGCGCTCTGAATCGTCAGCGTATGCGTCTCGTTTTGGATATAAGCCGCCACCGTCCGCTTGCCGTTCGCCTCGCTGATGAACGGCTTCTGGTATCCCGGCATGAGCGGATCGATCAACTCCGCCACCATCACATCATATGGCTTGTTCTCCACGAAGCTCTGGTAAATCCAGTTGCGATAATTCCCATGCGTGGGAATTCCTCCCTGCTTGTCCACGTTCGCGCTTCCCAGCGCATCCTCCCAAAACGGCACCCAATGCGCCGCATAATCTTCCTTGCGCGCCAGCAACTCATCCACCAGTTTCACCCGCTTGTCCTTCGACTTGTCATTCAAAAACCGTTGCGCCTCCTCCACCGTCGGAATGACTCCAATCAAATCCAGGTAAATCCGGCGCAAAAAAGTGGTATCACTGCAAACCTCCGGTGCGTTCCTGGCCTCCTTCAATCCCGCCTGCTCCCACTTTCCAACGATGAACTGGTCGATGACATTCAACGTCGGCCCGCTCGTTTTGGGCGGCACGGGCACTTTCGGCAAATACGCCGTCCTCACCGCGCGTTGGGCAATCAACCGCGCTTTATTATCATCACTGAACATCAAAACATTCAGCGCCTTCTGCATCGCCGGATCACCCACGTTCAAAGAAGCTGCCGTATTTGCCTTCTTAGAACTCGCCGCAGGCGATTTGGATGCAAGCCCCGCTTGCCCGGTATCATCCACTGCTCCCGCTGCAATCCATTCCCGAATCAAATGCAATTCATCCGCACTCAGCTTCGAATTCCCCTTCGGCATCTGCGGCTCCTTTTGACCACGCAAGTACTGCACCATCGCACTCTCATCCGGCTTCCCCGGAATGATCGCCGGATGCGCCTTCTTCCCACCCTTAATCAAGCTTGCCACGGTCGATGCATCGAATTGCCCCTTCTGCTCATCACTTGAATGACACTCCGAGCAACTCGCATCCAGGATCGGCTTGATGTCCCGCGTGTAACTCACTTTCGCTGCCTCCTTCGCATCAATCGCCCGCACCGGAATCTCCACCACCTTCGGCTTCTCCGCCCCGCGCGCCACTCCCGCCATCAATAGCATGGCCGTAGCCGCAGTCACACAGCTCAACCTGCCCAGGTTAACCTTTTCTGAAACAAACGCTTTCATGTAATTCTCGGTGAACGACTTCATATTAGACGCACAAGCACGCAACGGAATTGAATCAAATATATCGCTCCTTGACACGCATACAACCTCCGATTCATCCCTCAGGTCTAATCTGGAACTGTCCACAAACTTCGGACAAATGACCAATGTAAAAAAATTTTCACCGTTATTTGGCGTTATATGGTGTTATTTACCGTTATATGGCGTTAGACCTTTCATTCGAAAATCGAAACTCGCCATTCACAATTTCCTCGGCCTTCCGATGGCTTCTGATTGGAAGAGGTATGGGCATAAATTGAAATCCGCGCCCAACAACAGGCAACACACCACCTTCGTCCTCCATAACTCCTTTACAACATTTTTTAACGCGAGATAACCCGAGTTAGCGCGAGTTAGCCCAAGATAACACGACTTAATCCGAGTTGCTGGAGAACCCCGCGCCTTACCCGTCCCATCCATCCCGTGAGTCCCATGACTCTTCTCATCGATCCATCCTCTTTCCGTTGCATACCTGTTATATGTCTCCTGTTTCATCACCCGCCATTCTCCCTCCCGCCCGCTTCCAGGTCAAAGCCCAATCATTATCTAATTCTAATTCGGACATTTATTATCTGCAGCGGACATCCCCGCCCTTTTCCGCCGCTCCGCGCGCGCAAACGCCCTCGGCGTCTCCCGATACCGCTCCTTGAATTGCCGGCAGAAATGCGACACCTGCTTGAACCCCAGTTCAAACGCCACCTCCTTCGGATCCCCTCCACCGGCCAATCGCTCCCGCGCCGCCTTCAACCGATGCTCCCGCAGCCATGCCCTCGGTGAACAACCAAACTGCTCCTGAATCTTTCGCCCCAGATGCCGCTCGGACACCTTGCAGATCTTCGCCAATTTAGCGGATGAATATCCCGCCTTCGTCCCCAGTTCCTCCCAGGACCTCCCGTCCAGCCTGGACCACGCCCGCCCCAGTCCTTCCCCGCTCTCTCGATGCTCCATTGTGCACATGATGGCCTCCCATAGGTTTCATTTTCCAAATTATCGACCACCATTTTGCACCGGGGGTTGGACATACACAGTCCATCCCCCAAACTATCTTCCATTGATCCCCAATTACTGAAAAAAACGGCAAAAACTTTCACTCTGCGTAAACGCCCGGCGCCTCCAATCCACCCGCGCCAGAAATCAATCAATCGGTGGAATGACGCTCCGCCGGAATTCTAACCCCGTCGGTGATTCTACCAGCCCATCGAGCCCATCCGCGGACGCGGTCCCGGACTTCAAACTGTGCGCCAGCCTCGTAGGTAGGGAGAGCACTCCTGTGCGCGCCGCACTGACATTGCCAGCGATAATAATCTATCCCGCTACCTCACCCGCGTAATCGGCCCGCGATGCAGACCCATGCGCCAGCAATCAATCAATCGGTGGAATGACGCTTCGCCGGAATTCTAACACCGTAGGTGATTCTGCCCAGAGCCCATCGAGCCGATCCGCGGACGCGGCCCACGATCCAAACATCAACGCTTTCAGTATTTGGCAACACCGGTATTCAGCCTTGCGCTCCCCAAAAATCTACCAGAACATTGGACCCAATTGGAGACAGCAAGGAAATGACCGACTGGATCACAGATTATGATGATTTTTAAACACTCTTCAGGCCGTAATCTGCTTCTACAGGAATTCCATGTCCGAAACTTCATGCGCTATACTTTGGAAGGACATGCAGTCTATTTAAGCAATAAATCCTTGGTGGAGAATATCAGGCTTGATTATAAGGGTGATGACGTGGGTATCGTATTACTCAATCGACCCAGGATGGACGGCTATGTGATCCTCTGCCTGGCTGATTTGGAATGCCACGATGAAAAACCGGAAGACGCTGATTTTTATCGATTGATCGTGGGTTGGTTCGATACGACTTTTCCCAATAATGTGCATCAACAAATAGCGAGCAATGTTACCTTCGTTGATTGGGAACAGCATGCCACCCCCTCCTGCCATCCATCCTGACCATTCAATCGGATAAAAGCGATGCAAATCTGTTATTCCTTCTCTTCCCAAGGAAAATGAAAACTGAATTGCCAAAAAAATGCCCCACTCCCCATTAAATATTGCTCACCCCTTCCGCTTCCCCTCAATCAACCTCCCCGCCACAAAACTGCTCACCAACGCCAACCCCGCAGCCACCTTCATAACCCGGCGAAAGCCCGTCACGAACGATTCATCCAGCGCACGCTTGAGTGTCGCCCGCTTCTCGGGCTCGAGATCGCCCGGCACCTCTGCCCCGGCCAGCTTGACGCGCTCTTGGTCGAGGGCGCGCCGCGTTTCAGGTGCCAGCGCAAGGCTCGACAGGCGGCGATCAAGACTGCTGTTAAAAACGTGCAGCATGACCAATCCAAGCGCGGCGATGGCCAGCAACCCCGCCGTGCGCGACACGGCGTTGTTGATCCCCGACGCCACACCGGCGCGGTCTTTCCCCACCGCGTTCATCACCGTGGTCGTTAACGGCGCGACGCTCACCGCCATGCCCAGGCCGAGCACCATCACCGCCGGGAAGAAGTTCGTCCAATAACTGCCGCCAATCCCGGGCACCGTGAACAACGCGAACCCGAGCGCAGCCACCGCCGGCCCCACCACCAGCGGCAACTTGGACCCGTAACGTTTCACCAATCCGCCCGACCAGCGTGAAAGAAAAAACACGATGAGCACGAACGGCAGCATTGCGGCCCCGGCGGCCGTGGGCTTATAGCCCTGCACCTGAATCAAGTTCAGCGGCAGAAAGAAAAGCGCACCCGCCAGCGCCGTGTACAGAAACAAAGTCATCAGGTTCGCCCCGCTAAAATTCCTGGAACGAAACAGGTCAAGCGGCAACATCGCGTTACGCTTTCGTTTCTCAACGAGAATGAACACCACCGATGCGACACCGCCACCAACGAGCGCGATCAACACCATCGGGTTCCTAAATCCCAGACGCGAGGACTCGATCAACCCGTACACAATCGCGCCGAGACTTATGGTCGCAAGTGTCGCTCCCCACCAATCCAGACCGCCTTCCTCGGCCTCATCACGGCTCTCCGGCACGTAACGCAACGCCAGCGCCACCACCACGGCGGCCAGCGGGACATTGATGAAAAAGACCGCGCGCCACGAGACGTGCTCGATCAACCAACCGCCCATGACTGGCCCAATCGCGGTGGTAATCGCCGTAAAACCCGACCATATCCCGATCGCCCACCCGCGCCTCTTCTCGTCAAACGATGCACTGATGATGGCCAGGCTGCCGGGGACCAGCAACGCGCCGCCCACTCCCTGAACCGCCCGCGCCAAAGTCAGTTGTTTAACCGTCGGTGCGAGCCCGCACCAAACCGACGCCAGGGCAAAAAGCGCGACCCCAACGCAGAACACACGCCGCCGACCGAAGCGATCCCCCAGCGACCCTCCAACCAGCAGCAGCGCCGCGAGGAAAAGCGCATAAGCCTCCACCACCCACTGCACATCCACCACCGTGGCATTCAAGTTTGCTTGCAGCGCCGGCAGCGCCACGTTGACCACCGTGCCATCGATAAACGCCATGCTCGAACCAAGGATCGTCGCCGCCAACACCCATCGCTCCGAAGGCCTTGAGCAGGGTGCCGCCGCGGCCCTTGACCTGATCACCCCCTCATCACACGGCTGCCTGATAATATTCGCCATAACCTCAATCCCCTTAACCTATCATCTATCCCAGTTTTCACCTGAATGGACAGTCGGCGGCGGCCGCAACCACAATGCAAAATACTAACTGGATGACCTCGGAGAGTTAACGGCGAATGGGGGACAACAATTTAGTCCTCAGTGTAGGGCACCTTGGCATTTCTAAGAATTAAGTCTCGCCCCCACTCAGATTTTACTACCGAAGAAAAAGGTGCCACCTGAAATGGACCGCCGAGCCGACTCCTCGCCTGCGCCGATTTTTACCTCAAACTCAAACTCGATCCTCGGCACCACGAAAAACCCGCGCAGATGCAACAGATCCAAAATCTGCTTTCTCACCTTAAGCGCCTCTGATCCCAATCTCCCGGAAAACGGCATACCAGCTGGCACGGCGAGGTTCTTGTCAATAAGCCAAGGCTCATAATTCAACCAATAAGTAACGGCAACAGGCGCAATACGGCTAATCTTCATCACCAGGTGCAAATCGCGTCCTTCAGAAATTTCCTTGCTTAACGCCACATAAATCAGGCGGCAAGCGATGTTGTTCCATTCCGTATCCTCTTCCACCCTGCGCACATTCGCGATCAATCTGGCCCTGTCACAAACCGCTTCCATCCACTGTCCACGAAACAGGTCAACTGTCTTCACCACCTCCTCGTCACTCCAATCATCCATCGACGAACAGAACGACTCCGCATATTTTTTAAGAATATTCTTCATTGACCGCAAGAAGTCAGAATAGCTCAAGAAAAACGTAACTACACCTATAAAAAATAAAGGTGCATTCCATTGGAGAAAAGCGAACGATGCCCGTATCTTCCGACTAAACTTCCGCACACTAAAATGCGCTCCTCCTAAACGAAGAGACTGAATTTCATTTCGGTCGGCCAATTGCCTACCCTCTAATCCAGCCTTGCGGATAAGCCAGCATCAGATTGGTGAGATCTTTGACATGAACTGGTTTCGTAAGAAATGATTTGGCTCCCAGATGATAAGCCGTATTCACCAGATTCATTTCGTGATAACCGCTTAACACCACCACCATCATCCTTTCGATCAGTCTTGTTTCCCGGAGCCAGGTCAATAGCGAAAGCCCATCCTTGCCTAT
Organism: Pedosphaera parvula Ellin514; assembly: GCF_000172555.1. Classification (NCBI taxonomy): domain Bacteria; kingdom Pseudomonadati; phylum Verrucomicrobiota; class Pedosphaerae; order Pedosphaerales; family Pedosphaeraceae; genus Pedosphaera; species Pedosphaera parvula. Next base: position 259,691 of record NZ_ABOX02000003.1, read on the forward strand.
GAGTTTTAAATCGAGGAATAGAATTGAAGGGAGCGGATACCGCACGCGATTGGCATAAGGTGGTTTGCCTTCCAAATATGTCATCGCTTCCTCCGACGACTGGAGCGCGATCACGGGATTAATCAGGTGAGCTTGAATGAACGTCTGTTTTACCAGCAAAACATCATTTTCATCATCCTCGACAATCAAAATCAGGTCTGACATACGCTGATACACTTATACTTTTAACTGGCTTGCGACTTCTGAATCCTCCCCCAGTCAATTGCCTTGTTTTTTCGATCGATGCACCGGTTCACTACAATGAACGTTCTGACTAATTCACCCATCGAACATAATATACCTCTCGCAAAAACCTCCATCAGGTATAAACCGGAGCCGCTTCTGGGGAGAAAACCCTATCTGCCCCCTTATGCCTGGTTCTACTTACCTAAGTCTTTATCCGATCAGCGATTTATTGTCTTATTTCAGGACAATTCGTTCGACTTTGGAGGACATAGGAGGGCATCCAAAGGCTGTTAACGCCGTTCCAACGAAAATCACCCTCAAAAATTTGGCCATTTTCACGACAACAATAATCTAGCATTTCGAGTCCTGCATGGCACGACCACTGCTAAGGTCCTAGTTGCGGTTTGCAACAGGCAATCGTGAACAACTATAGAACTCGTAATTAACCAGCCTGTCGCTCTTGTTCACACCGCTTAGCTGAAAGAACATAAGAACTATGAAACTCAACAAGGTAACAAAAGCAGGCTTCACACTCGTCGAAATCATGATCGTGGTCGCCATCATCGGTCTCCTGGCCGCCATCGCGATTCCGAACTTCGTCCGTGCCCGTACCACTGCCCAGCAAAATGCTTGCATCAACAATCTCCGTCAGATCGATGGCGCCAAGCAGCAATGGGCCCTGGAAACCAAGGCTGCTGCCACCGCCACCCCGGTGTTGACCGACATCCAGCCTTATCTGGGTCGCGGCACCAACGGCACCCAGCCTGCCTGCCCTCTGGACTCTACTCAAACGGCAGCCGTCAGCTATAACATCAAGGACCTGCAGAACCCTCCGACTTGCCAGATGAACTCGAACCACATATTGCTGTAATCCCAGGATTAATTTAATTGCAAGGCTCGGACGGAAGTCCGAGCCTTTTTTTTGTACAATACGAAAGGCAAGACAAACGGTATTGCTTGAAACCAGTTCAAAAGCTGTGATGGAAAACGGCTTTCCATCTCCGAAAGTTCCAACCCTTCCGCTGTTTTCTACCTCGTTCCGGAATCCGACGCCCGCAAAATCTGGAAGTGTTGTCCAAACAACTCTCGATCTGCATCAGGCTTGCCACCGGTTGGTGATGCAGCCTCGGTCCCGTCAATGATCGCCTCCTGGACGAGCCTGGCCTCGATCATCTGAGCCAGCAACGTTCTGTCATTGCCAATTCCAGGCACATCTCCCAACGATGCGGTGGCGACCACCAGCACCGGAGGATATTGTAATGGCAATCCTGCGGCCGAAGCTTTATCCAGCAACGGAGCTCCTGCAAAAGAAACGACTGCCCCTGCGTCCGGAGATTTCTGAAGCGCTTCCAGGAAATCCGCGGCTTTCAATCCAACCTGTCCTGATTTCATCGGATCACCCACATTCACCGACTTGACACTGGCAATCGAAAATCCCTGCTTTGACAATGCAGCTTTAAAAGCCTTCTCCGCCAGCGATGTCGGTCCCCAACTCGCATCGGGATTAATCAGAATGATTTGCTTTTTCGCTCCCGCAGCCTTGGCAGTTTCTTCAGCCAACACCTTGCCGAGCGCCTCGCTGGGTGCCAACAACGCTTGCGTCTCCTTGGGAGTGCACCCGGCGACCATGAAGGATAAAATCGTTGCCGAAGCAAGGGCTGAAAGTGAAAAACGCATATTGAATGTGAATGGTTGCTGTTTAATCCGGCGCAAACTGATAATCATAACCTCCAGGAATATCCTTCGTGTTATAGGAAAAAGGGGCTCCCAATGCGCTGTTGTAATAAAGTCTGATGTAACTGGCATGGCCGTCAACGAAGCTGATGTTATTGACGGCATTTGTATAAGGAATGTTTGCCTTGCCGGTCAGACTCTTGTGCCACGAATAGCCCCAATGAATAGGCCATTCTCCTGCGAAGAAGGTGCGACTGGGATGTTGCACCCGCGCCAGCGTAACACCCAACAAATTGTTCATGTTACCGCCGTTATCGCAGCCGTTGAAAACGTAACTGCCATAATCGAGCGTGGGATTCATGTAATGAGGCTGCAGATAGGCAGGATTGGGTGCCCATCCCCGGTCTTTCGGACAGGCGAACAAGGTATCATTGGTGGATGAGGGCCCTTTCAGGCCCGCATACGGTTTTGCCAATTCCTTGTACCACCACCAAATGTCCTGGACCACCCCGCTCACCATGACACTATCCCGTACGGGCATTTTATCCTGGCTGTCACCAGCATATAGCACCATGCACAAGTTGATCTGCTTGAGATTGCTCAGGCACTTGGTCTGAATTGATTTGGCCTTGGCCGCTGCCAGCGCGGGAAGCAACAATCCAGCCAGGATGGCAATGATTGCAATCACTACCAGCAATTCAATCAGGGTGAATCCCCTGTTTCTCCAGCTTTTCATAAACCTGTTCCCTTCAGCTTAGACGGACATGATGAACATGGCTCGCTAATTTCGACTAAATGCATTCAGTAACAATGGGGTTCTTGAAAGAGACTGCCAACGGGCTGAAGATTTGACAAGTTTCTTTACGGAAACCGAATGCATTCGATCCAGTTCTGGCATTCTCCCCATCCTCTTCCTCGGTTGACACTGTATGAAAGTGTGCCAACGGTACTTTGAGTCGGAGCATTTTAAAAACGCCATCAACCAGGCGCTAACATTTAATCAAATTGACAAGGGAAAATTATGCCAACCACAATGACTTCCACCATGAAAGCCGTTCGTATCCATTCCTTCGGCGGACCTGACGTGCTCCGCTACGAAGATGTTTCCGTTCCGGAACCCAAAAGCAACGAACTTCTCATCCGTGTTCACGCTGCCGGTGTCAACCCGGTCGATTGGAAGATTCGCGAAGGGCATTTGGGCCAAATCCCGCTCCCATCCGTCTTGGGAAGCGACTTCGCCGGAGCCGTCGAAGCCACCGGCTCAGACGTAAAAGGTTTTCGCACTGGCGACTCCGTCTTCGGCATCGTCTCGGACGACAGCGGCGGTTACGCCGAATACGCCGTGGCTCCTGACTCTCAAGTGGCCCGCATTCCCAAGGGACTTGATTTCCTCCACGCCGCCGCCCTGCCCGTCGCCTCAATCACCCCCTGGCAGGCCCTCTTCGACATTGCCCAACTTCAAAAAGGTCAAAAAGTATTGATCCACGCAGCCGCTGGGGGCGTCGGCAGTTTCGCCGTCCAATTCGCCAAATGGAAGGGTGCGTATGTCATCGGCACCGCCTCCGCCCAAACTACGGATTACGTGAAAAGCCTCGGAGCGGACGAAGTTATCGACTATCGAAAAACCAAATTTGAAGATGTCGTCCGCGACGTTGATGTCGTCCTCGATACCCAGGGCGGCGACACTCAGGAACGCTCCTGGCGCGTCATCAAACCCGGCGGCATTTTGGTTTCCATTGTCAGTCCCCCTCCGAAGGAAAAACCCACCGCTCCCGGTGTCCGCGGCGTCTTCCTCAGCAGCAAACCGCGTGGCGATGAATTCGCTCAAATCGCCGACCTCGTCGCTCGCGGCATCGTCAAGGTGAACATCGAAACCGTCTTCCCGTTGAAAGATGCCCGCAAAGCCCAGGAACTCAGCCAATCCGGCCACGCCCACGGCAAAATCGTCCTCACCACCGAAGCTGAAAGCCATTAGCCACTGCAGTTTCTCAGTTCAAATACGGACCATCCAAAAGCCACTGCTCGGCATGGCCGCAGGACCGCCGCACTTATAACCCGCCATCCCCAGTTACCTCCCAAGCTCCGTCAGGAGCGGCACATGAACCAGGTTGGATGGATGTGCAGCGTATTCACGCTCGGAAGAATTTCTTCTGGACAGGGATTGGACACAAACTACGGTAGTATCCAAGTCGCAAATGTGAATCGCCAACAACAACTCCAAGAGCTCACGAGCCATCTTTCGCATCTGGTTGAAATTCTTCGCCTCGATCGCGCTTGCCAGTGGCGGCCAAACTTCGAGCGATGCTTGGAGCAGGCGAATTCGCTGCTTTCGTCCGGGTTCACACGAGAAGACCATGTCGACCTTGCGGTATCCATCATACACGTTTACAGCGGCGGCATGGGTAGTTTCAACGATTACGCACCATGCACGTACGATCCTGAGACTGGACGCTACACCGAAATTCCGGGTACGGCTGAATTTGGCGACTTTGCAGACAAAGTTTATAACGCAGCACTTTCATTGCGAGTTGTGGGATAAGTCGCTTAAACTCGTTCAGCTTGACGCCGAATTGTTAAAACCTTGGCTTCGATCCTCATGACTGAATCGGATTACATCAAAAAGATTAGTTATCAGTGGCCACGCATGCGCGCCAAATCCGCAGACGACCTGCTTCCGCTGGTCGAGGAGGCTATTCGTGCTTATCCAACCTCAGCAAAGCTTCACTGCATGCGCGGTGATCTGATCCAACTCTCGGATGGTCCCGGCTATGGGTTGGAGGATGCAGCGGCTTCCTACGAGCAGGCTCTCAAGGTGGATGCCAATTTTGCAGAAGCCCACGAGTCCATCGGTTATTACTGCGACGTCATCAGCCATGACCTGCAACTCGCCGAGGCAGCATTTCGCCGAGCCATCGAACTGGGAGCAGGCGTGGACAGCTATGTTGGACTGGCGCGCGTCCTTGCCGAGCTTGGACATGACACTCAGGCGATTCTTAAATTTCTCGACGGGTGTCCATTTCGCGATTCAGCCAAGATTCTTGAAATTCGCTCAGAAATTGAAAAGGAGACGTGGAAGCCAAAGGCAGGCCCAACGAAGAAATAAGTCAACATTCCGTTTTCCTAACCCTGAGCATCCTTTACAAATCCCAACTGAAGCCTATATTCCGAGCAACAAAGGTTGCCTCATGGCGGGGAAACGACTTCAAACAATAATCTGCGCGCTCTGCATCAGCGTCCTCCTGTTCGCTTCTCCTTGCAAGTCTGCCTGGTTTCTCATCACCGCCCAATCCGACGAGCAACTCCGGCTGAGCCTCTTCACCAACGGCGTCTGGCGCGCTGGCGCCGAGCCTTATCGCGTCGTTGATGGCGTTACTTACGATCTGCATCCGCTGATCAATTATCTCGGCTGGGCCGCGAGTCCTCCCGTAACGCCGCAACGCGCGCAATTCCTCGAAGCCACCATCAACGATCGTCCGCTCAGGGATTGGTGCCTGCTTTTCGGAATTGTTCAGGAAGGCTCGGGCAACGACCTCGTCATTCTGCAACGCTACGAAATGCCCGACATGCAGGGCGATTCCCAACTCGTCGCACTCAAAAACTTTCCCGGCACACGCAGCCTCTTGGCGGGAACCCACATCGCCGCCTTTGCCAGACTGGAAGGCACCATTGCTTACAGCTCTTCCCGCAGCCGCTCGGTCATGGAGGTTTACGATTTCGGCACTCCGCCCAACGATGCCGAACGCGCCCTCGCCATGCTTGAATCGAAAAATAAAATCGATGCCAGCTACCAGCAATATCATCAAGCCATCCTCCGCCAAAAAGCTGAACGGGAGAGAAAATCCGCTGCGGTAAAACAACGAGTCATCGAGTTCAAAAAGGAGGCGGCCACCAATGATTTCGTCTACGCCCAGTTCGATCTCGGTTTGCTCTACCTTAAAGGTGATGGCGTGAAGGCAGACAAGGATTTAGCCGGCTATTGGTTGAACCGAGCCGCCGCCCACGGCAACAGCGAAGCCGCGCAGGAATTGGAAAAGCACTTCTCCCCTTAGTTTTTCACTCCTTTGATTCAGGAGATTTTTCGACTAAAAAGCCAGTCCCTTGCGAGACTGGCTTGCCTGCCTTCCTGATATTTTCAATTAAGACGCTGCTGTAAAAACAAGGTTACATTGTCCCGCTCAAATCCTGCGGCAGCTTTTACCGCCAATGACCGCCCACCCAAACATAGCCACGACCGTGGTGTCCCCAGTATCCACCCACGTAAACTGCGCTTGGCCGTGGACGGATGATATAGCTTCCACCAATCCAGACATACGCTCCGCCTCGCCATGACCAATAACCCGGGGTCCAGTAATAATCGGGTCCGGGAGCCGCCGGAATGACCTCCACTTGTGCAGGCGGGGGCTCGGTTTGAACCATAACCGGCTGCTGTGGTTGGACTGGCGCTGGCTGTGCAACCTGTGGCGCCTGGTTTGCTGGTGGCGGCGCAACCGTCGTTGGCTGTGGTTGGACTGGCGGTTGATTTCCAGCAACGTAAGCCTTCTGATCGTAAGTATACTGCCCCTGCTGATTCTGTGGTGAAGCAACCGGTACCGCCTGCTTCTGCAAGGCGGTGTCATGATTCAACATCGCGGTCAGAACCGGCGAAGAAATACCACTATCCTTCAAAGCGAGCACATCCTTCGCCGAGAGGTTATAACTGGATTGTGCGTTTTTGACATAAGCCAGAACCACCTCATCGCCCACCCCCGATTGGGAGAGTTTGACCACCTCGGCCGCACTGGGCGGCAGGCTGGCTGGCGCAGCCAAAACATTAGTGGCCGGTAGGGTGACTGCCGGCGTGCTTTCCTGTGAATAGGCAGAAAATAACGGCAACGCCACTCCTGCTATCATTCCAATCCATTGAACTTTCTTATACATATTTTTTTGTTAAAGTTCTAAACCATTCGACTTCGGTTAAAACCAAATATTCAGACCCGAAACAACCATTTTGGTTACACTTTAAAAGAGCTTATCCCAGGGTCCACGCAGCGATCTCGCGAAAGAACATTATGACATGCTCACTGCCTTCGCCGCCCAAGAAAAAAGCCAGTCCCACTCAGGACTGGCCCAAACCCACGAACAAAATGAAACCCTAATAATCCGACGACTGCAAAATGAACTATATTCAATCCTGATTCGAAACCGCCTCATCGAGCAGGAAAGGTTGGTCAGAAACCAAAGTTCCCTTCGGTTCCGAACTACTATTTCCGCTCCCTTTTCCTGCCTTCAGACGGTCAGTAGTGAGGGCCATAAAAAATGTGACAATACAGGCACCAATCAAAAAACGGAATAACATCGGATGAGCACCTTCGAAGGTTCTCAACAGATTAAGCATTCCATAATTGATTTCACTGATATCCATTTTTTATTTCCTGCTTGTTTGGACGCTCGAAAAGCAAAAGTGTTCGATCTTTAGTAACATTTTTTTCGCTTTCTTTGAAAATTTTCGGGCTAACTGAATTCGTGAGCCAGAACTCCTTCCTTCCTTCCTGAACCGCCCAGGAACTCACTTTTAAAAAGCTGGAATCTTACGAATTTTTGGTGGACTATCGCGGTAACACAACGGAGAAGGAAAAGCATGTTTGGGCAGACGATTTAAAATCCTTGCGTCAAGGATTCGTCAACTGCAGGACAGCATTCTTGCTTCTCCACCCTACGGACTATGAAAAAAATTCTATTCTCAGCAATTGCCTCCCTCTGGCTGGCTGGCCTCGTCGTTTCACCAGTTTTTGCCGGCGACCTCGAAAACCTCAGCGGCAAATGGACCACCAAACGCAAAAGCGCTGAAGGTTCCCTCACACAGACGCTGGAAATCAAGAAGGACAAATTCGTCTTTAAAATCGTCGGCGCGGATGACACCAGTGTTTTATACGCTGAAGGTGATGTCAAAGCGGAGAAAAGCGGCCCCTTGCAGTACCTGGCCTTCACTCACATCAAAGGCGGTAAAAATTCCGACGACCTCCAATCTGTAGACGATGATCGTATCTGTATCTATCGGTTGGAGGACGGAAAGTTTTACGTGGGAGTTAATTTCGACAAGGAACGTGACAAAGCCCCTTACGTCGAAACCTACACCAAGGCCGAAAAATAAACTTTCAAGACGACCGCTCGCGCGCCAACTCTTCCACTAATGCTTTGGCCAGCAGTTCATACTGCGGCAATGAATTATAGAGCTGCGCCGAAATCCTGATGAGCCGTGTCGTGCGCTTTGGCCACGGCATGATCGGCACTTCAATCTGATGGTTGATGCGCAACCTGTCTTGCAGTGGAAATTCAAAAAATGGCGCTGCAGGCACCTCGCCCGGAGACGCCTCCGGCAATGTCACCGCTGCCATTGAGCCCACAAACTCCTCCGGGCATGGTTGGGAAACTCCCAGCGCCGCGCATAGGACTTTTCTCGCGGCTAGTGCCAGCTCGTGATTACGCGCCATGATTTCGGGCCAGCCTCCCTTTGCCAGAGACCCCACATACCGCAACGACTCGGGCACACTGAGCTGGGCCGAAGGGTCCCACGTACCAGTCCAGCCAAACTCAATCAAAAATCGTGACCGATCTTTCCTTGCCGAATTCGCTCCGTGACTGATTACAAGTGGCCGAATGAGATTCTGCTTATCCCCGCGCACATGCAGCAAGCCCGCACCCTTCGGCGCGCAGAGCCATTTGTGACAATTGCCCGTATAATAGGCCGCACCCAATTGCTTCAGATTCAACGGCACCATGCCGGGTGCATGTGCACCATCAACGAGTGTATCAATCCCCCGCTCTGCCAATTCCCTGACCAAACGCTCCATAGGCATTATCAAGCCCGTCTGGCTGACCACATGGTCGATCAATGCCAGCTTTGTCCTTGGAGTCACGCCTTCCAACACCGCTGCCACCACCTCATCCGCGGAGTGGACCGGAAATGGCACATTGGCCATCACCACGCGTGCCCCCGACCGCTCAGCCACAAAATCCAGTGCGTTGCGACAGGCATTGTATTCCTGGTTGGTTACCAGCAATTCATCGCCCGGGCTGAATGTCAACGAACGCAACACTGTGTTTACTCCGGTCGTGGAATTGGGCACAAAAACGAGGTCCATCGAGTCAGCACCGACAAACTGCGCCAACCCCTCTCGTGCCTGGTCCAGCAATCCTTCCAATTCACGCACCAGGAAGTGCACCGGTCGACGTTCCAGGCGCATTCGCAGCTCATTCTGAAATTCCAGCACTGCCCGTGGACAACTCCCAAATGATCCGTGATTCAAAAAAGTTATCTGCGAATCCAGTGGCCAATGCTGTAAGTCACAGGCTGGATGATGTAGAACTTCAATGTCGATTCCCATACTACACTTGGATTAAAGGAATCAACCACTCTCTCACAAGCAATTTTTCCAAAATAGGGAAATCACGAGTACAATCCTTTTTACACGCAGCGCGCAACCAGGAATTTTCCGACTGCCTTTTCCCTTGAAAGCTACTCACAGCCAGGGAATAACGAGTCCCACCAGTGTGTCCAAGCATATTTACAAAACGTCCAAGCGCAACAACCCGTTCTGAAACTTTATGCCGCACAAGTGAACCAATTATGATGCATCCTTCTTATAAACAACATCTTGTCCTGATATATATCCCGATCAGGGCTCAGGACTTACTCAGTCAACTACTATTTATGGTTAAAGCATTTAACGCATTCGGCTTGTTTCTAATGTTATTCACCTTATAGCATGACTCGACGCACCGGAAGATTTGGCTCCAGCTTAAATCTGGAAGTGAGGGCCACGCGAAAGACAGTTGGCTCCATCAATGGGGAGTAACTGGAACCTGGTCTGATCTTTGGTGCTAATCCGCGATAAAGAACAATAATTAGCATGAAATTGAACCGAACCTTGCTCATCTCGAGGAGGCCGTTGTTGGCAGCAACCCTGGCGCTACTCGCAACCTCTTCAGCTTACGCCGACTATCCTTCCACCGTCGTGAATGACGGTCCACTTGCCTATTACCGGTTAAGTGAGCTTCCACCTCAAGATGTGGCTACCAATAGTGGCAGTGGTGGAACAGCCTTGAATGGCATTCACTCCTCAGACGTGCAGCACTGGGCAACAGGCGCACTTGTGGGCAATGGAAACAAGGCGGCAGGTTATAACGGAGCATCTACAGGAACCACAGTTCCTTACTCAGCCAGCGTGAACCCGCAAGGCCCTTTCACGGTTGAGTTATGGGTCAAACCGAATAGCATACCCAACTCTGCAGGCACACCCTGTCCGATTTCTTCCGCACAGTTCAGCGGAAACCGCTCCGGCTGGCAAATTCGGGAGCGTGATACTGGGTACCAGTTCGTGCTGTATAACCATGCCGGATCAGGCACTGCGGCCAATGTTCTGGGTGGCGGCACACCTTCGACCACTTCATGGACCCACTTGGTGGGCGTGTATGACGGCACCACTGCCTATTTGTATGTCAACGGAGCTCTGGCAAGTTCATCCAGCGCCCCGGGTTTTGTCGCAAACGACAATTCTGGTGGGGCCGGACCATTGACTGTTGGGTTCCGAAGCAGCCTGGATAACGCCTTTGACGGCGCAGTGGACGAAGCGGCGGTTTATACCTCTGTCCTGTCCGCCTCTCAAATTCTGGCTCATTATCAGAATGGCACCAGTGCCTCGCCCGGTACGCCGTATAACACACTCGTGCTCACCGCCAATCCCATCGTCTATTTGCGTTTGGATGAAACGGGCCGTGATGTTGATCCGGCATACAATCGCGGAAGCCTCGGATCATTGGGTGACGGCATTCATCATGTGGGAGTGATTCACGCTGTTCCTGGAGCACTTGCAGGCAGCACCAACACCGCAGTCACCTATCAGGGAATTGATCAACAGTCGGATGATGGCGGATCGCCAACCACTGTTGATTATAATCCTGCGCTGAATCCGAGTGGTTCTTTCTCCGTGGAAGCCTGGCTCCTTCCGACCATCGAGGGTCTTGGTAATGCACAATGCCCAATGGTCAACCGGTTCATTGATGCCAATGGCAACCGATTCGGTTGGGATTTCTTTCAGCGCACCTCGGGCGAGGGTTGGAACTTCCGAATGTTCAACAATGGGACCGGCAGTTCCGGCACCAAGGCATACGATATCACTGGTGGCTCCTACACCGTGGGTGCATGGTGCCATCTGGTTGCCGTTTATAACGCTCCTGCCCATTCAGCGACGCTCTACCTCAACGGTGTACAGGTCGCTCAGCAGACCACACCTGATGGCAGTTACTTCCCCAACACGGTGTCTCCCCTCGCCATTGGTAGTTTTCCTGATATAACGAGTGGAAACGGTTATGAAAATCCTTTTATTGGTTCCATTGACGAATTCGCACTTTATAGCAGTGCGTTGACAGCAACACAGGTTTTGAACCATTACAACAACGGTCTCAATGCCTCACGCTCCACCCCTTACGAAACGCTCGTTGCTTCAGACGGTGCTGTCGAATACTTGCGGATGGATGAACCAACTCACAACCTTGCAACCAACAGTGGCACTCTGGGCACGGCAGCTGTCGGCATCTATTCGCACACCGGCGACGCTGTCGCTGGACCTCGGCCTCCGGCTTACGCTGGTTTTTCGGCCAACAACGTTGCTCGCAATTTCGATGGCATCAGCAGTTACGTTGAATTGAGCAATCCTGATGGATTGAACTTCTACGGTCAGATCACAGTGGAAGCCTGGATCCAACCTGCAGCCTCCCAAAATGGCGAAGCCTACATTATCGCCCACGGCGGCAACAACGACTTCACTGCCGAAGATGCCCTGCGCATCGAAAATGGCACCTATCAGGTTTTGTCATATGATGGCAATGGTCATGACACTGGTTTCAGTGTTCCTTCCGCTGATTTAGGCACGGCCGGTTGGGTCCATCTGGCAGGCACCTATGATGGTGGGAACTGGAATCTTTATCGCAACGGTGTTTTGGTCTCGTCGAATGCAGATTTCACGGGCCAGTTGCCAGTTGCCAACGCGAACTGGGCCATCGGTGCACGCGGCCGTTGGAAAACATTCATGGACACCCTCGACCGTCAGTTCAAGGGTGGCATAGATGAGCCAGCCATTTATAACTACGCGCTGGCCCCGGGCAACATCCAGGCTCATTATTTTATGGGAAAATACGGCACCACCAATCCTCCGCCAAACTTCCTCTCTCAACCCGTTTCGCGCACAGAATATGCCGGTGGCGCGGTCGTGTTTAATGCTGGTGCCGAGGGTGGTTCACCTTTGAGTTATCAATGGAAGAGGAACGGCGCACCGATTTCAGGCGCGACCGACTCAACCCTTGGTTTGATCAATGTCCAACCGGGCGACGCAGCGAATTACAGTGTGACCGTAAGCAATCCGGTCGGCACCACCAACAGCGCGGCCGCCACGCTCACCGTGTTGACCCCAAACGCCTATGGCGCCATCGTGATGGCAGACCAACCGGTTGCCTATTATCCGTTAAACGAAACCAGTGGTACGGTCGCTCGTGATCTGGCAGGCATTTATGACGGCACCTACCAGAGCAATCCAACTCTGGGTACACCCGGAGCCACTGCTTACACCGGCAGCTCGGTAGCCTTTGATGGGTCCAGTCAGTACGTCCTGATTGGCAATCCGGATGGATTGAACTTTACCGGCCTGATCACCATGGAAGCCTGGATCAAACCTTCGGCCAGTGACGGAAACCGGAATATTCTCGAACATGGCTACAACTTAAGTCCTTTCCAGGAAGTGGTTCTTCGCATTCAGGATGGGAATTACCAGGTCAATTCATGGGATGGCACAGACCATATCATCAATGTCCCCATGTCCGCGGGAGATTTGAACAACTGGGTCCACCTCGTTGGCACTTATGATGGTGTGAATTGGAACCTTTATCGTAACGGTGCCCTCATTGGCTCACAGGCTTATGATACAGGCGCAATCCTCGTTAATGGTGGTTGGGGAATCGGGGCAGGTACTCACGCCGGAGATCAGCGCTTCTTCCCGGGCAATATCGATGAGGTTGCTCTCTACAACCACGCGCTATCAGCAGATCGTGTTCAAACGCACTATCTGACTGGCATATACGGGCTCGCGTCCCTCACAGTCACGCGCTCGGGAAATACAACGGTTCTCAACTGGCCTGCAGGCATTCTACAACAAGCCGATTTGGTCACCGGACCTTACACTGATGTCGCAGGCGCCATCTCGCCTTATACAGCTCCGGCTGGACCAGCGAAGAAATTCTATCGCCTGCGGTTTTAAACCGTAGTTGATCGCCTCTTGTTACACGGAAGGCCGGGTTAAACCCCGGCCTTCTTTTTTCTTTCGGTCAAATTAACCAGACTCCAAAAAACGAAATCCAGTTTCCCGTTCAGGAAATTCTTTTCGACTGTCAGGCTAAAGATACTTCTGCAACAGGAGCTTCAAATCGTTTTTGGTCTTTGCAGGCCAAACCTTCTTGTCAGTCATTATCGCGTTGTGTAGCGCACTGTGACATGGCCAGTTCGCTTCGGTTGGAATGTTGGCGATCGCGTCCTTGACCACATCTTTTGCCATCGCCGCGTTTTTGGTAAGATTCTCGATTACCATCTCAACCGTTACATGCGCCTCGTCCACTTTCCAGCAATCATAATCGGTGATCATTGCCATGGTCGCATAGGCCATTTCTGCTTCACGGGCACATTTGGCTTCACCCAAATTCGTCATGCCGACCACGTCATACCCCATCTTATGATTGGTGATTGATTCGGCACGCGTGCTGAACGCCGGACCTTCCATATTCACGTACGTGCCACCGTCATGCACCCGCGCCTTTAATTTGCGCGCACTCTTCAACAAAATCCTACGCAACTCCTCCGCAATGGGATCAGCAAACGCCACATGCGCCACAATGCCTTTGCCAAAGAATGTGTGTCCCGCCGCATTCTTCGTCCGGTCTAGAAACTGATCCACGAGCACCACATCGCAAGGCTTATATTTCGCCTGCAAGGAACCCACAGCACTGACGCTGATGATCCATTGCACGCCCAGCTTTTTCATGCCGTAAATATTCGCGCGGTAATTCAATTCCCCCGGGAGGATGCGATGCCCGCGTCCGTGACGCGGCAGAAAGACCACTTCGCGTCCGTTTAATTCACCCGTAAGAAAATCATCTGACGGAGCGCCAAAGGGCGTTTTTACCTTGACCCACTTTTGATTGGTGAAGCCTTCGATGTGATAGAGGCCGCTGCCTCCGATGATGCCAATGCGATTTGCTGCCATAATTCGGGCGAATCTAACCACCACCTGAGCAGTCTAAAAAGAGAAAAATGAATTCCGTCCGGCTTTTTCGCAAGCCCTTCTCCTTGACTCAATTTCACCCACCAGATTTGATACTGCCCGATGAAGAAGCGAACACTTGTCTCAACCACCGTACTCACCTTCTGTGTCTCACTGGCTCCCAGCTTTGCTGCCGAACTCGAAAGCCCTACAACCAAACCATCCGACACGCCAGGCGGGGATGTCTCCTCCAACCTGCCCAAGCTGGAACGCATCGGCGGTCCACTCAGGTTAAATGCCTACGTGAACTCCTCCTATGTGGCCGCTGGCAACGTAAAATTTCTCGGATTTAATTTCGGTAGTTCCGATGCCGCCTCAGCCAGTTTGGTCGTCAATACCGATATTCCAATCAATGACGAATGGTTTATTCCCGCCGGACTTGTTTCGGATAATTTTTTCCTGGGAACTGACACCTTCGCTCCCGTTCCTGAACGAATCAACACTCTTCGCTTCAGCACCGGTGCTGGTTACAAGCTAAATGATCAATGGACCATCGTCGGCACTCTCAGCCCGCTGCTCTACAACCTGGAACAAATCAACAGCAATGACATCGGTCTCGCAGGCGCAGGTTACGCGACCTACAAGTTCAGCCCCGATCTGGTTTTCACCTTTGGACTCGTAATCAATCCCGATGGTGAATGGCCTGTATTCCCGATCGGCGGCCTCATCTGGAATATCAACAAGGACTTTGGTCTCGACCTTACCCTGCCCAAGCCGCGCTTCGTCTATCATGCCAATCCCAATCTGAACCTGTACGTGGGTGGAGAACTCAAAGCCACGACCTTCCGCACAACCGACCAAATTGCAAAGCAAATTGGCACCGCGGCTTTTAACAACGCTCTTGGCACCTATCGCGATTTCCATGTTGGCGTCGGCGTGGAATATAAAATCACACCGGGTGTCGGACTGTATCTCGACGGCGGCTATTCCGTTGGTCGTGAAATCAATTACACACGGATCGACGAGACGGTGAAATTTGATCCCGCCCCGTACGTACAGGGCGCGGTGCGTTGCCGGTTTTAATTAACGCACGCGCACGTTAATAATTGTGGAAAGTCCGGGACGCAACTGGTCCATCAACTCCCGGACACTTCCTTGTTCAAAGGAAATCCGAACCGGAACGCGTTGCACCACTTTCGTAAAGTTGCCCGTGGCGTTGTCCGGCGGCAACAAGGCAAATTGCGCCCCGCTCGCAGGTGCCAGGCTGTCCAGCACGCCGTGAAAAGTTTTTCCCGGCACGGCATCAATCGAAATATCAACTGATTGACCAGCATGCATTTTGGCCAGTTGTGTTTCCTTGAAGTTGGCAACAATCCAAACCTCAGGTTCCACCATCGCAAATAAAGTCTGCCCTGATTGCACGCGGTTGCCGGGCTCGACGTTCTTATTGCCGATACGACCATCAGCCGGTGCCACAATCGCTGTATAAGACAACTTGCGTTTGGCTTCGCGGACAGCGGCCTCATCAGCTGCAATCGCCGCTTTGGCTGCAACTTCCATTGCTTCAGCGGATTCGCGTTGTGCCTGCGCTGCAGTCACGCCGGCCTTAATCGCATTGAGATTCGCCGTGGCGGCATCAGCAGCGGCTTGCGCCGAATCCAAGGCACTGTGAGTCGCGTCAACATCGGATTTCGAGATGGCGCCATTGCTGGTTTGCAACTGGAGGTTGCGTTCCTGATTATGACCTGCGAGTTCGAGTTGCGCGCTGGTTTGACGCACCTGGGCCTCGGCTTGCACTGCGTGTGATTGGGCTTCCAACAGTTGTGCTCCGGCCTGACTTACCGCTGCCTTTGCCTGCAATGCCTGGGCCGAAGCCTGCGCGAGATTGGCCTCGGCTTTTTGGAGTCCGATTTCATACTCCAAGGGATCAAGTCGCACCAACACGTCACCCGCCTTGACCGTCTGGTTTTCTTTCACCAAAACCTCTTTCACGCGTCCATCAACTTCCGGGCTCACTTGATGCACATGTCCGGCGACGTAGGCATCATCGGTCTCCTCGTAGAGAAAGGCGTGATAAACAAAATTCCCGACCCACGCCAGCACCCCCAGGATCACCACGGAAAAGATCACCCACCGCACGGCTTTCCGGTTGGACCGTTGCTTGTTCGAATCCAATCCCCGGCTTTCACCGTTTGCAGCAATCGGCTTGTTGATTGCGTCCGGCTCTTTGGGAAGTTCTGTTGTGTTACTCATAAGTGCTTAAAATAATTAATGAACTGCGGCTCCGGCATCGCTTTTCGTTTTGCCACTGTTGAGCAGCAGCAATAGCGGGAGTGAAACGATGAAGGCAAGGCCAACATACATGAAAATGTCGGCGTAGGATTTCAACGCCGCCTGACCGTTGATGATGCTATCCACTGCCTGCAAAGATTGATGACGCACGAAAACCGGATCCGCGCTGTGGCGTGTGAACGCTGCACCCAGCAGATGTAACCGCGACACCGCCTGCGGGCTGAAAACATTCACCCGTTCAACGAGTACTGCGCGGTGCGTCGCTTGACGATGGGCCAGCATGGTGGTGATCAGAGCGATGCCAATGCTGCTGCCCAATTGACGGGTGAGATTGTAAAAGCCGGCTCCCGCAGCGATTTTATTTTTCGGCAGACTGCCGAGCGTTGCCAGGCTTAAAGGCAGGAAAATCATGACACTGCCAATGCTGCGCCAGATGAGTGGCCAGAAAAGACTGGAAACTCCAGTATTAGGATTGATCCCGGACAAAACAATGGCAGTTCCCACTGTGATCAATGCTCCCGTGCAGATGAGCAAACGAGCGTCGTATTTTCCGGATAGTTTCCCCATGGCAATCATTGTCACCGCTGCCGCTATTGCTCCCGGCATTTGCAGCAACCCGCTTTGCTCGGCGGTATAATGCAGGTAATCCTGCACGAAAACGGGAATCGCAAACACCACTCCATAAATTCCCATGCCAAAAATCAGCGAGTAGGTGCTGCCGGCGGCAAGTGACTTAAATCGCAGAACTCTTAAATCCACGGCCGGGTGCTCGGTGGTTAGTTCCCGCCAGATGAACAAAGACAAGCCAAGCAAGCTGCCAATCCCCATCGCCGTGATAAACCGCGAATTGAACCAATCCTCCTGTTGCCCCTCTTCCAGCATGGTTTGGAAACAGGCCAATCCCACCGCCAGCAAACCAATTCCCCACCAGTCCACGCTCGAAGACTTTCTTTCTTCGCTCCGGTCATTGGGCAGGAAAATCATCGCCATCAATACCGCGAAAATTCCGACTGGCAGATTAATGAAAAAAATCCAGCGCCAACCGAGAGTGTCCGTTAAATAGCCGCCCAACACCGGCCCCAGCGCCGGTCCGGAAATGACTCCGATTCCAAATACTCCCTGTGCCGCCCCCTGCTGTTCGCGCGGAAAGGTTTCGAACAACATCGATTGCGCTTTTGCCAACAAACCTCCTCCAGCCAAACCTTGCAGAACGCGTGCGATCACCAACATGGTGAGGTTGGTCGCCATTCCGCATAACATGGAGGCCAGGGTGAAGCCCGCCAGCGAAAATATGAAGTAGCGTTTCTTGCCAAACCGATCGCTCAACCATGCCGTCAGGGGAATGATCACCACGTTCGCGCAGGCGTAACCAGTCGAAACCCAGCCCGCTTCGGAAAGTGTCGCACCCAGGTTGCCTCGAATATCCGGCAACGCGACATTTACGATGCTGGTATCGATCACTTCGAGAATCGCACCCAGTGCCACGGTCAAGGCAATGACCCACTTGAGCATTCCTTTTCGCGCCAAACCCGCGGCAGTTGGCCCAAGCAACGTGAGATCCGAACCGTAAAGCCCTTTGGAAGCGGACGTGCTCACTGGCTGTCAACCACCCTTTCGATTCCGCGCGCCAGTATCTCAACGCAGGTAGCCTGATAATCGGCAGGAGTATATTCAGTCGGCTTGTTCGGCGTGGAACGACGCAGCACGCCGGTAAAAACCATTCCTCCCAGCAGATCCACGGTTACGGCCGGATCGACGTTTTCCCGCAACTGTCCGTTCGCAGCGGCCTCTCTCAGTCGATTTATCAATTCCGTGCGCAAGGGTCGAAAAATGCCATCGGCCACTTTTCTCTCCTGATCTCGATGACGGTGTATCTCGCCAATGAGCGTGCGGATCAACGGCAGATTTTCCGTGAGCAGCGCTTCATAAAGCCGTACATAATTCGCGAGGTCTTTCCGCAAGTTGCCGGTGGCTTGCGGCAACGAAGGTTTCGTCCCGCTCTGTTCAGCATCGAAGGTCCGCCCAACCACGGCCGCCAGCAGCTTTTCCTTGGAACCAAACAATCGGAACAGGGTTACTTCGTTCACCCCGGCTTCACGCGCAATTTCCCGGGTGGTAGCACCATCCAAACCATCACGAGCATAGACACGCGCAGCGGCTTCAAGGAGTCGCTGTTGCGTGGGAGTGCACCGGGCAATATCTGGTTTACCTGACTGCATGCAAGTGGTTACTTACATTAGGATTAAGTTATAATCAAATCAAAAATCACCGAAGATAGGTCTGAAAGCTGCATTGGAGATGGCAAAAAGGAACGAATTTGCCCTGTCTCGAGGGCGTCTAAACCATGTTGAAGGAATGGGGTAAAGTTTTGTTCAGCCGAAAGGTTTAACCTATTGATTGAATCCTACGTCTTGTTTGAGTAGGTTTTGCAGATAAAACCTACCATTTGGAAGTAATGCGCCGATACACGACCGATATGCAGTCAGATTTTTGCTCTCAAGTGAACTTGTTGTTCCAAAAATGTTTAAGGACTGGCGGACGACTTGTTTTATCGTCTGGATTGGTGTTCATCATGCTGGCATCTTTAAGCTCCCCGGCTGGCGCGGCCTCCAACAAACAGGCTAAACTGGAGTTTAATCGCGACATCCGCCCAATCCTTTCAGAGAACTGTTATCAATGTCATGGGCCGGACAAGGGCAATCGCAAAGCCAAGCTGCGGCTGGATGTGCGCGATGTTGCTCTGGAAAAGGAAGCGTTCAAGCCGGGCA
The DNA here is from genome assembly GCF_000172555.1 of Pedosphaera parvula Ellin514. Lineage (NCBI taxonomy): Bacteria > Pseudomonadati > Verrucomicrobiota > Pedosphaerae > Pedosphaerales > Pedosphaeraceae > Pedosphaera > Pedosphaera parvula. The sequence continues at coordinate 278,934 of NZ_ABOX02000003.1, forward strand.
AACCAGATGAGTCAGAGTTGGTTCGCCGCATTTACACCACCAACGAAGACGATCACATGCCGCCGGCTGACTCGCACAAGCATCTTGCGGATGCGCAGAAGGAGAAGCTGAAACAGTGGATCGCGGAGGGTGCCAAATACCAGGCACATTGGGCCTACATCAAACCGGAACGCCCGGCGGAACCGAAAACAAAGAGTGCCAAATGGATCAGCAATCCGATTGATTCATTCGTCCTGCATGAACTGGAAGCCAAAAAACTTTCCCCCGCGGCAGCAGCCGACAAACGCACCCTGCTCCGTCGGTTGAGCCTCGACCTCACGGGTTTACCTCCCACCGTGGCTGAGCTGGATGCCTTTATGAAGGATTCCAGTTCGAAAGCTTACGAACATCAGGTGGATCGTTTGCTCGCTTCCCCTCATTATGGTGAACGCATGGCGGTGCCGTGGCTGGATGTTGCGCGTTTCGCCGATACGGTGGGCTATCACGGTGACCAAAACGTGAACGTTTTTCCTTATCGCGATTATGTGATCAATGCCTTCAACCAAAACAAACGCTATGATCAATTTACCATTGAACAACTGGCTGGCGATTTGTTGCCGAATCCAACGACCGAACAACTGATTGCCAGCGGTTTCAACCGCCTCAACATGGTGACTCGCGAAGGCGGGGCACAACCGGGTGAATACCTCGCAAAATATGGGGCTGATCGTGTGCGCACGGTTTCGACCACGTTTCTCGGCTCGACGATGGGCTGCTGCGAATGCCACGATCATAAGTTCGATCCCTTCGCCACGAAGGATTTTTATTCCATGAAGGCATTCTTTGCTGACATCAAGCAATGGGGCGTTTACATGGACTACAGCTACACGCCCAATCCCGACCTGAAGGGTTTCAGCAACGATCATCCTTTCCCGCCCGAGATTACCGTGGACAGCCCCTACCTTCATAGGCGACTGGACGGCATTGAGCAGCGTATTACTGGTTTGGAAAAGAGTTCGATGGAGAAGCTGGACAAGGATGCGCAGCAGAAGCAAGGCTTGCAAAATTGGTGCGACTGGAGCACGGAATTTCTAAAGCAGAATCCTTCGGGTTGGATTACGCCTGTTCCTCAAGTGACTTCGGAGAAGAAGTCAGAGCAGTCCAAGGGAGCTGTAGTAGTCACGGATGACAAATCGATTCTTTTCAGCAGCAAGGCGGGTGAAGGGAGCGACCTGAAGCTGCCTCTGTCAGCAGGTTGGGTTGCGGCGCTTAAACTGGAACTGCTTCCCCGCCCTGAACATGACGGCAGTATTTTGATGGGCAAGGTCAAAAACGACAGCACGATGGTGAAGTTGTCAGCCGCTTTGAAGGCGCACGGCAGCGGTAAAGAAACTCCGATTTCCTTCTATCACGCTGAGGCGGATCGCAAGGAGGAACGTTATGCAAATGGCGCCGCAATCATCGGCGTCCAGGATGGGTGGAAAACTTCCATGGAGCATGAGAAATCACCGCAAACTGCGGTTTACCTGCTCGATAAACCGATTCAGGCAAAAGAGGGCGATGAACTTGTCATTCGGCTCGGCAAGGGGTCGGTCGGTTGCGTGCGGATCTCGGTTTCACCTTTTGCGGCTAAGAATCCTCTGAATTCAGGTGCCAGTCCCGCGCTCGCAAATGCGTTGTCAAAGGGAGCCGCGAGCCTCGATGAATTGGGCAATATCTACCTGATAAGCACGGTCCCGGAGGCCTTTCCGTTTGCTCAATACAAACAGTTATATAGTCAGGCGCTTGAATGTCGTGAAGGGAAATCGCCCACGCTCGTCACGGTTTCGGCGCCACCGATGGAAACACGGGTGCTGCCACGCGGTAATTGGCAGGCGACGGATGGCGAAGTGGTGCAGCCCGCGGTCCCTCATTTTCTGCCGCAGCCTCCGAATCCGGATGGACATCGCCTGACGCGTCTTGATTTGGCGAAATGGCTGGTTTCGCGAGACAATCCGCTTACGGCGCGCACGTTCGTCAATCGCACATGGAAACAATTTTTCGGCACCGGCATTTCAGCGGTCGTTGATGATCTCGGAGCTCAAGGTGAGTGGCCGATGCATCCGGAACTGTTGGATTGGCTGGCCGTCGAATTCATGGATAGTGGTTGGGATATGAAGCATCTGGTCAAGCTGATCGTGATGTCATCCACCTACCGCCAGTCTTCCAATCCACGCCCGGAAATTCATGAAATGGATCCGGCCAATCGACTGCTGGCCTCACAATCACCGCGCCGGCTTGAAGCTGAATTCATCCGGGACAATGCCCTGTTTATTTCCGGGCTTTTGAACGAGGACATTGGTGGTCCCAGCAGCTTCCCGTACCAACCGGCGGGCTACTACGCAAATATCCAGTTCCCAAATCGCGACTACTATCCTGACCAGGATGAGCGCCAGTATCGCCGTGGCCTGTATGCTCACTGGCAACGAACCTTTCTACAACCGATGCTGGCCAATTTCGATGCACCTTCCCGCGAAGAATGCACGGCCATTCGCAACGTTTCGAATTCTCCGCAGCAGGCATTGACGCTGCTAAATGACCCCACCTTCGTTGAGGCCGCTCGTATGCTTGCCGGGACGGTTTTGGCCAAGGCCCCTGCGAATGATGAGAAACGTTTTGAAATGATTTATCAAAAGGCGCTAACTCGTTCCATGAGACCAAAGGAGCGAACCTCCCTGCAGGCCTTCTTAAAAGAACAACGAAACTATTATGGAGCGCATGTGGAGGATGCCAAAAAGTTGATGCATGTTGGCCTCGCCGCCGAGCCGAAATCGGGTGAGGAACCTGAACTCGCCGCCTGGACCCAGGTCTGCCGCGTGGTCCTCGGCCTGCACGAAACCATTACTCGTTACTAAATTTCACTTTGCCATGAATTCGAATTTCGATTTGGACGGGTTTAAGAACAGCATCAACCGGCGCACGTTTTTGGGTCGAGCAGCTTTCGGACTGGGTGGACTGGCATTGGCGAGCCTGTTGAATCCGCGCCTGTTAAACGCGGCAGAGACAGTTGTTCCAAAAGGTCCCTGGCGAGGCATCATCAACCCGCCGCATTTCCCGGTGAAGGCGAAAAGGATCATCCATTTGTACATGGCTGGCGGACCTTCCCATCTCGAAAGTTTGGATTACAAACCGAAGCTCAAGGAACTGCACGGCCAGCCCTTCCCGGAATCCTTCACCAAGGGACAGCAATTGGCCCAACTGCAAAACACAACGCTCAAGGCGTTCGGTCCTTTTGTCGATTTCAAAAAGTGGGGACAGTCAGGCCAGGAAATCTCAACTCTCTTTCCCAATATCGCCGGGATTGCAGACGACATTTGCATCATTCGTTCCATGCACACGGAACAGATAAATCATGATCCGGCCCACGCGTTCATGAACACCGGTTCGCAGATTAAAGGCCGGCCCAGCATGGGATCATGGTTGCTGTATGGTTTGGGAGCGGAGACGGAGGATCTTCCGGGCTTCGTGGTCCTGACTTCGATGGGCAAATCCGGCGTGCAACCGGTCTCCGCCCGGCAATGGTCGAGCGGCTTCCTCCCGAGCCGTTTTGAGGGCATTCAGTTTCAATCCAAAGGAGATGCCGTGCATTATGTGGGCAATCCCGAGGGTGTTTGCCAGAGCACGCAACGGCAGGTGGTGGAGGAAATTAAACGCCTGAACGGCATGCTGGCGGAAGAGAGGATTGATCCTGAAATCCAGACGCGCATCAGCCAGTATGAAATGGCGTTTCGGATGCAGAGTTCCGTGCCGGAGCTGACTGACTTCACTCAGGAACCGCAGCATATTCTCGACACGTACGGCGTGAAACATCCGGGCGATGGCAGCTTTGCTTCGAACGTGCTGATGGCCCGGCGACTGGTGGAACGTGGCACGCGGTTTGTGCAGGTGTACCACCGCGCGTGGGATCATCATAACAACATCGAGCGCGACATGCCGGTCAGCGCGAAGGATGTGGACCAGGCTTCAGCAGCGTTGGTCAAGGATTTGAAGCAGCGTGGCATGCTGGATGACACGCTGGTCATTTGGGGCGGCGAATTCGGTCGCACACCGATGGGCCAGGGCTCCGGTCGCGATCATCACATCAATGCGTTTTCTGTCTGGCTGGCCGGTGGCGGCATCAAACCAGGTCTCACTTGGGGCAGCACGGATGAGCTGGGATACCGTTTTGTCGATGACGCTCAGAAGATGCACGTGCACGATCTGCATGCCACCATGCTCTACCTGTGTGGCATCGATCATAAACGTCTGACCTTCCGCTCGCAGGGCCGCGATTTCCGCCTCACCGACGTCGCCGGAAATATTGCAAAGGGAATTGTGGCATAGGCCTCGGCAGAATGCATCCGTCGTGGCAAAATGGAGATGAGTTCCAGATTTAATTTCTGCAACTGGGCCGCCGCCACGGTGACAGTGCCTTTTTAGCCATACTGGCTATAAAGAACATTAAATCGCCGCGTCAAACAGGCCACCAATCATTCAATAACGTCGATTTCCACGCAAAAGCGGGCGTTCAGGCGCGAAACACCCATTGGCATCCGAGGTGCTAAGTCCAAGTTGGTCGAACCTTAGGGGGATTCCACTCCGAACTTTCCTGGGGCTCAACCATTGAACCATATCCGCTTTTGTTTCCTGGATGTGGATTGAAACTGAAAACTAATTGGAACTGACTAAAATGAAAAAAATCGCATTGTCGAAATTATTCGTTGCCTTGCTCGGCATCGTGGCGCTGGGCGCCCTGGCGTTCAACATCCTGGCCTACTGCCAGGTTCGCCAGGAAATCACCACAGTTGAAAGGGACGAGCAGGTCGTAAGCAAAATGTTTGAAGTGACCAAATTGATTATACTCAAGCAGCAACTTGGCGATACCAACGCAACAAAACAATTGCTGAGTTCAAGTATCAATGCTGACTTGGCGAGACTAAAAATTCTTAGAGGAGAGGTCAGCCCCACGGTTGATGAGAGCATTAATGTGCTGCTGAAAGTGGCCAGCAAAAATCAGAACGAACAAACAGTTTATAAACTTTCCATGGCACAACCGGTTGCCCGGTAAATAATACGTCGCTTCTCTATACGAAGGCGCGTTGCCCATACTGGGCAACACCGGGCGGGATTACTATCACCAAAATAATTGCCTTATTGTGGAGCACCGAAAAATCAGAATGGATGTCGTGGGATTTCCTGTCGCTTATTCAGCTTCCCGGACAAAGAGGCGGCTGAGCACCTCCTTCCAAATAGCGTTCACGCGAATGATGGAGAGAACATGGTGCTTTTCTTGCCGCCCCATCATAAGCCGATTTGGAAACCGGCGCTCCGTCTTGCTGTCGCCTCCCTCGACCTCACATTGAAATTCATCTCCTGTGCCATTGCATAGTTGGAGCCGGATGGGATCGGTCCCACGATGTAGTCGTGCATTTCCCTTTGTCCATGCTGGTCGAAATGTGCAGCCATGAAATCTCACAGAATAGCCTAAACTGCCAAAATCGCAGGATTCCGAACAAAATATGTCATTTCAGAATGCGGACTGTTGGCATCCAAGATGCTAAACCAGATACGGTCGAACCTCAGGGGGATTCCACTCCGAAACTCTTTAAGGCTCAACCATTGAACCACAGCCACTTATAGTTTGTGGCTGTGGATTGAAACTGAATACAAATCGGAACTGAATAAAAATGAAAAATAATGTAATACTAAAGTTCGTGGTGGCTTTTTTTGGCATCGTGGCAGTCGCTGGTCTGGCGTTTAACATCCTGGCTTATTCCCAACTCAACCAAACTATCCGTACCGCCGAGAATGATGATCAGGTGGTGACCAAAATGGTAGATGTAGCCAATCTGACAAGGCTCCTGATGCAGTTCGATACTGGTAACACGAATCAGACCCGGCAGATGTTGAGCATGCATTTGAATGGCGAGCTCTCCAAAGTGCATGACTTAAAAACTAGCGCGAGCGCATCAATCGAGGAAACCTCTGTCGTGCTTGCCCGGTTGGTCACCAAGGCACAGAGGGAACATGCGGGATATGCTCTCTCCATGGTGCAACCAGCTGCCCATTGAGTCAGATTCCGGTGCCGCAATAGATAACCATGTCAGACAGGCACTTACATACGTCGTCCCGTGCATTTCAGAAGCGAGAGCCCGGGGCGACGGGCTGTAACCAAGTTTTCGGCAGAGATGAGTTTGGCCTGTGCCTTAAGACAAAGTAAAATAATGAGACAGTGTTCGATTTCCTGCCATTCCGGCAGTATTTACTGAAGATGCATAAAAGCTCTTTATCGAAACGATGGAGACTGTTTTTTGGGCTGTCTGAAAAAACAATTGCTACTCCCAAGGATGCCGCCCCCCGCTATCCGCGCCGTATTTCCTCGAGATGGGTAAGGGCTCTTTATCAGAATGGTGGCAGCGACCCTTCAATCTGGCAGAAATAACATTTACCGTTGAGACTTAGGCTTTGGGACGGAGGTTCCAGGTGAAAGCAAGGAGGATGATGGCAAGGGCGACAGAGGCGAAGACAGCGTAGAGCGCCGAGTTCCAGCCATGGTATTCCGCAAGATAGCCAATCCCCTTCCCTTGCACGACGCGACCGATATAGCCGAAGAGTCCTACAAATCCGGCAGCAGTACCGACAGCTTTTTTGGACGTCAGATCAAGGGACATTACGCCGAGCATCATGACCGGGACGTAAACGAGAAAGCCGAAGATCGTTAAAAAGCACATGTCCAACCAAAGCATGCCCTTGGGTGTGAAAATAAGGCCGGCAACAGCGGGAAGCATCGGAATCATACACAACATGCTGACGGCTCCCCGGCGGCCCTGAAACTTATCTGAAATCCACCCCATCAACAGCATGCCTCCAGCCCCGGCGAATTCAATTGCAGTAGTGCTGGCTCCGCCTTGAATCAAGGTCGCACCTCTGGCTTCCTTCAGGTAAGTTGGCCCCCAATCCACCATGCTATAACGTGCGACGTAGACGAAGAAGTTCGCAATCGCAATCAGCCAGAGATATTTATTCTTGAGGATATAGGTGACGAGCAGTTCCTTAAATGACAGTTCCTTTTCATGCACGTCCTTCTCCTCCGGGGGATACTCGTTCTTGTACTCTTCTATGGGCGGCAGACCCACCGATTGCGGAGTGTCACGCATGCGCCAGAAAAGATAAACCGCAGCGACGCAAGCAATGGTTCCTGGAACATAAAAGGCTGAGGACCATCCCCAGTGTTTGGCGCAGAAGGCCGCGAGGATGCCCACGAATCCTCCACCAATATTATGGGCTGTGTTCCAAACTCCAAATATGGTGCCACGTTCTTTGTAGGTGTACCAATGTCCCAACCCGCGAGCGCAGGGACCATACCCCATGCCTTGAATCAATCCATTCAAGGTCCAAAGAGCCAGGTGCATGCCATAGGACATGCTCGCTCCAAAAGCAAAATTGGCAATGGCGCTGAGTATCAGGCCGACGGCAATAAACTTTCTCGGATTGCTCCGATCGGAGAGATACCCCATGAGGAACTTGCCGACACCATAAGAGATGGCCGACATGGCCACGATGTTCCCCAGCATGCTCTTGTCATAATTCAGGGCCTGGCCCATCTCCTTCATCACAGGCCCGAGATTGTTGCGAACCAGGTAAAAGCTTGCGTAACCGATATAAGCGGATTCAAAAATTTGCCAGCGGAAACCAGGATAAACACGATCCACTTCGTCCTTGGGAAGACGTTGAATGTGAGGTGCAGGTTTGAACCAGCGGAATAGCTTGCTGAATCCAGAGCCAGAGTCAGCAATCACAGTCGTTTTCGGCAGGCCAGACTTGGGGTCCGAGATCAACGGTTCTTTCATGCTATGGTCGAAGACTACCGTTCCGAAAGAACGATTGAAATCATTTTAATGTTACGATCCGACCTTGGCCGCAAATTGACGAGTTCCAGGACTGCCTTCAATGCCGGTTGCCGCGTAGTAACGCTTCAATTCAGCATCACGTTCGGCTGCCGACCAGCCTAAAAATTCTGCCATCCAATCCGCGACGCGCCCGGCTTTCTCTGCTGCATCGCGGTAATAATAATGCCAACTGGTGCGGCGAATCATGACGTCATCCAAATGGACGGCCCATTCGCGGGTACAGAAGTGTTGTACGGCGCGATTGTTGAATTCAGGAGGAACGATGGCACTAATACCGCGAGTTTCACTTTCGGGCAACAGAGGTTCTTCTGCGGTGTGGGATGGTTTTATTGCCTGCCCCAGAGTATTTTTCAAAATGGCGTCAACCGTTTGCTCAGCCATGAGGCGATACGTTGTCAACTTGCCGCCAGCGACATCCCACCAACCCGGTTCGGGATTCATAATCTCGTGTGCACGGGAAATGTCCGAAGGCTTGCCATTGGGATCGGCAATTAAGGGGCGCAGTCCAGCCCAGGTGCTGATGATATCCCTTTGGACCAGTTTCACCTGGGGGAAGAATTCGGCGACAGTGCGAAGCACATAATCAATGTCGCTTTGATCCGCCCGAACATCGTCCAGGGAGCCTTTATAATCGGTATCAGTCGTTCCAATAATCAGACGTTCGCCCCACGGAATCACAAACAGAATGCGTTTGCCCTCGGTAATGACGACGGCATCAGGAACGGGCAACCGACTTCGCTCCACTACAATGTGGATGCCTTTGGCGAGACGGAGTTTTACAGAACTGTGAGGCAATCCATCAGCCCATGGACCGGTGGCATTCACCACTGCACGCGCTTGCAGATCGTAAGCGCGATTGGTGAGTTGATCCGTGACTTTGCAGGTCCAGTTTTCGTTTGCAAAGGTGGATGTTTGAAATTTGCAATAGTTGAGCAGAGTAGCTCCGCTCTTTGACGCGGAACGGAGCGTATCAAGAACGAGGCGTGCGTCATTGGTCAAGCCGTCGTAATAGCGCACAGCACCAGTGAGTCGTTCCGATTTTAATCTGGGCAGTTGCTCCAAAGTTTTGTTTTGGGAGAGGGAGCTGGATTTCCCCAGGTTTTTGCCGCTGCAAAGAAGGTCGTAAATTTTGACGCCAATACGCAATTGCCAGAGCGGCCAATCCGTTCCCTTATAGGTGGGGAAAATAAACGCCAGTGGTTCGGCTACATGCGGCGCAATTTGTTGGATGATGCGCTTTTCAACACTGGCTTCGTGAACCAGTTTCACGCGACCTTGCGCCAGATAGCGGATGCCCCCGTGCAGGAGCCGGCTTGAGCGGCTGCTGGTTCCAAAGGCGAAATCGTGCTGCTCAAACGAGGGCGACTCGCAGGCCGCGCATGGCAGCATCACGCGCGATGCCAGAGCCGACGATTCCAACGGCGATGATCAAGACGTCGAGGGGAACCTGGGAGATTCGTTCGAAGGCTTCAGTTCGCTGTTGTGAAGAAGGAGAGTTCACCTGATTGCCGTTTGAGCGTGAGCCGCCTGCAACAACCCGCCGAATTCGGCGAGGGATGGAACTATCAGCTCAGGTTTGGGCGAGTAATCGGCAGCTTCCTGCTCGGCGGTTTCGCCAGTAAGCACCAGAACCCCTACCGAACCGGCGCGTTGAGCCATTACAATATCAGTATAAAGCCGGTCGCCTACCATGGCGAGATTCTGCGGCGCAAGATTGTAGCGTTGCAGGATGCCACGAAGCATGGCGACATCGGGCTTGCCAAGGACAGCTTGTGGAGCGCGGCCCGTGGCGGTTTCCAAGGCGGCGAGGATGGCTCCACAATCGACGAGCACCGTGGGTTGATCGGTTGGGCAGACGCGATCGGGGTTGGTTCCAACGTAAGGCTTCCCCTGCTTGATCCACCAGGCAGCCCGGCAGAGGCGCGAGTAAGTAAGAGTCAAATCAAAACCGACGACCACAGCGTCAGGCTCCTCATTGGGATCGTCAGGAAGCAAGGAATAACCGGCAGATTCAAAAGCTCGACACATGCTGGGTGTCCCGAGCACGAAAAGTCGGCGGACTTCGGGCAGATGACCCTGCAAATATTCGATAGTGGCCTGGGTGGAGGTGTAAAGTTGATCCACCGAGGCGGCAATGCCCATGCGTTGGAGATGTTGCAGATAGTCGGCGACGTTTTTGGACGGATTGTTGGTAAGGAACGTATAGCCAATGCCCAACTCACGAAGCAAAGCGAGAAAAGGGATGGTGAATTTAAACAGCGTTCCGCCACTGTAAATGGTTCCGTCCATGTCGAGGGCGACATGACGTACTTGACGCAGTTGTTCGGGGTGCATCTTACAATGGAGCATAGTAAATGGCTTTATTCATCTGATTTACGGAAAGCGTTGAGTCTGTTCGCAAACTCTTTGAGCTGCAATTACCATCCAAATGGGCCAGCCAGCGTTAACGCACTAAGTTACTATAATTCAAGGGGACTGAAGTCAACAAATTTATGTTATTGCAATCAAGAAAATCAAAATCCCACTTAGGCGTATAATATATCAGCGCGTGCCGATGCATAGGCAGCCGGCGAAACCATTTAGGCTGACAATGCTTGTTTCATTGGTAAGTTTTGGTTGGTGGGTAACGGAAGAAGCTTAATTCGCGAGCACATTGGTTTGGGAGTAGTCCCATACAATGTGCCATCGCTTTTGGGTAATCCACTGCGCATGACCATCACAGAAATTCATATTGGCGCCATCTGCACCATGGTTATCGTCCTTGAAGTCTGGATAGTTATTAACATCCTTTGGGTCTGTAACATCGTCCGCATCGACCGTTAGAAACGTTTCCGATGGCTTTACGACTGTTGAAGCTTTCTTCTTGGGGCCTCTAGCGCCATTAAAACAGCCCAAAGTCTCAAAGCTCAGCCCGTTTGTCCCCGGTTTGCCATTCGCCTTGTATGCAGTCCCCCGTGGAATCTTTGTCCCATCCGGTTTGATGGTTGTATTGTTTGGATCAATAAAATTCGCGGTGCTGGGGCAGGTATAGCTTTTCAGTGTCGAAACGTACAAGGGGTAAAGAAATGATAAATCATCATCGCGGTCATCGCGATCGGATCCAGGAACTTCGGATGGATTATACACCCACGAAGGAGCTGTATAATGGCCGCGAAAATCATCGGCGTACATTTGACATCCAAGACCAAGTTGTTTCAAATTGTTCAAACAACCTGTGCGTTGCGCCTTTGCCTTGGCCCTTGCCAGCGCTGGAAGCAGCAATCCCGCCAAAATCGCAATAATCGCGATAACTACCAGGAGTTCGATCAGGGTGAAAGCCCAGGTGCTGGAATTCCCTTTTCCAGGGAAGCGCGATAATTTTTTCATACTTCTACTCTTCTTTTTTTGCTACTCCAAACCTGTTCTTAATTGATTCAGCTTGATCCAGCTCCATCGGACGCGAGTGTCGAAAACACCAGATTCGTGCGTTAACGCACTAGGTATGCCTTTTTCACTCCAACGTCAATAATTTTGTTTGTTTTTTGCCCGGCTGGCTGGCCTGCTGCTTCACGCGGTGAGCGGCATTACCTGGCAACATGTTCAGGGAAAATTAGACTACATCCTTGATTCGAGCCCAAGTTACAATTCCGTTACTACAGAGATACGAGCAAGAAACGACTTGCGGAAATTCTCATCCCCCTCACCGCACTGCCTTGGCAGCAAACCGATACATGTCCCCCCGGTAAACAGAATCCTCCATTTCAACGATCATATCTTTGCCACAGAACGAAACCCCTTCCACACGGAATGCAGGACTGGGTTTTTCCAACTGAAATACTTCGAGGGCCGCCCCTTCTATGATTACAGCGCTCACCATCTGATTGATTTCGGTGAGCACGATTCCGTAGTCCTTCTCAAAAATTTGATACAACGAATGCTCCAGGTTGCGGCGATGTATCTCAGGACAAAACTGAAGCGAGATATACCGCGTCTCACTCATCATCGGAATGCCATCGGCATAACGCACTCGTTCAATCTCGCAGTACGGGCCACGCATCGTAAACTCTCTGCCATTTACGACCTGGGTATGATCTCCTTTGCGCAAATGAAACCCGGTTAACTTAGTGGCCGGCTTGCGACCAGCTTCAATCATGTTCTTGGTGAAGCCAAAAATCCGGTTGATGGCGCGCACCACCGTGTAATTCTTGACGAAGGTCCCCTTCCCCTTAATGCGAGTGACCCACCCCTCCTTCTCCAACTCGTGCAAAGCCTTTCGCGCGGTGGTATTGCTCACCTGGTATTTCTCGATAATCTCGTTTTCAGAAGGCACGGGATTTCCCGGGGCAAGTTCCCCTCGTTGAACCATCGAGATAATATCCCGACGGATCTGAAAATACTTTGGCGGACTGTATGGCTCTTGCATGATGGTCAATCTGGTTGCGGCCTGCCGTCATCACCAACGATTTTTAGGCGCTGCATGAGACAACAAATCGCAACAATCAAACGTTCTTGTGAAACTTGCATTTATCCTAATAGATCCGCCATTGTTGAGCAATTCATAAGTAAACAGCCTGCTCGCGAATCTGACCGATTTCAGAATTTTCAGGCGATGACACACCTCCCGTGTCGAATTACTGCCGCAACATGTTTCGTTGTAATCGTGTTGGGATCGAACTGCAGCGGTGTGAAATCGAAAATTCCTCAGGAAAAACGTTAAATTTCTCTTTTCATAAGCGAGTGTAGGCTTTAGTGTCCCGCCATGGCTAAAGCCTTATCTAAATCCCAATTGGCAGCGGAAATCGCTGAAAAGAATCAAATCACCAAGAAGCAAGCGGTGGAAATCCTCGATCATCTGGCAGAACTTGCCTACAAGAATGCCAAGAACACCTTTACCATTCCTGGTTTAGGCAAGCTCGTTTTGGTCAATCGCAAAGCCCGCATGGGCCGCAATCCTGCTACTGGCGAAACCATCAAGATCGCCGCCAAGCGCGTCGTGAAGTTCCGCGTCGCCAAGGCAGCCAAGGATGCGATCCTCGGCGTTAAGAAGTAATTTTTCAACTTCCAACAAAGGCACTCTGATTCACTTCAGAGTGCCTTTTTTCTTTACGGCCATTGTTTGAAACGAAAGAGCTTTATCAGTGATTGAAAGTGGCCATGCGGCGGGGCCTGTCGCGAATCAATGACATCCAGTTGGGCTTTTCGTTGGCAGCAAAACTTGTGGGTAATTGAAAGGGCTGGGGTAACGGTTACGCCGTTTGCGACGGTGGCGCACACGATGCGTTCCAATCAGCCACGCGGTCAGGGCTGCAAATATTCCCATGCCAGCGAAAATTCCCGCCCGGGATCGTGCCGGAACGACGGTGACCGAGAAGTTGTCGAAATGTGCATAGCCCGAAGTCCAAGGGTCGCCTATATTAGCGACGATCCAGACATCCGCCTGGACAACTCCTTTGGGCGGGAAGAGGTTGGTTGCGGTCATCGTTTTGTATTTAAGCATTTCCGAATCGTCCGTGCTTGAACCGACATGGAGCACGGTCTGGCCAAGAAAGTCTCCCTCCCTTCCAAAGAACCGGAAAGCCACGTCAATATTGTCTCCGGGGTTGACCTTGCCCGGCAACTTATACGCGAACGCGAAGGTGAATGGCCCACGCGCGCGCTCCAGCGGGAACATTTCGCTCCGGATGTCGGCGTGATTAGTTTCGTGGGCAGCCGCGTTGGTGATTCCGATTCTGAAAGAGTTTAAGCCCGTCGCCGGATCAGCATTGTCAATCACCACCGTCCCCCCGCCGAGGACTCCAGTGTACCAGCCCGCGAAACCGTTTTCCGCTCCCGGATTTGCCGGCCCGAGGAAAGCCATGTGAGCCTTCGCCATGGTCGGCGTAAGTTTGATGGGATAGGTTTCAACGACTTTTCCGGAGGCATCGGCGCGCCAGGCCTTCTGCAATTGGAAGTCGCTGTTGCTATACGTCTGCACGAGAACATAAAAATAGTTTCGGGGAGGAGAGTCTTTGGTGATAACGTGAAGTTGCAGGGACCAATAATAAGGCCCGTTCGGGCTTACCAGGGGCGGCTTCTCCAAACGCAGCATTCCATGGTCATGCTTCGCAATTCCCGGCAACTGGCCGTTGTGGTGAAGCAGGGCGAGAAACTCCACGCTCTTGTTTATACGCGCTGCCTCCGGGCCTTGTAGCACCTTTCGAAACTCCTTTTGCCGCTGCACTTCCTGTTGGTGTCGCGCGATGGCTGCTCGTTCCGCAGATTCCCGCTCCGATTTCCGGCAACCGGAGACGAGAACTGCGACGGTGAAACAAACGGCTCCCGTGAGCAAAAGTTTCGAAACGTAAGTCCGCAAAACGTAATTTAAATCATCGACCATCCGGAGAGTCGGGGTAGCACCAAAGACTGTTTTTATTCGTGTCATACACCTGGAGGTACCAGGCACCCAGGCGGACGTAACCCACCGAGCCGCCAAATGTGGCGTTAATCGCTCCGTTGAGATGACGTTCACTGACGCCCTCCGCCGGAAAGTTTGCACCGTCGTTGAAGTATTCTGGCTGGGTCTCCGTTTCCCAGAAGGCAACGTCATCCGGCCGCATGCTGCCCAATTTGGCGGTTGGAAAATTGGTTCGGTCATAACCAACCACGGCACCGTTCATCGCGTAACTGGACAGCTGTTGCTCGCGCTCGCGGAAAAGAGCGCTGTTGGTGTCATCCATGGGACATAGGTAGATTTTCTGACTTGCCAACGTGGGCCAAAGCAATCCCCTTTCAATCTTAAATTGCGCCGGGCCAGTGCCCGAATTGTCCAGGGCATATAGCCAGCCGGGACGCCCGGAGTGATCTCCGCTTTTCCAATTCGGCCAGGGCAAAATGTCGCCGTTATCAGTCGCGTACAATTGGACGGCCATCGTGATTTGCTTAAGATTTCCGATATCGATTATTTGAATCCCCCCTGCTCCTGGCCCTGATTCGGGCGGATGCCGAGGTTAAGGTTGTAGCGGCACGATTCCGCTCATGCGTGCTGCGTTTCGTGGTCATCCGGCAGTCGTTTGGATATTGCTTGATGCGGGTGCGGAGCCGCTTGCGCGACAAGCCAAACAACGCGGACGCAAAGCGCGGTCGGCGCGTGAGCTTGCCGAGGCAAAGCTGGCGTTTGTTACGAATATCACACTTCCGGACGAGAGGGATGACGACGCTTCCATCCAGAGGTATAATGAGGTCAGGCGCCTGCTTCTTGGAGCGGAAGGTGGAAGTATCGCGACATGACGATTTGGAGTCGAAGGCTGGCTATTTCCAAAGGCCGCAATCGCTGCCCAGATGACCACCGGTGCCGCTGGAGGAGTCGGGATCGCACCAAAGCAGGCCGGGGGTGTTGAGCTGCTCGTGCTGGAACTCGGTGGATTTCAGAAATTGAGCATGGCCGTCAAACGAAGTGACGTTGCAACCGGAACGGTGGCGTGGGCTTGGTCCTTCCTCGTCGATAGGATAACTGGCGCCATCATTGAAGACCAGTCGCGGGTTGTAGGGAGGTTGGTCGCTGGGTTCCCAGGTTGCGAAGGCGGAGGGGTTCATATCTGAGAGTTTGTGGGTTTTGGAGGCTGGTGGCGCCATAGAGTATCCTATGATGGCTCCGTTCATAATGTAGCTGGAAAGTTGTTCCAGCCGTTCGGAAAAATACGGTGTGTTGGTGTAATCAGTGGGGCACCAATAAACTTTAACCTGTTTGACATACGGCCAAAGCAAACCGCCGGCATAGACTGCTTCTGGCGGATTGGAGGGTTCCGGCGGTCCACCGTTGGTGGGCGTGTATAACCAGCCTTGGAAGCGGGATCCCCAATTTGGCCACGGCATGAACTCGTGGTTATCGCTGGCGTACATCTGGAGGGCCAGCGCCAATTGTTTGGTTTGTCCCAGGCATTGAATCTGCAAAGCGGTGGCTTTGCTCCGGCTGAGTGCCGGGAGCAGCAGGGCTGCCAGAATCGCAACGATTGCGATCACCACAAGCAATTCGACCAGAGTAAAAGCGAACGAGGCCCGCGCCTGGAGACTGGCAGGCAGGTGAGTCTGGACATATCGTTTGCGGCTTGGAGTCATACGATTCCATTCATGGCATTTGCCTGCGCCGCTGACGCACAAAAAGCGTTACCGCCAGGCAGGCGGCCAGGGCAGAGAATATTCCCGCGCCAGCAAAAATTCCTGTCCGGGATCGTGCGGGAGTGGCAGTGACCGAGAAATTGTCGAATTGAGCAAAGCCGGAAGTCCACGGTCCTCTGATATTGGCAACAACCCAGACGTCTGCTTTGACAGCTCCCTTGGGGGCCAGGATGTTGGTTGCGGTCATTGTTTTGTATTGGGTCATTTCCGAATCACCGGTGCTTGAACCGACATTGAGCACTGTCTGGCCAAGAAAGTTATCCTTGCCCTCGCCGAAAAACCGTAAGTCCACGTCAATATTATCTCCCGGCTTGACCGTGTCGGGCAGCTTATAGGCAAACGACAGAGTGAAAGGCCCGCGATTGAGCCTCAGCGGGAACATTTCGCTGCGCAGATCGGCGTGATTGGTTCCGTAGGCGGAGGCATTCGTGATGCCGATTCTGAAATAATTATAACCCGTTGCCGGATCATCGTTCCCAATCGACACCGAACCGCCCCCAAGGACTCCAGAGTACCATGTGGCAAAACCGCTTTCGGCACCTGAATTTGCCGGACCGAGGAAACCCGGTTGATCTTTCGCCAGCGCCGGGATGGAAGTAATGCCTCGCGGTGCGATTGCGGCGACGGTTGCGCTTTCAATGGTCGTTTTGGCTTCGTGCATGAGGATATAAGTCATCAAAACATCCATCCAGCCCGGGCTCAAATCCTTGCTGTCCAAGCTCGGTAATTTTGTCAGCACGATGACGCGACCATGCCCGAAAGCCGTGCTTGCCTTGTCCATTTGTTTGAGTTGATGGTGCGCCATGGCTGAAACAAAATAAGTGTCTGCCTGGCACATATTCCACGCGCCATCCTCTGCCTTGGTCAGTTCTTTTTGAGCCAGCTCCATTGTTTTGATTGCGCGGGCGAAATGTCCCTGGCGATATTCCGACAAGCCTCTGGTCATGAGCCGCCAATGCAGCCACTCGCCATTTTTTGCAAGTGCGACGGCTTTTTCGGCCACTTTGGCGGCCTGGGTCAAATCGTCCGGACTGCCGGCGGCGGGCATCAGCAGGAAACATTTGGCTGTCCGCTCGGCAATCGGGGCGTTGGTGCTATTGCCAAAGCGCTGCAACATACCTTTGGAGTAGTTTCTGTATTCTCCCATATCCCCGGTTTGAACCAGGAGCGGCATCAACAAGAACCACGGTATGTGGTCGGAAGGGTCTATTTCGATCACTTGTTTCAGGTCGGTGGCGGCCTCCTGAAATCGGGCATTTTCACCGCGAAGGTAAGCGCGAATGAGAAGGATTTTGGCCTTCGGGATCGTTTTGCCATTGGTTTGATCCAGCAGGCGGTTCAGCGGTTCTTCCGCCTCAGCCAGCTTGCCAGCTCGCGCGAGAGCCATTGCCTGTTTAACCGAATCCTCGACGTTTAGTTCCTGGGCCGCCGTGGTCTGAGGGGCGATTATTCCACACAGGAGCGCAAAAACTGTTAATAAAAAATGAATCCGCCTGATCATAAGTAATTTTGCCGAGTTTTTTGGCTTCGGCAGCCGTTCCTCCTTCCATGCGCTTTTTGCAGGCCGATCCCCTCATCAAAATTGAAAAATCCATCCGGACGGGTTTGGGTCGTTTGTTTACAAGCAATGATTCAGCGCTTTAGCAAGGACCTGGCCTCCCTAACAGCCAGCCAGCAGATTAGCAACTCCTGATTGTAGGGGCTGAAGATGCCCTGTTCAGCGAACGGTCTGCGCTCGTCCGCCGGGAATGGTATTTGTGCCTCAGCCTCGCCAAACAGCTTCCGGGCTTCTGCTGGTTTGTTCTGGCGAAACAGGCTTATGGCCCTGAACAGCCTGGCGGTTCCCTGAACTTCGGGACGCTTATCAGCCATCGCCTGTTCCACTATTTTCAGGGAATGTTCGGCGGCAGCGTATTGGCCGTTGCGATATTCAGCCATGCCGAGTGCCAGTTGACCCCAATCGTTGGTATCGCCAAGCTCCACCGAGAGTTGTGCGAGGTGAAGGACCTTCGCCTGTCGGGCGGCATCCGCGGAGGGCAGCAGGCAATAGACTTTGGCCGCGCGCTCCGCATAAATGGCAGCGTCATGTTTCTCCATTTCGGTGTTGTTCGTTCTCTCCGGTTGATCAACAAGCCGGCGGCGGGTGGCTTCATAATTGGTGCCCTGACCAAACCACGCCTCCAAGGCAGCAAGCCGGAGTGAAGCCAGCGAGTTCGTTGGTTCCAGTTCGCAGACGTTTTCCAACAAGGCGGTCGCCTCCCGGCTGCGGCCCGCGGAATAGTAGGATCCCGCCAGCTTTCCCATTGCGTTGATCGTGTCCACGGTTGATGGACCGCTCATTTTGCGGCGAAATGTCAGCACCTCCTCACGCAGTTTGATAGCCTCTTCGATGCGGTGAACTCCCTCGTAAGAATCCGCCAGATTTTCCATCGCGCTAATCGTGTCGGGGGCTTCCAGACCGTGCACTTTGATGTTGAACACCAGTATCTGCTCCCGCAGATCGATGGCCGCGTGACGGCCAGCATCGTCAAAGGCAAAAATCGGCCGGTTATCATCCATCAACCCGACCGTAAAAGAGTGCTCTGACATATCCGAGAGAGATTTGGAGATGGCTTCCGATTCAGCCAGGCGCTGTTTGGCCAGGGTCTCAGCCCGGGTGGCACGAATGGCCTGCCAGACGCTGATGCCCGTGGTCGACACTAGCACCAAGGCTATCATGATGGCAGAGGCGAAAACTGTCTGGTTTCGTCGCCACGCCTTTTGCAGCCGATACATATTGCTCGGTGGCCGTGCCATCACCGGTTCGTTGTTGAGGTGCCGCACAAGATCAGAGGCAAGGCTGCTGGCGTTTTCATATCTCCGCCGGCGGTCCTTCTCCAGCGCCTTCATGACAATCCAATCCAGGTCGCCGGTCAGAAGCCGGTTGAGTTTGGCCGGCTCAGCCTGGCGTTGGGCGGCCACTGTCGTAAGCTCCTCGCGCGTGAGAGCGCTGAGGCGCGTGGATGGCTTTTGTGGATCTCGTTCCCGGACCAGCCGGAAGATTTCATCCAGGCCCGCCTTGTCAAATTCCTCTTTGGTCAGGGGCGTCTGGCCGGTGAGCAATTCGTAAAGCAGGACGCCGAGCCCATAGATGTCACTGCGCGTGTCCATGTCCAGCGCGCCCAACCCGGCCTGCTCCGGACTCATGTAGGAAGGCGTCCCAATCATCTGATGCAACCCGGTGAAGAGCGTCAACTCCGTGAGCCGTGCCTGCATCGCCTTGGCCACGCCGAAGTCAATGACCTTGGGCACGGGCGCGCCATCCACTTCGGTGACGAGAACGTTTGACGGCTTGAGGTCGCGGTGGATGATGCCTTTTTGGTGCGCGTGTTCCACGGCCTGGCAGACCTGGATGAACAACAGCAATCTTTCGCGCGTGGAGAGCTTGTTGGCGTCGCAATAATCCGTGATGCGGATTCCGCGCACGAGTTCCATCACGAAATACGGACGGCCATTGTCGGTCGCCCCGCCATCAAACACTCGCGCGATGCTCGGATGATCCATCATGGCCAGGGCCTGCCGCTCGGCCTCGAAGCGGGCCAGGACCTGCTTGGTGTCCATGCCGGGTTTGATGACTTTGAGCGCCAGCCGCCGCCGCACCGGTTCCACCTGCTCCGCCATCCAAACGGTGCCGAAGCCGCCTTCGCCAATGAGTTCCAGCAGCTTGTAGCGTCCAATCATCGCTCCGGCGCACTCGGCCCTGAAACTGGAGGGGAGTAGTTTCCCGGCCTGGCCAAGAAACTCCCCCGCCTGCTCATGCGCCTGCAATAGCGATTCCACCTGGCGGCGCAATTCGGCGTCGCCGTGGCAAGCTTCGGCCAGGTAACATTCCTGTTCCGACGGCGACTTCCGCAGCAGCGCCAGCGAGAAGATTTCCTTGAGGCGTTCAGAATCCAGTTCCATTAAATTGTCTCGTTGCAATTGCCCATCACTTCTTCCCTGCGCCGTTTTCCGGTCAATCCCCTCACTGAAGTTCAAGAAATTTATGCTGGAGGATTCTGCCCTTTTTGAATTTCCCGGAACAGCCAGGCCCGGGCGAAAGCCCAGGTCCGCTCAACCGTGCTGATGGAAATATTGAGTTCCTTGGCCGCCTGCTCCTGGGTGAGTCCGACAAAGTAACAAAGCTTTACCAGTTCGGCCGCGCGCGGATCAACCTCGGCCAATCCATCCAGCGCTTCATCCAGCGCCAGCAAATCGTCATCCGGCATGGGTGAGGCAATGTCCAACGCCTCCACGTCCACACGTTCCCATTGTCCGCCATGTTTCAGGCGTTTTTTGCGGCGGGCGTTTTCCACCAGGATGCGGCGCATGGCCTCCGCGGCGGCGCCGAAGAAATGCCGCCGCCCTTGCCAGCCCGGGTCTTCCTTGCTGACCAAGCGCAGATAGGCCTCGTGCACCAGCGCAGTCGCCTGCAGGGTTTGGCCCGGCTTCTCGTTCGCGAGCAGCCACGCCGCCAGCCGTCGTAGTTCACCATAAACCAAGGGCAACAACTTCGCCGCTGCCTTGGAATCCCCTTGCTCGACAGCGTTTAGAATAAGCGTGATCTCACTCACCAGGAGTGACGAATCCCAGAACAGGAACCTCAAATCAAGATCAAACGTACGACGGCATATGCTTCGGTCTACTTTCCTGGCGTGCCTTCGATCGTTGGCCCTGCTGGGTTACAAACTTTATTGTTTGTGTACACAAGCTGTACTTGAACAATAAAGTTTTATACCAGTAAAAGTTAATCATATAAACTCCAGCTGAATTTAGACCCGCAGGACTATGGAACGAGGCCAGAGGCAGTTGAAGTCCAAAAGGAAGCAATGCCTCAGGCGCGATCGCGGGCCAAGAACACCCGACCGCCGCTGCCTCATGATTACAAACAACTTTGTGCCTTGTGCCGGGCGGGCAAGCTGTTTGCCGTCCAGGAATGGTTCAAAACCCACAAATATAAGGAACCAACACAGCAAGGCTGATACAGCGTCTTGCGTTCGGGGTTCACCCATTGGCGTTTAAGCAGGATGGGCCGCGGTAGCCAATTCATGTCCAAGGCGAAAACATGACGCGGCAGTTATGAAATAGTTCGGGGTGACCTCGAACCTTAATCCTGGGTGACGAAATTGGCTGCAGAAGGATTAGGGTTTACGCAATCGGAAGAATTCCTGGGACTGCTGAGAGGAGATCGCTTTTCGTTTTTCCATCAAACTACCGGAGATGGTATATGGGCCGCTGACGGTCGTCCAAGAAGTGGCTGGAGACACATCCGTTTTGGATTCCAAGGTGAAGCCGGTGGCGTTGGTGGACCAGTTGATCACCAGTTGATTGGTTTCAACATGGATCGAAAGCGTTGGTGCATTCAGAGCCAATCCTCCGAACCGGAGCCGGAAGAACTGTCTAGCCAGGAGGTTTGTTTTTGGTTCCCGATGTTCGTAGAAGAAACCGGACGGGATATATGGGCCATTTACTGTAGACCAAACCGAGGTGACTGTAGCATTGCCGGTGGCTTCCAGCACATATCCCACATAATTTGTGCTCCAATAAACGACTACATCGTTGGGATCGAGACGAATGAATAATCCCGGTTTGCCGAATTGAGGTTGTGGCGCAGCAGCGACTGCGATGGAGCCGACAAAATCGATCGGGTCACCCGGAGTTGTCGGCAGGCGCAATGCAGTGCAGGCACAAACATCGTCAAAGAGCGGCAATACGTACAGGCCATTGGTACCATTTACAGTGCCTGCGCTAACCAGGGCATCACCAGACGGAGACCAGATTGCCCCATGCGGAAAGCCATTGGGAGCCGCATTGAGTCGCGTCATCTGGTGCACCCCGGTTCCATCCGAATGGACCAGATACAGATTCGTTCCCTTATCAACGGAGGAATAATCGTTACTATCCACGAACACCAGGTTTTGCCCGTCCGGAGACCATGATGGCCAACTTGCGCCAAAAACATTCAGATTGAAATGAACTCCTGTAGCGAGATCGGGAGTAGTCACCGAAATTCCTGGATTAAGGGCATTCGGGTTCAAATTAAAATAGGCAAGTCGACCGTCGAGAGGATTTACCACCGGAGCAACGTCAGCACAGTTTTCGTTCAGTGGTAAAAGTGCAAGTGAACCGTTGAGTCCCAATCGCCAAAGCTTGCAAGCATAGTCAATAACCAGATTGGTGCCGCTAAGATCCCAGTCATAGCTGACAATGCTGTTGGTATTAACGAGTATTCTTTGTTCAAGACCACTGACGAGATTCCTTACCCAGATGTTTCCTTGGCCGGCAAATGGGTTTCCCTCGCGCAGAAAAGCCATCCACTGCCCATCGTGCGAAACCCGCGGCCTGATTCCAGACGTAATGTAGTCGTCCCCTGCGCCGTCCAAATCAATCGACCAGATGCTGCCAGTAGTTCCCGAGCGGCGGCTATAAAAGATGGTTCCATTGTAGGAAATAGTAACCTGGTTCGTATTAAAGATTGGCGGGTTATTGGTGCCGGCAAATGGATCAACGATTAGCGGTTGTTCGGGGCCCTTGTTGTTGCTGGCCAGCAGGTACTTTGCCGACACCAGACTTGAACGAGAGTTGGCTGAGGAATTGGTTCCGTAATATTGAACAGTGGTGTCGTTGGTCAATTGAAATGTCGCCGCATATTGCTGCCACGCATTTGTTGGCCCGGTACGGTAGAACACCTTGTCGCTGGCATTGAGCGTGGAAAAAGAAACCTGGATTGGGCCGGGATAGCTGGCCGGAGGCGGTGTAATCGTAACGACGACTGGTTCTGCAGGGCGCGGACTGGCATAACTGAATAAAGAAATTGAATCCAGATACTGGTCCGGCACTCCATAGGCCGCACCTTGCGGTGGTGCACCGGGACTATTGGTGCTGGCATTTCCGAGGCCGGTGCTCGCGCCGGCATCACTCTCCTTGCGCACGTTTAAACTTCCCGGCAAACCGGTCACCAGCGTGCTCCAGTCGGGAGAACTTAAGGAAGCAATGAATCCGGGCGCGGAGGAAACAAAAGGTTCCTTCTGGAAAAGCCAGACATTGGCGCGGGTGGTATGCGAACTGATGGCCGGCAAATCTCCAGCGCTGATTTGCGTGTAACCGTTCCCGTTATATTGCATCACCTGCGCATGCACGGAAGTTACAGTCCCCGTCGGCGCGGTCAGGAGTGCAAATTTGTCATTTGTCAGTGGAACCAGTCCGGTGGCACCAGATCCGTTACGATATGCAGCACCCAATATCGGGGAGTTTCCAGGCAGGCGTATGCCTTGAATTCCATCGCCAAATTGCACTTGAAGAGATCCATCTCCGTTCGTGCCAGCCACGTAATAAACACCTTCAATGGCGTTCGTAAGCGAAATTGCAATAGAAGTTCCGAAACTCAATGCGCCGGAAATGTTTGTGAGCTGAACAATGGAAATATTGGATTGCCCGGGAACGTAGAAAGCAACTCGAGGCAGTGTTTCACCGTTGAATCGTCCCACTGCATAATCACTCAGTGGCGGCAGATTACTGTAAGTTGTCAGCAATCCGGGCGAATTGGTGAATTGCCAAATATGCAAGGTATCATTGGTTCCGCGAACCAGACCCATGGCAAAATCAAAAGCGTTCGTCCCGAGTTGCAATGCATTTGGTCGAGCGAAAATTCCGTTTTCATTGAATTGACCCGCAGGACTCGATGCCCCAAGTGAGAAGCTGGTTAGGTCCAGGCGCTCGCTGGGCAGGTTATTGTAGGAACTTGCAGACAGCAAATGGTCAAAGGAATTTCCCACGCCCCCGAGTGGTTTTTTCAAGCCGACCAATGAATGGGGTCCAAGGCCTGATGTTGTAATGACCACAGGTGATCCCGCCACATTTGTGTTGGACAGATCGACCAGCTTGATGCGGTTCAAGTCCGGTGACGTAACTGCTACGGCATCGCGATTTGTTTGCAGGAATCTTCCAATCGCACAGCCGGTGGCATTTTCGAGTCCGGTTACAAGCGGGGCGGACCAATAAAGAATGCCATTTGTATCCTGATAACCAACGCGAGCATTGCCGGTTGCCTTGTCCAGCACCAGCACGTCGATATTGCCATCCGCATTAAAATCGCCCGAGGCCAGGAACTCCGTGGGGGTTTCATAAACGACACCCGCCTCGGTCTGCCGAATGCCACCAATCATCAAAAGGGCGCATAAAAGGAGGACCAGTCGCATCCAGAACATGCTATCGACCGATTGAGCCCGTCGATGCGGTTCCATTTGCAAATGCTTCTGAGCATTCAAAGGTTTAAAATTGGAGGTATTTGCTTTCACTTTTTCCTCACAAATTTGGCGGAATATCGATCTGGCCGGCGGGTATCACTTCCGCCACTTCATGCTTCTGGTTAAAACGCACGACAAAATATTGATAACGGGCACCGCGTATTACAGGCTGTTGATCCCGCAAGTATAAAAAAGTTCCATTCGCATTGGAGATGGGATCAATTTCAAAGGTCGTCGCCAGCAGTCGGTCTGGAATAATAATAAACGACCCCTGCCTCGGGACAAATTGTACGTAATATGGGATTCGTTCCAGTAAGGGAGTTACCTGCACGAGGTTGCCGGAAACACGAGCGAACGTGTCGTTGGTCACTTGCTGACGATACACAACAATGGGCAGGAGCGACTCTCCCCGATGAGATGGATCGGCAGATTGACGCTTAAAAATCAATTCATGGGGATCATTCCTGGGATCTCCTGAGACAAAATTGTAGGTAATGAAATTGGTTGAGCGGACGTTGGAAATCAAATTATTGACGGTATCACAATTACCGATTCGAATTCCAACCGGATAGAGCGGATCCAACTGAAAATTGGCGTCCTTCAGCAAGACGGCGGCTACTCTTGGGCGAAAATAAGGCGCAACAGAGGGACTTAAATTGTCATCAAATATTTTTACGGCGGGCACCGGCCTGGCCGGCCAGGGAACGCTGGGCAGTACGATGGGTGGCTGCCAGGTAAACTTCCAGGCCGGAGATGAATCGCCCACGTTGCCTTGTGCATCCATGGCCGCCACGGAGATGGTGTAAGGCACACCGGCGAGAACATTAACAGGAAGTGTAAATTGTGGCCCCGGGCCAAAACCGGCTCCGGTCCGTGGAGTCAAATAAGCTTCATCGAAACGGAGGTATTTGCTGTTATTAATTAAACCGGCAAAAAGTGAACCTGGTTTGAAATTAATATGAGCCTTCAAAATAGGACTGGCAAAGCCGGAGGGTTTGCCACTTCCGGGTTGATCATCGCGGACAACTTTCACCTGGAAACGAGCCACTCCGCTTGTCGGACAAAACCAGGTGAGCGACACTTGAGGATTGGCGATGACGCCAATCGCCTGCGGTTCGGCCAGGATTGGCCGGGGCAATTTTGCCGGCTTCACCTGTTTGCACCCAATCGGTGACAATGGACTGCCATTGCCGTGCTCATCCAAAACCTGCACAAAGTAACAAAGCTGAGCAGCACTTGGAGGCATGCCATCGTCGGTGCGAACGACCTGTTTGTTAGGATTGGCCGGATCAAATACCGCCGCACCCTGCGCCACGAGACTGAGCGGCCCATCATCCACGCTGCGGTAAATTCGATATTCACGGGTTCGCGGTGTAAGTTTGAAACGAATACGTATTGGCGCTATCGGCCCTCCGTCCGCTGCCTGCGCAACATGCTGTGCGCAATCTCCGGTGCTAGGTAGATTCACAAAGCATCCCTGGAAAGGCGGCAAAGCCTTGAGCACGCACGGCGGATAAGGCACCCAATAGAGGCCATTCGTATCCGGAGTAAATACGCCGAGGCTGGACCAGACTGAATTGGTATAAACCTGAATTAAAAGTGAAGCGCCAGAATTAAAATCAAACTGCATCCCCACCGTTCCACTCGGATCAACGACGACAATGAAAGGATTGTGACAAGAAGTTCACCCGTGGTTTAGTCCAGTCAGGAGAGGATCATTTACTGTCAGTGCAGTCTCAACCAACTGACCGGGCAAGGAAGAACGCTTCACGGATTTGATTGGTGGCAACGGGTGACCCGAAATGGCAACTCGCCGGAGCCGAGGTTATTCCATAATAAGTGCCCGCCACGCACGTCGCATCCATGAGGAAATTCGTTCCCCCGACGGGAAGCGAATAATCCGCCTGAACGGTATCACCATCAGGTGGAAAATAGAGTGGACCAAAAGTTTGGGAAGGATAACTGATGGGCTGGTTTAAATAATTGGTCACCGAGATTTGCACCCAGGCAATTCCTGGATCGCGCCGCTGAACGGTAATCCGCATGTTGTAATTTGCAACGTCCGGTCCGTTCGCATTGGTGAGTAAATTAAACTGTTTAAACGCGATGATGGGTGTGCCACAACTGCCCACGACATCTCCCGTGGTGGCAACTGGTCCGTCACGTTGCCGCAATACTCCCGAAGCCGGCCCACTATTGGGTGAAAACAAAGGTGTGCACGCGGCCTGGCTTACCGCACGCACCGTATACCAGTAAGTGCTGACTCCAGCCACGGTGGGTGCATTCGTGCTGCTATCCAGGTAACTGTTTACATTGGTGTTGCTGATATGTGTTACCACCCCCACTCGATTGCTCAGTGGTGTCACTTCATTCGTCAAAGCCAACGTGGGATTCGACCAACGATAAATCCAGTATTCGCTGACGAGATCGTTGGTATCATTGTTCTGCTGCCATGAAATCAACAACCGTTGCTGATTCGTAACTGCTCCGCCACCAAGCGGAAGTATTTGAACGTTGTTTGCCACTTTAACTCCGCGTGGAGCCTGCGGCGGAAGACGG